>JANNKK010000061.1:0-3714 GCA_031396245.1 Gemmatimonadaceae bacterium
GTTCCCCACCGGCATCACAACGGGAGCGCCTTCGGGCCGTGGCTTCATGAACATCACGCGCACGACCTGCAGGTAGTATCCCGCCGAGATCACCGAGGTGAGCACGAGGATCACGGCGATCGCGGTGAGCTGGATCGGCGACGCGAGCAGCGCCTGCAGGAGGTACCACTTCGCGAAGAAGCCGATGCCGCCGAACACCGGGAATCCGAGCAGGGCGAGCAGGTACACCGCCATCGCGAGGGCGAGCCAGGGCCGCACGTGCCAGAGCCCCTCGTACGCTGAGATCGGCGCGTCGGTCTCCCCCGGCGGCTGCATCGAGGCCACCACCGCGAAGGCGCCGAGGGTCGCCAGTGTGTAGGCGAAGATGTAGAAGACGAATGCCCCCGAGCCGAGCCCTGAGTTCGCCACCACCGCCGCCAACAGATAGCCGGTGTGCACGATGCTCGAATAGGCGAGCATCCGCTTGATGTTCTTCTGGGCGAGGGCCACCACGTTGCCGATCACCATCGTCACCACCGCGAGCCACCAGACGACGTTGGCCCACGCGGTGAAGGTGAAGTAGAACGCCTCGTACCAGATGCGGAAGAAGGTCGCGAAGGCCGCCGCCTTCACCGTCGCCGCCATGAAACCGGTGATCGGCGTCGGCGCGCCATCATAGACGTCCGGGGCCCACATATGGAACGGCACCGCCGCGACCTTGAAGGCCAGGCCCACGAGCATCAGACCGAGCCCGACGAGGAGGATCGGCTCGAAGGAGATGCCGTTCGTCCCGATCGCCTGCTGGATCAGGTTGATCTGCGTGTGCCCGGTCGCACCGTAGACGAGGGCGATCCCATAGAGCAGGAACGCGGTCGCGAAGGCGCCGAGCAGGAAGTACTTGAGGGACGCCTCGGCCGAACGGGAACTCCGCCGGTCGAGCCCAGTGAGCACGTACACCGCCACCGACATGATCTCGATCCCGAGGAAGATCACCATCAGGTCGCGCCCCGCGGCGAGGATCATCATCCCCGACACGGCGAGCAGCACCAGCACGTGCGACTCCGCCTGCGCGATCCCGGCGCGCGAGTTGTACTCGATCGACGTAGCGATGGTGCCGAGCGCCCCCGCGATGATCACGAGGTCGATCGTCCACCGGAATCCGTCGACCGCGATCGGCCCATAGGGCGTGCTGCCGATGCCGCCCATTCCCATCCACACGACCGCCGCCGCCGTCGCGGCGAGCAGCGCGAGCGACCACTTCCCGACCAAGCGCTGGTGCGCATCCGAGTCGGGGCGCCAGGCGGCGACGAGCATCAGGATCATCGCCCCCCCCATCAGCAGGAGGTCGGGGGTCAGCGCCCGCATCAGCTGCGTCGGTACGGCCAGGTCGAAGGTCATTGGCCGACCCTCCCCTGGGGGACGTTGCCCAAGCGCGCCGCCTCGACCTCTCGTACGAGTCGCGCGGCCGCCGCCTCCGTCTTCTGCAACACCGGCTTCGGATAGACGCCGATCCAGAGGATGCCGATCACGATCGGGGTCAGGAGTCCGATCTCACGCCAGTTGAGGTCCCTTCCCTTCAGCGCCTCGTTCTCCGGCTTGACGAGCGGGTTGTAGATGATCCGCTGCACCGCCCAGAGCAGGTACGCCGCGGCGAAGATCACGCTGGTCGCAGCCAGTACCGCGTAGAACGGCCGTGTCCTAAAGGAACCGACGAGCACCAAGAACTCCCCGACGAATCCGTTCGTGCCGGGCACTCCGATCGAGCTCAGCGCGACGACGGTGAGGAAGACCGAGAAGATCGGCATCACCTTGGCGATCCCGCCGAAGTCGGCGAGGAGCCGCGTGTGCCGGCGCTCGTAGATCATCCCGATCAGCAGGAACAGCCCGCCGGTCGAGATCCCGTGGCTGATCGTGACGATGAGCGCGCCCTGCATGCTCTCGACAGTGAGCGCGAACACGCCAAGCATCACGAAGCCCAAGTGACTCACCGAGGAATACGCGACGAGTTTCTTGAAGTCGGGCTGCACCAGCGCGACGAGCGCGCCATACACGATCCCGATCACCGCGAGCACGAGCACGACGGTGCGCACGGTGGGATACATCGCCGCTTCGGGGAACATCGGTACCGCGAACCGGATGAACCCGAAGGTCCCCATCTTCAGCATGATCGCCGCCAGGATCACCGAGCCGGCGGTCGGCGCCTCGACGTGCGCGTCGGGGAGCCACGTATGGAAGGGGAACATCGGCACCTTCACCGCGAACGCCAGCGCGAAGGCGGTGAAGAGCCAGATGCTTGGGGCCAGTGGGACGCCGCGGGCGTAGTTGAGCACCGCGTCGTAGGCGAAGTTGGGCGCGCCGTCGCCACCCGTCTTCACGCCGAGCCAGATGATCGCCACGAGCATCAGCAGCGAGCCGAGCATCGTGTAGAGGAAGAACTTGATGCTCGCGTAGAGCCGCCGCTGGCCGCCCCAGATGCCGATGATCAGGTACATCGGGATCAGCATCACTTCCCACATCACGTAGAACAGCACGAGGTCGAGCGCGACGAACACGCCCAGCATCCCCGTCGTCAGAACGAGTAGAAGCGCGTAGTAGCTGTGCGTCTTCTCGCGGATGCTGCTCCACCCGCCGAGCACCGTGAGGGGCATCAACAGCGTCGTGAGCAACACCAGCATCAGCGCGATGCCGTCTATTCCCACAGTGAATCTCGCGCCCCACATCGGGATCCACGCCGCGTCCACCACCGCCTGCCAGTCGGGGCTCACCACATCCACCGACCACCAGAGCCCGAGCGAGATCACCGCTTCGGCCAGGAAGACCCAGAACGCGACGCTGCGGGAACTCCGCATCGCCGAATCCCCGTCGCCCTTGTGGGTGAACCCGAGCGCGAGGATGAGGATCGCGCCGAGCAGCGGGAGCGCGAGGAGGGCCGGCAGGATCCACCCGTTGTAGCCGATCGAAGCAAGGAACTGGGTCATCGGCGGCGCCTCAGCGGAAGGAGAAGGCGGAGAGCACCGACACGACCCCGAGCACCAGCACCCACGCGTACGTCCCGACCCGTCCCGACTGCAGCTGCGACCCCGCCCACCCGAAGGCGCGCATGAAAAGGGCGCTGCCATTCACGAAGAGTCCATCGATGATGCCGGTGTCGATTCCCTTCCAGAGGAGGAAGCGCGAAGTGCCGACCACCGGCTGTACCACGACCCTGTCGTAGGCCTCGTCGACGTACCACTTGTTGACGAGCACCTTCTCGATCCCCTGCTCCGCCGGCGCGTCCTTCGCCGCCTTGAGCGCCGCCGGCTTCAAGCGCCACACCGCGATCGCAATGCCCGAAATGGCGATCAGTACTGCCGTCGCGATCAACGCGTACTCCGTTGCGTGCGAGAGATGCGCCGGCGCGCCCAGCGTGACCATCAACGCGCCCTCACCGACCACCGGCTCAAGCCAGTGGTGCAGCAACTCCGTCGGCCCTATGGCCCCGCCGGTGATCGCGGGGAGGTTGAACCACCCGCCGACCAGCGCGAGCACGCCGAGTACGACGAGCGGGCCCGTCATCACCCAGGGCGCCTCGTAGAGGTGCGCCTGCTCCTCCTTGCCCGTCCGGTTCGGCCCGTGGAAGGTGTAGAGCATCATCCGCGTCATGTAGATCGCCGTCATCAGCGCGGCCGCGAGCCCGAGCGCGTACACCCCATACAGCACCACGCTCCCCGGGATCCCGAGCCACGTCGCCTCGGC
>JANNKK010000294.1:0-29237 GCA_031396245.1 Gemmatimonadaceae bacterium
ATGAGCAAGCTCCCGGACCGGCGGCGAACCCGAATCAGACATCCGGCTCGTCGAACAGCGAGGCTCCGCCCGAGATCCAGAGCGGACTGAGGGCGCTTCTGCGCGAGAGTGCAGAAACCGCTCTCAGCCGGGTGTGAGCTAGAGCTTGTTCTGGGCGACGTCGTCACCCGACGGCTTCGGCCCCATCGGGTTGGTGCAAGCGAGCGGTGCGAGGAATAGGACGGCGAGCAGCAGGAGGAGCGAGAAGCGGCGCGTGCGCATCGGGGAGGCCCTGGTTGAGAGACGGGTGACCTGCTCACTCAAGTTGGCGCTCCACAGCTGAAAGATAAGTGATATATTGAGTCTCGAACAAGCGTTTTCGTGCCAATAAATCGAGTTCGAACCATTCGGGAGGCTGGATGATCGTCGGAGCCTGCGTCGCACCTGAGAAGCTCATTCGCTTGCGCGGCGCGGTCGGGGAGTCCGACCGCCTGCATGCGGCTCTCGATTGGGACCACGCGGACAGCATCATCCGCCGGCAGCCGGTCGACGTGATGGTCGTCGATCCGCACTTCGGGTCCGCTGAACCGCGCGCCGACGCGATCCGCGCACTCCGCACCCGATTCCGCTCGGTGCCCTTCGTCGTCTACTCCGTGCTCGCCGCGCAGACGCTGAAACCACTCGTCGAGCTGGGACGTGACGGACTCGAACACCTCGTCCTCTACGGTGTCGACGATGATCCGCGGCAGCTCCGCAAGGTGCTCGAGCGGCAACCCGGGGTCGGTCTCTCGGAACGACTCCTCGAGCGCCTCCGCCCACGCTTCCGCTCGATGCCCGACAACGTCACGCGGGCGATCGAGCGGCTCGTGCACACCCCGGCGGCCTTCCACGGCGTGAGCGACCTCGCCACCGCCGCGAATGTCTCGCGCCGCACGATCTACCGTGAATGTGAGCGCGCCCAGCTGGCCTCTCCGCGGGAGCTCGTCGCCGGCGCGCGCGTCCTCCGCGCCTATGCGTTCCTGCGGGAGTCGGACTACGCGATCGAGGACGTCGCCTCGCACCTCCGCTTCTCGAGCCCGCACCACCTCACGAAGACGATGCGGTGGGCCTGCGGACTCACGACCGCGCGGGCCCGTGATCGCCTGACCCCCGAGGACTTCGTCGCTCACGTCGCCGAGCGCTTGATGCCGGTGCCGGGCCACACGAAGGCCGCACCGGATGATGGCGACGATTGAACGGAAGGCCGATCACGTCCTGCTGGTGGACGACGATGGCTCGGTGGCCAGTGCGCTCGGCGCGCTCCTGACTCGAGCCGGTTACCACGTCACCATCGCAGCGACGCCACGCGAGGCCGAAGCGATGCTCGACGAGCGATTCGACCTCCTCCTCCTCGACCTGCGGATGCCGGGCATGCGCGGGGACGCCTTCTACTACCTCGCCCGGGCGCGGCAGCCCTGGCTCGCCGAACGCACGCTCTTCATGACCGGCGACATCACCGCGAGTGCCGAGGAGATCGTCGCCCAGACGCACCGCCCACTCCTCCTCAAGCCCTTCCGGACCGAGGCGCTGCTTCGAGCGCTGGAGCAGGTCGCGCCTCGCGAGGGACACCGCGAGGACCGCGCGAGCTGACGTCTGGGTGGTCAGCCCTTCCAGCGGCGCAGGGTCCCGAGCGCCTCGGCGAGTGCGGCGCGCTCGCTCTCGCTCGTCGCTCCGGCGAGCAGCATCTCGTAGGTACCGATCGCGAGCTTGAGGGCCACCGGGTCGTTCTCGGCGCCGGCAACGCTCGCCGCGTTATCCGCGAGCGCGGCGTGGGCGAGCTTATCCTCGGGGAACCGCTGTGTGACCTGATGCCATCGCGTCATCCGGCCCCTGGGCGAGGACTCGGTGAGGGCCCAGAGGTGCCAGGCGGCGCGATCCGAGGGGTCGGCAGCGAGGGCCCGCGACGCCAGCGCTCCGACCACATCGGGGCCGCGTCCGGTGAGCCAGTAGGCGTTCGCAAGGGCGATGAGGGCGGAGGCGTTCTCGGGTTCCCGCTCGACGACGCGCTCGTACACCGGACCGGCGACCTCGTGGATCGAACGGAAGGGCTCGACGGCGGCGACCAACTCGGCGGTGCTGTCGGTGGCAGCGCAGATCGCGTCGAGCCGGGCGAGGAGCCTAGGAATATCCGCTTCGGAACGATATTCCTTCACGGCAGCCGACACTGCGGCACGCGCGTCTCCACGGCTGCTGACCATCCCCGAAGTTAATCGCCGCCGCCCACGCGGCACCGAGGCACCGTGACGTCGAAGCCCGAGGACAAGGGGCTGCAACACGCGCTGAACAACCTGCTCGCGGCGCTCCTCGCGGAGCTGCAGCTCCTTGAACTCGAGGAACTCGACCCCGCGCATCGGGAGGGTATTGAGCGGGCGATCGGGCTCGTCCGGCGCATGATCGTCGTCGTGCGGGAACGGATCCCCCCTTCGACCCTCTAAGGCTGCCAAGGCCCCTCCCGGCAATGGGAGGGTTGCGCGGCGGGGACGGTTCGGCCATACTCAATCAACCGTCTGTCTTGGTGAGGCTATGCCCACCCGGACGGTTACGCTCCCAGACGCTCCCCCGCCGCGCCACTCTTCGCGACGCGATCCCGGCCAGATTGCCGGGTCCTGGATGGATACGTCAGGGAGACCGCTTCACATCGCTGGAACGCGGTTGCCGCTTCCGCAACGACCCTCGTGGTCCCTTACCTGTACCGATGAACGAACGCCGTCGTCCGCCCCGTCGTGGGCGTGGTGCGCGCCCTCGTGGCGAAGAAGCACCTGACGCCATCTCCGAAGCCGATCCGTATCGCGACACTTCGGAGTCGACCGACCCAGCCGCTGCCGAGGCGCCCGAAGCGCCGATGGCTCCTCCCCCCGACTCCGCTGCACCACCGGGAGATGGGATGGACCCCACCGCCGAGCGCGGTGAGACCGGAGCCCCGGACGTTCCCCGAGAACAACAGAATGGCCAGCGTCCCTGGCAGGATCGCGGGGAGCGCCCCGAACGAAACGGGCGCGGCCGGCGCGGCCGACGTCAGCGAGGTCGTGGTCGTGGTGCTGAGCGTGGAGTGGAGCGGACCGATCGCCCCGACCGCGGGGAGGTCCGCGGCGAACCACGAGAAGCGCGGGAGCAACGCGACGCGGCGAACAGTGGACCGCCGATCATCCTCGTTGTCGATGGGGAAACGAACGGGTGGTTCGACCCGGCGCGGGACGCCGGGTTCATCCGCCGCGCCGACTACAGCTACCTGAACGAACCCGGCGATCCCTGGGTCGGGCCCCACCTGATCCGACAGTACGGCCTGCGCCGCGGCGACGGCCTCCTCGCTCGCACCGGCCGTGACCACCGTGGCCGCATCTCGGTCGCCGAGATCGTATCGATCAACGGGGCCGAACCGGTGCCGGATCTCCGGCGCCCGGATTTCCAGACCCTCACCGCGTCGTATCCGGAGCGCCGGCTCACGCTCGAGACCGGACGTCCAGCGAAGGCAGGCCCCGAGCTCACGCGGCGTGCGATCGACCTCATCGCGCCGATCGGCTACGGACAGCGTGCGCTGATCGTCGCCCCGGCCCGCGCCGGCAAGACGATGCTGATGCACGCGATCACCGAGGGGATCGCGATCAACCATCCCGAAGCGACACTGCTGATCCTCCTCGTGGATGAACGCCCCGAGGAAGTGAGCGAGGCGATATCGTGGGGTGTCGGTGAGGTGGTGGCGTCGAGCTTCGACCAGCCGGCGAAGCGGCACGTCGAAGTGGTGGAGATGGTGCTCGAGCGCGCGCGGCGCCTCGTCGAACTCGGGAAGGACGTCGTCATCGTCCTCGACTCGCTCACCCGCATGGCTCGCGCGTTCAACACCGCGGAACGCGGCACCGGACGCACACTCTCCGGCGGCCTCGACACATCGGCGATGGCACGACCGAAGGCGTTCTTCGGCTCGGCCCGCGCGATGCTCCCGCAGCACGGCGGCGGTTCACTCACGATCATCGCGACCGCCCTCGTCGAGACGGGGTCGCGGATGGACGACGTGATCTTCGAGGAGTTCAAGGGCACGGGCAACTGCGAGATCAAGCTCGACCGCTCGCTCTCCGAGAAGCGGATCTTCCCTGCTTTCGACATCGCCACGTCGGGCACGCGGCGCGAGGAGAAACTCTACAAGGCCGAGCAGATCGACGCGATCTACACGCTGCGACGGGGGCTGCAGCAGATGCCGCCGCAGGCGGCGATGGAGTGGTTGATCAAACGGATCGCGGGAACCACGTCCAACGACGCGCTGTTGGCGGGGCTCTAGTCGAAAGGCAGGTGGAAGGTGGAAGGGGCGCGCCGGGTACTAGTGGCGCGCCTTCTTCATTCACGCTGGGAGCGTTTCACCTTTCTCCTTCCCCCCTTCCCCCTTTCACCTGTAGTTCGTCCCACAGCGCCGCGATCGCCCTCATCCCCTTCCTGAAGTTCTCCTGGCTGATCCATTCATCCGGCGCGTGCGCATTCTCGCCGGGCAGTCCGAAGCCGACGAGCAGCACGGGGGCGCCGAGGATGCGCGCGAAGTCGTTCACGACGGGGATCGAGCCCCCCTCGCCGGTGACGACCGGCGCGCGACCGAACGCTGCGGCGAGCGCCCGCGCTGCCGCATCGTAGATCGGCCCGGTGAGGTCGGCGCGCCATGGGTGCCCGCCGTGCAGCGTGGTGATCCGCACGCTGACGCCGGGCGGCGTGACCGCGCGGACGTGTGCCTCGAACAACCGACCGATCTCCGCCGGATCCTGATCGGGCACGAGCCGGCAACTCACCTTCGCCATCGCCGTGCCGGGAAGCACCGTCTTCGCCCCCTCGCCGGTGTAGCCAGACAGGAGGCCATTCACCTCGCAAGTCGGGCGGGTCCAGAGACGCTCGAGCGTGGTGTAGTTCGGTTCGCCAGCGAGTGCGGCGACGCCGAGATCGTGCTGGAACGCCGCTTCATCGAAGGGCAGTTGTCGCATCTCCTCGCGGACCTTCTCGGGGAAGGGACGCACCTTCTCATAGAATCCGGGGATCGCCACGCGCCCCTCGGCGTCGTGGAAGCTCGCGATGATGCGTGCGAGCGCGGTGCCGGGGTTCATCACGGCGCCGCCGTACATCCCCGAGTGCAGGTCGCTGTTCGGACCCGTCACATCCAGCTGGAAGTAGGCGAGGCCGCGCAACGACGAGAGGATGCTCGGCACGCCCGGCGCGAACATCGTCGAATCGGAGATGACGACCGCGTCGCAGGCAAGTCGATCGCGATGCTGCTCGACGAACGGCGCGAGGTGATCCGACCCGACCTCCTCCTCGCCCTCGGCGAGGATGACGAGGTTCACCGGGAGAGAACCGCGCGCCGCGAGATGCGCCTCGATCGCCGCCACGTGGAGCCAGAGCTGTCCCTTGTCGTCGACACTGCCGCGTGCGTAGATGCGTCCGTCGCGGAGCGTGGGCTCGAAGGCCGGCGAGGTCCAGAGCTCGAGCGGTTCCGGGGGCTGGACGTCATAGTGGCCGTATACGAGCAGGGTGGCGGCGCCGCGGGGCGCCTTGCGCCATTCGGCGAGCACGACCGGATGGCCCGGCGTCGAGATGATCTCGCTGGTAAAGCCGATGCGCGCGAGGTGACCGTTGAGCCATGCCGCGGCCCGCGCGCAGTCGCCGCGATGCTCGGTTCTCGCGCTCACGCTCGGGATCCGGAGGAACTCGAAGAGGTCGTCGTGCAGGCGTTGGTCGTGCGCCGCGAACCAGCGTTCGAGCTCGGGGGCGAGTGCGGGCGTGGCGCTCATCGGGTGGTCCAGTTCAGGGAATGCGGCGCAGCGGATCGGTCGAGTCGGCGGGCCAGGTGCCACTCCAATCGCGCAGTTTCCAGAGTCGGCGCGTGCCGGCCCGCTCCCCCCCGCGCATCAACGGGATCGCCGCGCCGGAATCGATCGCAGCGAAGTGACCGGTGAGGCGTCGGATCGGACCGGGGAGCCCCTCTCGCGGCAGCTCGAGGAGGAGCAGCAGGTCATCCCCCACCTTCGCACGATCGGTGAAGCGCTCCCAGAGGTCGTACTGGTTGCGCCGGCTACCGAGATTGAGCGCGCCGACCGTCGGATGCCCGGGGAGGTGGAGCGCGAGCATCGCGGCGTCCTGATATCGGTTGGCGGCGACGTGCGATGTCCCGATCGCGTTGCGGGTGCTGTCGACTGTCCGTGCGAGGGCGTCCCACCCGTGTGCCTGCGAGACCTGGTCGCGGCGCGCCGGCAAGGGGAAGATCGGGTGCACGACGTGCACGAGGAGGAGTGCGCCCAGTCCTCCGGCGAGCCAGGCGGCGCGGCGCTCCCACGCGCTGCGCGCGCCCGACCGCGCCGACGCGAGGAGGACGATCGCCGGCAGCCACGCGAGCGCCGGCCAGTTGGGCTCGACCGAGCGGCGCGTCGCGCTGTAGACGAAGAACAACGCGCAGAACGCAGCGACGATGGCGAGTGCGAAGCGCTTGGAGTCAAGCGGGGCGCGAAGCGCCCGCCACGTCGTGCCGACGAGGAGGGGGAGCAGGATCGGCGTCACGATCGCGAACTGACCACCGATGAGGCGCAGCTCCCGCGTCACCCAGCTCTCACGCGTCGAGTTGCCGAGTCCGTGTCCGAGCTGGAAACGGAAGGCGATCCAGTCGTGTTGGGCGTTCCACCGGAGGACGGGCACCAGCACAAGCGAGGCCATCGTCACGGCGAGCCAGGGACCGGGTTCGCGCAATCGCTCGCGCAACAGCGGGTGCAGCAGGAACGCGATCAGCAAGGCGAGCGGGATGAACACGCCGGTGAACTTCGAGGCCATCGCCGTGCCGATCGCGAGACCGGCGACGATCCACCATCGCATCGACCCGCTGCTCCCGAGCGGTGAGTCGAGCGCACGGATGACCGCATACAGGGTCCACGCGATGCCGGCCAGCAGGGGTGCGTCGGGCGTCGCGAGGATGAGTCCGGCGCCGGTGAGTGGGAGGCACGCCAGGAGGAGCGCGGCGTACCGGGCCGCGCGCGAGCCGGCGAGATGACAGGCGGCACGCACCAGCGCGAACATCGCGGCCGAGCCGGCGAGGATCGGCAGGAACCGCACACCGATCGGCGAGTCTCCCAGCAGCGCGGTGCCTCCGGCGATGAGCCACGCGATCGCTGGCGGGTGATCGAAGTAGCCCCCGGCGAGACGCCGCGACCACTCCCAGTAATACGCCTCGTCGGGGAAGAGGGGCACGACCGCCGCGAGCGCGAGCCTGAGCAGCGTCGAGGCAGCGAGGATGAGGAGCGCGTGGCGCCAGGGGGCCCCGGCGGCTTCCAGCGGATCGGCTCGGTCGTCGGTCACCGCAGTCGGGGCCAGGTTGATGGGCGAAGCGTGGGGCGACGAGTAGACTGAATCTAGATGCCGAATCGCCTCGCTGCCGAATCGAGTCCCTACCTGCAACAACACGCCGCGAACCCGGTGGACTGGTTCGCGTGGGGCGCCGACGCCTTCGCGGCAGCGACTGCGTCCGACAAGCCGATCCTCCTCAGTATCGGTTACGCTGCCTGCCACTGGTGCCACGTGATGGCGCACGAGTCGTTCGAGGACCAGACGACCGCGCGACTGATGAACGAACGCTTCGTGAACGTGAAGGTCGATCGCGAGGAACGTCCCGACGTCGATTCGATCTACATGCAGGCGGTGCAGGCGATCACCGGCCAGGGAGGGTGGCCGATGACGATGTTCCTCACGCCCGAGGGCGTGCCGTTCTTCGGCGGCACCTACTTCCCGCCCGAGGACCGTCACGGACTGCCGTCATTCCGGCGGATCCTCGTCTCGGTGTCGGAGGCGTGGCGCACGCAGCGTGCCGACGTCCTCAAGGGCGCGACGGCGCTCCGCGGGATCTACGCGTCAGCCGAAGCACCGACCCAGGCCGGCGCGCTCCTCACGCCGAAGCAACTCGGTGACGCCATCGGTTCACTGCGTTCTTCGCACGATCCGCACCAGGGCGGTTTCGGCGGTGCGCCGAAGTTCCCGCAACCGATGCTCCTCGACGCGATGCTCAAGCACTGGGCGCGCAGCGACGAGGAAGAGTGGCTGCGGATCGTCCGCTTCTCCTTCGCGAAGATGGCGCAGGGAGGGCTCTACGATCAGCTCGGCGGCGGCTTCCACCGCTACTGCGTCGACGCGATCTGGCTCGTGCCGCACTTCGAGAAGATGCTCTACGACAATGCGCTCCTCGCGCGGCTCGCGGTGCGGCTCTGGCAGGCGAATGGCGACCCGCTCGCGAGGCGCATCGCGGAGGAGACGCTCGCGTGGGCCCGGCGCGAGATGACCGACCCCGCCGGCGGCTGGTACTCCTCGCTCGACGCCGACAGCGAGGGCCACGAGGGGCTCTTCTACGTCTGGACGGTCGACGAGTTCCGCCGCACGCTCGGTCCCGCCGCGGCGGAAGCGGAGGCGGCGTGGGGCGTCACGCCGAAGGGGAACTTCGAGGGCGCGAACATCCTTCACGTCGCACGTCCTGCCGCCGACCCCGCGGCGCTCGACGAGGCGCGCGCGCGGCTGCTCGCCGTGCGGGAGGGTCGTGTGCGACCGGCGCGGGACGAGAAGGTCGTCGCATCGTGGAATGGCCTGATGCTCCGCGCGATGGCCGAAGGGGCTCGCGCGTTCAATGATGACGTCCTCCGCGCGTCGGCGATCCGGGCAGGGGAGTTCCTCGCCGGCGCGCTCCTGCGCGGCGACCGCACCTTTCGCACGTGGCGCGACGGGCGCGCGACGGTACCGGGGTTCCTCGAGGATCACGCGGCCCTCGGACTCGGATTCCTCGCGCTCCACGAACTCACGTTCGAGCGGCGTTGGCTCGACCACGCTCTCGCGTTGGGGGCGACCTGCGTTCGCGAGTTCTGGGACGACGACGCGGGTGCCTTCTTCGACACCGCGCGCGACGCCGAGCGACTCGTCACCCGTCCCCGCGACGTGACCGACAACGCGACCCCCTCGGGGACGTCACTCGCGGTGGAGCTGCAGCTGCTCGTCGCCGAGCACACGGGAGACGCCAGCGTCCGCCGGCGTGCCGAGTGCGCGCTGGCGACGCTCGCCAACTCACTTCGGCGTGCCCCGATGGCGTTCGGGCATCTCCTCGGCGCCGCCGACGTTGCGGTGCACGGACCGGTCCAGCTCACGCTCTCTGGGGATCCGTCGAGCCACGCGTTCCGCGAGTTGGCCGCCGCCGCGGCGCAGGAGTTCGTGCCGTCGCTCGTCGTCCTTCGCGGCAGCGCCGACGCGACCGCAGCCGCGCAGGCGCTCGTCTGTCAGGGCACGCACTGCAACCTGCCGACAGCGGACGCATCGGAGGTGCGCACGCAGCTGCGTGCGATCAGGGGTCAGCGCAGGAGCTATTGACCTGACGGCCGTCCTCGATCCAAGGCGTCACTCGAAGTCCAGCCCGAGATCGAGACCAGGCGCCGAGTGGGTCAGCGCACCGACCGAGATCCGATTCACCCCGGTCTCCGCGATCGCTCGCACCGTCTCGAGCGTGACGCCGCCCGACGCTTCGGTCACGCTGTGGCCGCGGGCGATGCCGACCGATTCCCTGAGCGCCGCGAGTTCCATGTTGTCGAGGAGCACGGCGTCAGCAGCCGCAGTAACGGCGGCGCGCACCTGTTCGACGGTGTCGCATTCCACCTGGACGAGCATGCCGCGCGGCGCGTGAGCCCGGGCACGATTCACCGCGATGGTGACGTTCCCCTCACAGGCGGCGATGTGATTGTCCTTGATCAGGACCGCGTCGGCAAGGTCACGCCGATGACTCACACCGCCCCCGCAGCGCACCGCGTACTTCTCGAGATCGCGCCACCCCGGTGCGGTCTTGCGCGTATCGAGGATCGAGGCGGCGGTCCCGCGCACCGCCGACACGTAACGCGCGGTGAGTGTCGCGATGCCGCTCAGGCGCGTGAGGAAGTTGAGGGCGACGCGTTCAGCGCTGAGCAGTCCACGCGCCGGGCCGCTCAGGAAGAGGACCGAGTCGCCGCGGGCCACGCGCACGCCGTCCTCGGCGTCGACTCGGATCTCGATCCGCGCGTCGAGGAGGCGGAAGGCCGCGAGGGCGAGAGGGATGCCGGCGAGAACGCCCTCCTGGCGCGCGACGAGGGCCGCCCGGCTGCGGCGCGACGGGAGCACCGTCCCGATCGTCGTCACATCCTCGAATGCGCGGTCCTCCTCGAGCGCGGCGCGCACGAACTGCTTGAGCGGTTCCTCCTCCAGCGGGAAGAAGCTGCCGGGCGGGACGAAGACCGGCGCGGCCAACGGCGTGATCCGGCGCGGGGGCCGGGGATCGCCGGCAGACATCACTCGCCGGGGTCCACGCCCGGACCGGGTGGAGTGGTCATACCGCCGCCGATCGCGACCATCCGTTCGATCGCCAGCCGCGCGCGCGATGCGATGGCGTCGGGCACGGTGATCCGATGCCGCTCGAGTTCGAGCGACGCGAGCACCTTCGGCAGGGTCGTCACCTTCATGTAGGTGCAGGAGGCGAGATCGTTGGCCGCGAAGAAGGTCTTGGCCGGATACGCCTTCCGCAGGCGATGGAGGATGCCCACCTCGGTAGCAACGATAAAGCTCTCGCTCGCCGAGACGCCGGGTCGCTTGATCATCCCCTCGGTGGAGAGGATGTGCACACCCTCGGGATCGACGTCCCCCGCGCTCACCGCCTCGACCACACTCGTGGCGCAGCCGCACTCGGGATGGATGAGGAACTCCGCCTCCGGATGCAGCTGACGCTGGAGCCGAATGTTCGCGGGGTCGATCCCGGCGTGGACGTGGCACTCGCCCATCCAGACGTGGATGTTCTCTCGTCCGGTCACGCGGCGCACGTGCGCGCCGAGGAACATGTCGGGAAGGAAGAGGATCTCCTGCTTCTCGGGGATCGCGTTGATCACCTCGACCGCGGTCCCCGACGTGCAGCAGTAGTCGCTCTCGGCCTTCACCTCGGCGCTCGTGTTCACGTAGGAGACGACCACCGCGCCGGGGTGCTCCGACTTCCACTGGCGGAGCTGCGCGGCGTCGATCGTCGAGGCGAGGGAGCAGCCGGCGGCGAGGTCGGGGAGGAGGACGGTCTTCGTGGGCGAGAGGATCGCCGCGGTCTCGGCCATGAAGTGCACGCCGCAGAAGACGATGATGTCGGCGTCGGTCTTGGCCGCCTCGCGCGAGAGCCCGAGCGAGTCCCCGACGTAGTCCGCGACGTCCTGCACCTCCGGACGCTCGTAGTTGTGGGCGAGGATCACGGCGCGGCGCTCCACCGCGAGCGCACGGATCCGGCGCTGCAGCTCGTGCACCTCACGTTCGGTCGTGGCGGGGGCGGCCATCGTTGAAACGTATGGAACCGCGTGGGAGGGAGCGAGGGCGCCGCGCGGTGGCGCCCCGTGCGCACGCGCGGGTATCCTTCGGGTGCCATGAAGCGGACCCTCCTCGCCCTCTGTGCGGTCGCACTCGTGACGGGCGCCTCCACCGCGGGGACGCGTCGCCATCCGCGCCTGCTCAAGAGCGTGCCGGCGAAGGACAGCGTCCTGTCCTCGCTGCCGCCCAAGCTCCAGCTCTGGTTCAGTGAGCCGATCGAGCTCTCGGTGAGCCGCGTGCGGCTCGTCGGCGCCGGCGCGAAGGCGATCCCGCTCACGCCGCTCTGGAGGGATCCGTCGAAGCCCGATGGGCCGGTGAGCGCGCCGATGCCTAGTGCACTGCCCGACGGCGCCTGGATGGTGCACGTGACGACCGCGGCGAAGGATGGCCACGTCGTGCGCGACTCCTTCGCGTTCACCCTCAGGCCGCGGTGAGCGCGCTTCCGTGACGGCAGCGCTGATCAACGCGGCTGCCTTTACGGGTCTGATGATCGCGATCGGCGCAGTGGCGACGCGCTTCCTCGTGCTGGGCCGGAGTGGCCTGACCGTCTCCGAGCGCGCACCGGCGGCGCGACACGCCGCGGGCGGTGCGATGTGGGCCGCGGCGCTCCTGCTCGTCAGTTCGGTCGCACGGGCGATCCAGCAGGTCACGGACCTGGTCGAGCCTGGCGAAGCATGGCTCCCGATGCTCCGGTCCGTGCTCGGGACCACGACGCTCGGCAAGGCACTCGCCCTGCAGGCGATCTGGGCGGCGGTGGTGCTCCTCGCATTCGCCTCGGCGCGGCGCGAGCGCGAACGGGGATGGCGGATGGCCGCGCTGGGCGTCGTGGTACTCGCGCTGACGCCGGGCCTGCTCGGCCATCCGGTCGCGGCGCCACAACCGACCCTCGCGCTCACCGTCGCCACCTTCCACGTGCTCGCGAGCGGTGGATGGATCGGCGGGCTCTTCCATCTCTGGCGCGCATCGGCGGTCGCGAGCGAGGCCACGCTCCTCCGGATGCTCGGCGCGTTCCATCGGCTGGCGACCGGATGCGTGGCGGTGCTCCTCCTGACCGGCGGCTACCAGACGCTGACCGCGCTGCACGGGACGGCGAACCTCGTCGGGACGCCGTGGGGACGTCTGCTCTTGTTGAAGCTCGTCCTCGTGGCCGGGGTACTGCTGCTCGGGTTCCGTCATTGGCGGGGCGCCGAGGCGCGGATCCGGTCGGGCCAACGTCCGTCGGTCCGCACGAGCCTGGGCGTCGAGTTGCTTCTCGCCCTGTTGGTGATATTCGCGACGGGAATGCTCACCGCCACGGCGCCGCCCGACTAGCGGGCGTTCACCACTCGATGTGCCTCCCGCGCCACTTGTTCTTCGGGCGCGGGAAGTCCGAACGGAAGTGCCCACCGCGCGACTCGTTGCGCTGGAGCGCAGACTCGACGATCAGCAGCGCGGTGTCGACCATGTTGAGCTCCTCGGTCATGCCAGCGGTGAGTCGCGCGCGGATCGCTTCGAGCGACTTCTTGGCGGAGCGCAGTCCCTTGCTGTCGCGCGTGATGCCGGCTTCCTCCCACATCACCTTGCGGATCTCGTCGGCGGCGACCTGGGCGGCACCGCGATCGCGCAGCGGCATCACTTTCCATTCCTGCGCCTTCGGGAGACGGGGGAGTCGCGGCTGATTCACCGCGTCGCGCGCCACGCGCTCGGCGAAGACGAGTCCCTCGAGCAGGGAGTTCGACGCGAGACGATTCGCCCCGTGGACGCCGGTGCGCGAGACCTCACCGCAGGCGTAGAGGCGCTCGATGCTCGATCGACCCGCGAGGTCGGTGATCACCCCGCCCATCATGTAGTGCGCGGCGGGCGTGACCGGTATGGGCTCGCGGCGCGGGTCGAGGCCGCGAGCGAGACAGAGCTTGAGGATGCCGGGGAATCGGCGTGCGAAGACGCGACTCAGTTTCCGCGCGTCGAGCCAGACGCGGCTCCCCGCGCGCTGTTCGGCGAAGATCTCGCGGGCGACGATGTCGCGCGGTGCGAGTTCGGCGAGTCGGTGGCGCCGCGACATGAACCGGGAGCCCCGGTCGTTGATGAGCACCGCGCCCTCGCCACGCACCGCCTCGGAGATGAGCGCGAGCGGGTTCTCCGGCGTGTCGAGCGCGGTCGGATGGAACTGCACGAACTCCATATCGGCCAGCCGCGCGCCCGCGCGATGCGCGATCGCGTAACCATCCCCGGTCGCGACGAGTGGATTCGTCGTGTGGCGGTACAGCTGGCCGCATCCACCGGTCGCGAGGATCGTCGCATCGGCGATGATCTCCACCGCGCGGCCACCGACATTGGCGCGCACCCCGCAGCACCGTCCGTTGGCGATGATGAGGTCGAGGGCGCGCGCGGTCTCGAGCACGGTGATGTTCTTCCGTTCGGTGACCCGCGCGATGAGGGCGCGCGCCACCTCGGCGCCGGTCTGGTCACCCTTCGCGTGCACGATCCGTTTGCGTGAGTGCGCCGCTTCCCTCCCGAGCGTGAAGCGGCCGGTCGGATCGGTGTCGAACACCGCGCCCGCCGAGGCGAGTTCGCGCACCCGGTCAGGTCCCTCGGCGACGAGCACTTCGACCGCCGCGGCGTCGCAGAGCGCGGCGCCGGCAGCGAGCGTGTCGATGCGATGGAGTGCGGTCGAGTCACCGGCCCCGAGGGCGGCCGCGATGCCGCCCTGCGCGTACGCCGTCGCCGAGTCCTTGAGGGTGCGCTTGGTGAGCACGACGACGTCGCCGTGATCGGAGGCACGCCACGCCGACTGCAGTCCGGCGATCCCGGAGCCGATCACGAGGAACCGCGTGCGCAAGCGCTCAGCCATCCGGTGAAATCAAGGGCGGTGTCGGCGCGGCCGCGAGTGGCGGACCCCCGCCGAGCACCCGTAGCTTCACAGCTTCTCGAACGGGACCCCTGATGATCGCCACGGCCGGCTTGCAGATCCTCCTCCAGACGCAGACGGCCGCCGAGCGACTCGCCGCTGCACGCGGCGGGCTCGACCTCCCGATCGGCGAGCGACTCATCGGCATCATCGGCATCGCCACGATGCTCTCGATCGCGTGGCTCATCTCGTACGATCGCAAGCGGATCAACTGGAAGCTCGTCGCGTCCGGCATCGCGCTCCAGACGGTCTTCGGTGTGATCGTCCTCAAGACGAACTTCGGCCGCGCGATCTTCCAGACGGTCGGTGACTGGATCACGACGCTGCTCGGATTCCAGGAGCAGGGAGCGCGATTCGTCTTCGGCAATCTCGTGCAGTCGTCGGTGCCTGTGACCGGCGACGGCGCGACGACGGGAATGGTCGCGCAGACCGGGGCCTTCTTCGCCTTCAACGTGCTGCCGACGATCATCTTCTTCTCGGCGTTGATGTCGGTGCTGTACTACCTCGGCATCATGCAGCTCATCGTGAAAGGACTCGCCTCGGTGATGCAGCGGACGCTCGGCACGTCGGGCGCCGAGACGCTCTCGGCATCGGGGAACATCTTCCTCGGCCAGACGGAGGCGCCGCTCCTCATCAAGCCCTTCGTCGCGAAGATGACGCGATCGGAGCTCAACACGGTGATGGTCGGCGGGTTCGCGACGGTGGCGGGGGGCGTGCTCGCCGCCTACGTGGGGATGCTCTCCGGTTACTTCCCGGGGATCGCCGCACACCTCCTCGCGGCCAGCGTGATGAATGCGCCGGCCGGGCTCGCGCTCTCGAAGATCATCCTCCCCGAGACCGAGGTGCCGGAGACGGCCGCCGGCGTGAAGGCGGCGGACACCGTCGTCGACCGGCCTCCCAACGTCGGTGGATGGCGCGCGCGACTCCTGACGTCCGACTCCGCCGACAACAGCGTGATCGAGGCGGCGGCGAATGGCGCGGCGCAGGGCGTGCAGTTGGCGATCAACGTCGCTGCGATGCTGATGGCCTTCGTCGCGCTCGTCGCGCTGCTCAACTCGATGCTGGGGTGGGGCGGCGCGCTGGTCGGCATCGACGGACTCAGCCTGCAGATGATCCTCGGCACGCTGCTGCGGCCGCTCGCCTGGGTGATGGGCGTACCGTGGGCAGACACCGCGTACGTCGGCAGCCTGATCGGCCTCAAGACGACACTGAACGAGTTCGTCGCCTACGCACAGTTCGCGTCGGACCTGAGCGGCACCCAGGTACTCGAGCCGCGTAGTGCGATCATCCTGACCTACGCCCTGCTCGGCTTCGCGAACTTCTCCTCGATCGCGATCCAGATCGGCGGGATCGGTGGACTCGCACCTGAGCGGCGGAAGGACATCGCGGCGCTGGGCTTGAGGGCGATGGTCGCGGGAAATCTGGCTGCCTTTACTTCCGCCTCACTCGCAGGAATGCTCGCATAGGGGAAGACGGCGGACGGCAGTTGGCGGTCGGCGGTTACTGCCAACCGCCGTCTGCCGTCCGCCGTCGTCACGCCACGTCGAACGGCCGCTCGAGACTCGGGGACTGCGGTGTGAACAGTTCGGCTCCACCCTCGGTGATTACCATATCGTCCTCGAGCCGCACGCCGAACTCCCCGGGCAGGTAGATCCCCGGTTCGTCGGAGAAGACCATTCCCGGCGCGAGCGGGAGGGTGTTGCCGCACACCAGGTAGGGCCACTCGTGCCCATCCATCCCCATCCCGTGGCCCACGCGATGGCTGAAGTACCTGTAGTCGGGACCGAAGCCCGCATCGACGATCACCTTTCGAGCCGCCGCGTCGACCGCCTCGCACGGGAGTCCGGGCCGCGCCGTCCGCAGCGCCGCGGTCTGGGCGCGGTGCTCGACCTCGAAGACGTCCTTCATCCGCTGGGTGGGCGTGCCGAGCACGAAGGTGCGCGAAAGATCGGAGCTATACCCTTCGACCTTGCAGCCGCCGTCGATGAGGAGGATGCTCCCTTCGCGCACGACCTGTGGCGTGGCGGACCCGTGCGGCAACGCGCTGTACTTCCCGACCTGCACGCCGGCCGAGCCGCTGTATCCGAGTTGCGTGTGGGCGAGGGAGACGAGCCGTGCGAACTCCGACTGCGTCATCCCCTCCTTCAGTGACTTCCACGCCGCCTCGTACGCCGCGAGCGTGACCCGGCTCGCGTGGCGCATCAGCGCGATCTCGTGCGCGTCCTTCACCATCCGGCATCCAGCCGTGACGGGCGTGCCGTCGGCGATCCGCACGGCGGGAAGCCGCGAGACGCCATTGCTGAACTGGAAGCGTACCGTTTCCTCGACGGCGATCGTCGCGGTCGCGAGCGAGCGGGCGGCGAGCCCCTTCGCGACGAGCGCATAGGGATCCTCGTCCTCCTCCCAGGCGTACACGTCGGCGCCGTCGGTCATCGGGCCGAGGGCGACCTGTTCCATCGCCCGCTCTTCCTCGAATTTCGGCGTGACGAGGAAGGGACGTCCGGCGACCGGGATGAAGGCGGCGAGGAGCCGCTCGCTGATCCCCCATTGGATCCCGGTGAAGTAGACCATCGAGGTGCCGCCGGTGAGCATCAGCGCGTCGACGCCGCGTTCGCGCATGAGGCGCCTCGCCTTCTCCAGCCGCCCCTGCCGCTCAGCGACGCTGATCGGCGCGACACCGTCGGTCATCGGCCGGAGGGCGCGGATCGCCGGCGGCAGGTCGGTGCCCTGTGGCGCGCCAGCGTCCTCTGCCCCGGCGCGGCGGGCACCGAGGGTCAGTGCCGCCCCCGCGGTCGACGCGGCAACAAGGAACTCTCGGCGGTTGGTCATCGCGTGGTGCCCAAGTGAGTGGTCAGAAGACGCGCAAGGAGAAGTACTTCTTCGGATCCTTCCGGAAGTCCGCGATCAGGGACCGCAGGTCCACCAGCAGCGAGTCGGTGTTCCGGTAGAGACTCGGGTCGTTCACGAGGAGACCGAGGGACCCTTCACCGCGGTCGACCTTCCCGAGCACACTGTCAGCCTTGGTGACGACCGCGCGCAGGTTCCGTTCGGCCGACTCCAGCGACTTGGAGAGCGAGTCGATCCGCTCGCCGGCCGAGCGGAGACTCGCCACGGTGCGCTGGGTCTCGGTGATGATGTTGCGGATCTCGCCCGCCTGGGTGGCGGAGTCCGCGCGCGACATCGTCCGGCGCAGCGAGGCCGACGTCTCGGTGAGGTCCGCCACGCCAACGCGAACGTTCGCGGTGATCGAGTCGAGATTCCGCGACTGGATCCGGACGGCGCGCGCGAGGTCGGCCGAGAGGACGCTGAAGTTGCGGATCGAGGTGCGCAGTTCGCGCGCCGCGCTGTCATCGAAGGCGGTGCGCACGCGCTCGGCGACCGAGGCGACGTTGCCGGCGATGCCGCCGGCCACCGTCGTCAGCTGTGCGATGTCGGGGAGGACCGCGCCGGGGAGCGCGCCATCGGGGGAGCCTGTCGCATCGGCGAGCTGTGCCGCGACATCACCGATCCGCGGCGCGGCATCACGCGCCGCGACCGTCGCCTGCCACTCGCCGAAGAGGGTCGCCGCCTGGATCAGCACCACCGGGTCGTTCGGGAGCACGATCCCCTCGTCGAGGTCCATCTCGACCAGGACCCATCCCTGCGAGGCGAGTGAGAGCCCGCGGACGCGGCCGGCCTTCACGCCGCGGATCACCACCGAGTTGCCGACCTGCATGTTGCCGACGTCGCGGAATCGCGCCGTGACGCCGGTGCGCCGTTCGCCGAAGTCGGCCTGCTGCAACCAGAGGGTCGTGGCGACGATGCCGATCATCGTCACGATGATCACCACACCCACGAGCCAGTCATTCGAACGTTTCGTCACCGGGCCCTCCCGAGGAGCCAGACCATCGCCCAGAAGGCGTCGAGCACGAGGATCATCACTGCCGATTGCACGACCGCGCCCGTGGCCGCGGCGCCGACCCCCTGCGCCCCGCCGCGCGCCCGCAGTCCATTCACGCACCCCAGCACCGTCACCGCGAACCCGAAGCTCGCCGCCTTCACGAGTCCGTAGCGCACATCGAAGCCATCGAAGAAGAGTCGCACGCCCTTCATGAACTCGTGCGTGCTCAGGTCGAGGAGCACCAGCGATGCCGCCCACCCTGCCCCGAGGCCGATGAACATCGCGACGCCGACGACCACCGGGAACATCACGATCCCGGCCAGCACTCTCGGGACGACGAGATAGGCGATGGGGTCATAGGCGAGCGTCTCGAGCGCGTCCACTTGCTCGGTCACCCGCATCGTCCCGAGCTCGGCGGCGATGTTCGCACCGACACGGCCGGCGAGGGCGAGCCCGGTGAGCACCGGGGCGAGCTCCATCATCACCGTCTTCTGCACCAGCGTGCCGACGAGGTACCGCGGCACCGCGCCGGTGAAACTGTAGCTGGCGAGCAGCGCGAGGACCACGCCGGTGAACAATGCGATCAGTATCCCGATCGGCAGGGAATCGACACCGAGTCGGCGGGCTTGTTCGGTGAAGTTCGGCCACCAGGTGCGGACGTCGCGTGAGGACTTGAGCGCCTCGACGGTGAGGTGCCCGGCGGCCCCGAACGCCTCCATCGCCTCCCGTGCCGCCCGGCCGATCCGTTCGATCATGCCTGAAAGTTATGCAGGTTATCTTTCTCCGCTCGCTGGACCTCCTGCGCGCCGAGGATCGCCTGGGCAAGCTCGTCGTACTGATGGTGACCGCGTTCATGGATATGGTGGGGCTCCTGATCGTGCTCCCCCTCCTGCCGTTCTACGCGAAGCGGTTCATCGGTCAGGGCGCCCTCTGGAGGGGACTCGACGCGCTCGGGATGGGGGGCGAGGGCTTCGTGATCGCCCTGATGATCGCCTCCTTCTCGATCACGCAGCTGGTGAGCGCGCCGATCTGGGGTCGGGTCTCCGACCGGATGGGCCGCCGCCCCGCATTGCTGGTCGGGCTCGCCGCTAGCGGGGTCGCCTTCATCGTCTTCGCATTCGCGAACTCGCTCGAACTCCTCTTCCTCGCGCGCATCGTGCAAGGGGCCGGTGGCGGGACGGTCGGCGTGATCCAGGCCTACGTTGCCGACGCGACCGCGCCCAAGGACCGCGCGAAGAGTCTCGGCTGGCTCTCGGCCGCGACGAACGCGGGCGTGGCGATCGGCCCGGTGATCGGCTCCTTCGCTGCCCGGTTGGGCCCCGCGTGGCCCGGGCTGCTCGCGGCGTCGCTCACCCTCGTCACCTTCGCCTTCGCCTACTTCTACCTCACCGAGTCGAACGTGCGCGTCGGGTCGAAGACCGGCGAGCACCCGGTGATCCGGAGGTCGAGCACGGCGGTGCGGCGCGTGATCTCGCACCCAGGAGAGCCGGCGTCGCGCCTCATCTTCATCTACGCGATCGGGATGGGCGCCTTCACCGGGATGAACGCGATCCTGGCACTCTTCCTCTACGGCCGGTTCGGGATCGACGAGACGAACATCGGTTGGGTCTTCGCCTACGTTGGCGTGCTCTCGGTGGTCACGCGCGCGCTCTTCCTGGGGCCGATGGTGGACCGCTACCGCGAGCCGCGGCTCTCCCGCTACGGACAGTTCCTGCTCGCGCTCGGGCTCCTCTCGTTGCCCTTCTCGACCAACTACATCGGCCTCGCGATCGCGCTCGGCCTCGTCCCGCTCGGCACCGCCTTCACCTTCCCCTGCGTGACCGGGATGCTCTCGCAGGTGATCCCGAATCACGAGCGCGGGCTCTATATGGGCGTGCAGCAGTCGTTCGGCGGCATCGCGCGGATCATCGGCCCGCTCTGGGCCGGATTCGCCTTCGACTATCTCGGCAGGGGCGTCCCCTTCTTCACCGGCGCCCTCCTCGCCGCCGGCACGATCTTCCTCGGCCTCGGGATCGAGAAGCACATCCCGCCGCACGAACCGGCTACGGCGTAGGGGCGCGGCGCCGCGAGAGCTCGGCGTCCTCGGTCTCGGTGATCAACCGCACGCCCCGCTCGTAGAAGATGTAGTTGTACGCCCACTGCAGCAGCACACTCAGCCGGTTCCGGAATCCCACCAGGTACATGATGTGGAGGAGGAGCCAGAAGTACCACGCGAGATAACCGGCGATCCGCAGCTTGCCGTCGAAGAAGGACGCGATCGCCTTGTTCCGTCCGATCGTCGCCAGGTCCCCCTTGTTCACATAGCGGAAGGGACGCGTCGGCTTCTTGGCGAGGAGCGCGCGGATGTTCTTCGCAGCGTGCGCGCCCATCTGCATCGCGGCTGGAGCGACCGCGGGCACCGGCTCGCCATTCTCGCGCGTCATCGCCGCGAGATCCCCGACGATGAACACCCGCTGGTCCCCGGGAAGGGAAAGGTCGGGCTGGGCACTCACGCGTCCCGCGCGATCGAGTGGGACACCGAGCGTGCGGCCCAGCGGAGATGCGGCATTGCCCGCCGCCCAGAAGACCGACTCCGACCGGATGCGCTCAGCGCCGATCGACACGCCCTCCGCATCGATCGACGTCACCGTCGTGCCGGTACGGACCTCGACTCCGAGCCTCTCCAAGTCGCGCTGGGCCCGCGCCGAGAGTGACGGGGGCATCGCCGGCAAGATGCGCGGCCCTCCCTCGAGCAGCACCACCCGCACGCGCGCACCGGCAATGCGCCGGAAGTCGGGGCGGAGGGCGCGGCGCCACATCTCCGGCAGGACACCCGCGAGCTCGACGCCGGTGGGTCCGCCGCCGACGATCACGAAAGTGAGCAGCGTGTCGCGCATTGACGCATCGTCCTCCCATTCGGCGCGCTCGAAGGCGATCAGGAACCGCTTCCGGATGCGGCGTGCGTCCTCGACGTTCTTCAGGCCCGGCGCCCACTCCTCCCACTCGGGGTGGCCGAAGTAGGCGTGCCGGGCGCCCGGAGCGACGATGAGGTAATCGTATGTGATCGGTTCGCGTTCGCCCAGCACGTGGACCGTTCTCGCTGCACGGTCGATCTGATCGACGGTGCCGAGGAGCGTTGTGACGTTCCGCTGGCGCCGCAGGATCCACCTAATCGGTGCGGTGATGTCGCTCGGCGCGAGCGCGGTCGTCGCGACCTGGTAGAGCAGTGGCTGGAAGAGATGGTGGTTCGTGCGGTCGATCAGCAGGACGTCCACCGGCGCCCCGGCGAGGGCGCGAACGGCGTAGAGTCCGCCGAAGCCACCACCGATGATCACGACACGCGGGCGCGTCACGTCAGCGCGTGACACCCTCGGAGCCGCGGATCGGGGTCGACATGCGGCGGGCAGCCGAGGGTCGCACCGTGGGCTGGAGCGCCTCGGCGACGAGGCGCGCCTGCTCTTCGGTGTGCGCCGCGGCATAGCCCTCGGCCGGGCTCGCCCGCTCGTTGCGCCCGATGTAGCGGATCACGAGTGAGTTGCCGGTGGAGACGCGGAGTCGCGGCGCGATGAAGCTCCACGCTCCCTGGTTCTTCGGCTCCTCCTGCACCCACCCGACCTCTTCGACGCCTGGGTAGTCGTCGACGATCCGTGCGACCGCCTCGTGCGGCCAGGGATAGAGCTCCTCGATCCGCACGACGGCGACAGTCGCCGGGATCCCCTTGGCGAGCAGGTCGTAATAGACCTTCCCGGTGCAGAAGACGAGCCGCTTCACGGTCGAGCGCTTCTCCGCGCCCTGCGGATCGTCGAGCACCGCGCGGAAGCCGTTGAGGGCGAGGTCCTCGATCCGTGACGCCGCCTGCGCGAGGCGCAGCAGGGACTTCGGCTGCATCAGGACGAGGGGACGACGGCGTTCCAAACGCGACTGCCGACGCAGGACGTGGAAGTACTGCGCCGGCGTACTCGGATAGCAGACCCTGAGGTTCCCCTCGGCGCAGAGCTGCAGGAAGCGCTCGAGCCGCGCGCTCGAATGCTCGGGTCCCTGCCCCTCGTAACCGTGCGGCAGGAGCAGCACGATCCCCGAGTCCTGCGCCCACTTCGCCCGGTCGGTGGCGATGAACTGATCGATCACCGGCTGCGCGACATTGGCGAAGTCGCCGAACTGCGCCTCCCAGAGCGTGAGTGTGTCGGGTGCGGCGACGCTGAAGCCGTACTCGAACCCGAGCACGGCGGTCTCGGAGAGCGGCGAGTTGTGGATCTCGAAGATCCCCTTCGCGCCGGTGAAGTGCGCCAGCGGCGGGTACTTCTTCGCGTTGGTCACATCGCTGAGGACCGCGTGACGATGCGAGAAGGTGCCGCGCTCGACGTCCTGCCCCGACATCCGGATGTTGGTGCCTTCGGCGAGGATCGACGCGAAGGCGAGCGCCTCGGCGTGTCCCCAGTCGATGCCCCCGTCGGGCCCGAGGGCCTCGCGCCGCCGCTCGAGCTGCTTCGCGAGTCGCGGGTGGGGCGTGAACTCGTGCGGATAGGCGAGCAGCGCCTCGTTGTAGCGCACGAGGTCGGCGGCGGGGACGGCCGTCGGGATCACCGGGGTCACCTGCGTGATCTCCCGCGTGATCTCATGGTCGTCGTCGATGTCGTCCCTGGCCGCCTCGAATGCGGACTGGAATCCGGCCGCGATCTCCCGGTCGAGCGCCTCGACTTCGCTGACGCTCACGAGTCCTTCGGAGACGAGGCGCGCGCCCCAGACCTGCCGCGGCGTCGGGTGCGAGCGGACGCGTTCGTAGAGGAGCGGCTGGGTGAAGTTCGGCTCATCCCCCTCGTTGTGGCCCCAGCGGCGATACCCGACGAGGTCGACGAGGAAATCCTTCTTGAAGCGCGTTCGGTAAGCGACCGCGATCCGCATCGCGATGATGCACGCCTCGGCGTCATCGCCGTTGACGTGGATGATCGGCATCTCGAACCCCTTCGCGATGTCGCTGGCGTATCGGGTCGAGCGGGCGTCCACCGGATCAGTGGTGAAGCCGACCTGGTTGTTGACGATGAGGTGCAGCGTGCCGCCGACGCGATAGCCGCGGAGGCGCGAGAGGTTCATCGTCTCGGGAACGATCCCCTCGCCGGGGAAGGCGGCGTCGCCGTGGATGCAGAGCGGCACCACGCGTGACTCGTCGCGGGTCGGGGAGTTCATGCCGTTCCGCTGGAGCGCGCGGGCCCGACCCTGCAGAACCGGGTTCACGATCTCGAGGTGGCTGGGGTTCGGCAGCAGCGAGACCTCGATCCGTCCGTGCTTCGTGTCGCGCGCCCCTTCGTAGCCCAGGTGGTACTTCACGTCGCCGGTTGAGGCGCCGGCGAGGTGGCTGTGGTGACCCTTGAACTCGCTGAAGATGAGGGGGAGGGGCTTCCCCATCACGTGCGTGAGCACGCTGATCCGACCTCGGTGCGCCATCGAGATCGCGACGTGCATCGCTCCCGCCGCCGCCGCGGCGTCGATCGCGGCGTCGAGCATCGGCACCATCGCGTCGGTGCCCTCGATCGAGAAGCGCTTGTAGCCCACGAAGGCACGGCCGAGGAAACGCTCGAAGCCGTCCACCTCCGTGAGTCGCCGCAGGACCGCGCGCCGCTCGTCGTTCGTGAGGGGTGCGGTGAGCCTCTCTTCGGTGAAGAGCTGCCGGAACCAGGCGCGCTCCTCCTCACTCCCCAAGTGCTGGACCTCGACCGCGAGGTTCGTGCAGTAGCGCTTCTTGAGCCGGTCCGCGACGTCGCGCGCGGTGGCGAGGTGCGGGAATCCGAGGGAGGCGCCGGTGACGATGTCGAGGTCGGGCTCGGTGATGCCGAAGAAATCGAGCGTCAGTTCGGGCGCGCCGGGCGGGGGCGTGCCGAGGGGGTCGAGCTGGACCGCGAAGTGGCCGTAGGTCCGGATGGCGGTGGTGTAGCGCGCGGCACCAGCGACCTTGCGGGCGTAGTCCTCATTCTGGGAGACGGCGGACGGCGCGACGGCGGACGGCGGTGCTCCGACGCGGGATGCGGAGCTAGGGAGGCCAGCAGCCTGATCGGCGAAGCGGAAGAACTGGCGCCAAGACTCCTCGACCGAAGCGGGGTCGCGGCGATAGCGCTCGAACTGCTCGGCGGCGTAGGCGTCGTTGAAGACGGAGGCGATGGGCTGCTCGGACATAGCCGGGAATCTAATGGCGCTCCGAAGACCTGCCCCTACCCCATAGCCGCCAGGAGGTCGTGCAGCGCGAGCGCCGTCTGCGGCCGCTGCGCCGGGTCCTTCGCGATGGCCGACATCACCAGCGCGTCGAGCGCCGGCGGCACCTCGGCGTTCATCGTCCGCGGCGACGGGGCCGTCTCCTCCAGCATCTTCGCCACGAGCTGGTACGGGGTATCGGCGGTGAACGGCGGCGTGCCGGTGAGGCACTCGTAGAGGACGCAGCCGGCGGCGTAGATGTCCACCCGCTGGTCCACGTCGTCGCCGGAAAGCTGTTCGGGCGCCATATACTCGGGCGTCCCGATGATCATCCCCTGTTGGGTGACGCCGCTCTCCGGCTTCCGGGTCGCGAGCCGCGCGATGCCGAAGTCCATCACCTTGAGCACACCGTTCGACTCCACGACCATGTTCTGCGGCTTGATGTCGCGGTGGATGACGCCCTGCTCGTGCGCGACCTCGAGCGCGCGCGCGAGCTGCTTGCCCACCGAGAGCACGATCGGGATCGGCAGCTTGCCGCGGGCCTTGATGAGGTCCTTGAGCGACTTCCCCTCGACATACTCCATCGTGATGTAGTAGATGCCGGAGTTCTCGCCGAGGTCGTGCGTGCGGACGACGTTGCGGTGCGAGATGCGGCGGGCGAGTCGGATCTCGCTCTTGAACCGCTCGAGCGCGGTCGAGTCCTGTGCCAAGAAGTCCTGCTTCAGGGTCTTGACCGCGATCACCTCGCCGAGCTCGGTGTCGACCGCCTTGAACACGGTGCCCATCCCCCCCTCGCCGAGGATCTCCTTCACCTCGTAGCGCCCTGCGAACTTGCTCCCGGGGATCAGGCCCACGCCGGCGATGCGTTGCTCGGTCGTCGCCGACATCGCCCGCATCTGCACCGTCTTCGCCTGATCGGCGCTCGAGAGGAACTCGACGAGCTCCTGTTTCTCCTTGAGGTCGGCGAGGAGCCCGCGGAAGGCGCCGGCGAGCACGCCGATCTCGTCGCGACTCGTCGAGGGGATCTCGGCGGCGTAGTCGCCATCGGCCGCGCGCTTGGTCGCGGTGACGAGCTTCGCCAGCGGCCGCGTGATCTGGCGCGCGATGAGCAGCGAGAGCAACGCCGCGACGAGGATGCCCAGCCCGCCCGAGAGGAGCAGCGATTGGCGCAGTCGCGCGAACGAAGCGAACTCGGCGTCCCGGTCGCGCAGCATCAGGTAGCCGCCGGCCGGGGCGCCGCCCGAGGAGCGGAGCGCGCCGGCAAGGCCGACGTAGTGTACGCCGCCGAGTTCCTGCTCGACGCGCGCGTCAGTGGAGTCATTGGCCATCGCGACGAAGGGGCGGATCGCCTCGATCACCTCCGGCGTGCGGCCGAGCGTCGAGGCGGAGAGGACCACGCCACCCTGCGCGTCGTTGGTGAAGAAGATCACCTCAAGACCCGAGGCCGCTTTCATCTTCACAGAGGCAGCGTACTCGTCATCGATCGCGCGCGCCGCGAGGAGCGCACCGACGATCCGTCCGCCGCCGAAGATCGGAACTGCGGCGAGGTGCACGATCACGCTGTCGCGGCTCACGCCGAATCCGGTGACGCTCTCTTCACTCAGCGCCGAGCCGATCTCCGCCGAGCCGCTCATGTCCACCTGCGGCGCGCCGGGGTCGTCGCTCTTCGCGAGCCGTTGGCCATCGCCGTCGGTGATCTGCACCCAGGTCGCACGCAGGGTCTGCGCCGCCTCACCGGCCTGGTCCAACACATCGGTGCCGACGCGCGCTTCAACGATCGACCGGAAGCCCGGCTGTTCGGCGAATGCCTCGGCGGCACGCAGCAGACCGGAGGCGTCGCCGGAGAGTTGCGCGTTCAGCGCCTCGCGCGCCGAGCCGAGCACGCGGTCGACCGATTCGTTCGCGGCGCGCTCGGCTTGTCTTGTCGCGAGGGCAAGCGTGACGCCGATGATCACCACGACCACGAGCGCCGTGCCGAGGAAGATCTTGAGAGTGAGACTGAGACCTTTCGGCTTCACGGCTGCGGGGCTGGAGGTTTCTTTACGGTCAGTAACGGACCGCGGTCTTGTCGTATTCCTTGCCGAACTTGTTCTTGTGCTCCGCGAACTTGAACCCGCGCGCGTCGAGCGTGGTGGCGAGACTGGCGAGCCCCGTCTCGATCACGTCGATCGGGACCGAGACGGTGTTCGCCCGTTCGTGCCAGACCACGAGCGTGTAACGGCCCGCCGGCACGTCGGCGATGGACCACCGCCCGTCATTCCCAACCTGCGCGAACCAAGGTGACGGCGCCACCACGACGAATGCCGTCATCCGAGGATGGATGTTGCAGTAGATCGGATAGGCCCCGGGACGTCGGAAGGGCGCATCCTTCGCCTTCCCCGCCGGATAGAGCCCGAGGTCGAAGGTCGCCCCGCTGGTCGACGAGAATATGTTGTGGCTGAAGGGGTCCTGATTCGGGAAGTCCACCCGGCTCCCCGGTGTCACGACCCGCACCCGCGGCACGAAGGCGCGGCCGCTCATCGTGATGTTTGTGCGCATCACCTTAGGCCTGAGACTCGCGGTATCCTGCGGAATCAGATAGATAACGGTGCTGCTGAAATCGTTCGTCGTCTCCCCTGCGCGCTCCTGGATCGAGACGCGTCCGGAGACGCTTCCCTGCGCACCCGACGGCGCCGCGCTCGCACCCGAGACAAGGAGTGCGCACGCGACCGCCACGATCAGACTTCCGGAGGAATACCGATGCTGCATTCTGTCCTCGATGCGGAACTCCCCAAGGGTACCCCTCGTCGCGCCGCAGGGTCAAGCAGCGCCGCGAGTTGGCGTGCCTTCTGCGCCGCGATCCTGATCACCTTCGCCGCACGCGCTGGAGCCCAAGCCCCCACCGCCGCCCAGCTCGACTCCCTCCGCCAGCGCGTGGAGGACACCGAGACCGCCCTCGCCACGCTGCGCGAGCAGATGGCCACCGAGGCGGGTTCCGCCCTCCGCACCAAGTCCCGCGTCGCGGTCGAGTTCTCCGGCCGCGCCCTGATGAACGTCTTCTCCAATACGAGCCGGACCAACAATGCGGATGTCCCGGTCTTCGCCCGCCCCGACTCGGGCACTGGTCCGCAGGGCGGGCTCGCGATGTCGATCCGCCAGACGAAGCTCGCGATGGCGCTCTCGGTGGCCGACGTCGCCGGAGGGACCTTCACCGGTGACCTCGACGTCGACTTCTTCGGCGGCCAACTGCCGAGCAGTGGTGGGCGCACATTCCCTCTGGTCCGGCTCCGCACCGTGCGAGGCACGATCGACTGGCCCCGGGCGCAGCTCCTCGTCGGCCAGGACCAGCCCCTTATCGCCGGCCTCGACCCGGTGAGTCTTGCTTCAGTGGGCATCCCCGGGTTCGCCGCCGCCGGCAATCTCTGGCTCTGGCTCCCGCAGATCCGCGGCACGGTGCACACGACCGGTCGCGTGCGGGTCGGCGCGCAGGCCGCGATCCTCGCCCCGACCAGTGGCGAGGCGGGAGGGGTGTTCGACACGCAGTTCGACGCCGCCGAACGCACGAGCACGCCCTTCGTGCAGGCGCAGCTGCGTGTCGACTGGGGCGAGGAGGAGAAGGCGGGGCTCGTGACCATCGGGATGCATCACGGCCGGGTCGCTGACGCCACCGATGCCCCGCAGCGGTCGCAGGCGTTCGCACTCAGCTGGCGGGTGCCGATCGGCTCGAGGCTCGAGTGGCGCGGAGAGTCCTTCGTCGGTGAGGCGCTGCGTGGTCTGGGCGGCGGCGGGATCGCTCAGGGGATCGGCGTCAACGGCACACCCATCCTCACGAGCGGCGGCTGGACGCAGCTGAATGTGCGGCCAACGAGTCGCTGGCTATTCGGCATCGGCAGCGGCTTCGACGATCCCGAGGACTCACACGTCTTGCCCGGCGGCCGCACACTGAACACGGTGCACGAGGCGCACGCGCACTGGCGTCCGGCGGGTCCGATCGTCGTCGGTCTCGAGTGGCGGCAGCTGGCGACCGAGTTCACCTCCGGGTCGCGCACCAACCGTCACCTCAACGTCGCCTTCGGGTACGAGTTCTAGCGGACCCTGACGCGACGACGAGTCGCACCGGGATCCCACCGTTCGTCGTGCGGAACCGCTCCTCGAGCGGCAGCCCTGTCTGCCGTTCGAGGCCGCGGTCGGCACTGAGAAGCGCGACGTCCCATCCGGCGCAGCGCGTGTCCGCGACCTGCCCGAACCGAGCGAAGAGGTCGCGCAGCGCCTTCGTTTCGCCGACCCGCACGCCGTAGGGCGGATTCGTGATGAGGAGTCCCGGACCCTCGGGAACTTCGAGGGCCGAGAGCGGCGCGACGCGGAACTCGATGTCATCGGCCACCCCGGCGCGCGCCGCGTTCGCGCGCGACGCCTCGATCGCCCCTGCGTCCCGATCGCCGGCGATGATCGGTGCCGGCGCGCTCGGAAGCGCACGCCCAGCGGCTCCGGCGCGTGCCTCCTTCCAGATCGCCCCGATCGCGACGGGCCAACGCTCGGCGGCGAAGACACGCCCGATCCCCGGGGCGATGCGACGCGCGAGCAGCGCGGCCTCGATCGCGATCGTCCCTGAACCGCACATCGGGTCGGCGAGGGGCCGCGACGGGTCGTAGCCCGCACCGAGGAGCATCGCGGCGGCGAGCGTCTCGCGCAGCGGCGCCTTCCCCACCGCTTGCCGGTATCCGCGGCGATGGAGCAACTCCCCCGATGCGTCGGCGCTCACCGTGCACTCGTCGTGATCGAACCGGATGACGAAGAGCTGCGCGCCCGCGGCGGCATCGGGCGCCTCGTCGCCCGCCTCCGCGCTCTCCTGATGGACGGCGCCGGCGACCGCGGCCTTGATCGCCGTCGCGATCCGCTCGGCCACCGCGTCGGAGTGATAGAGCCGCGACTTCCGGCAGGTCACGCGCAACGTGAATGGCG
>JANNKK010000007.1:0-2540 GCA_031396245.1 Gemmatimonadaceae bacterium
AACTCGAACCCAAGGGCGTCACCATCTCCCTCGGCGGGGAGATCGGCGAGGTCGGCACCGAGAACTCGACGGTCGCCGAGCTCGAGGCGTTCATGGACGGCTACAACCGGACGCTTGCCGCGCAGGCGAAGGGCTCTTTGATGACCGGGCTCTCGAAGATCTCGGTGCAGTCGGGAACGACGCACGGCGGCGTGGTGCTCGCCGACGGATCGATCAAGGACGTGGCGCTCGACTTCAAGACGCTCGAGGACCTCTCCAAGGTGGCGCGCGCGAAGTACGGCCTCTCCGGCGCGGTGCAACACGGGGCCTCCACGCTCCCCGACGACGCCTTCTTCCATTTCCCGAAGACCGAGACGGCGGAGATCCACCTCGCAACGCAGTTCCAGAACATGCTCTACGACCATCTCCCCGACGCCCTGCGCGAGGAGATCTACGCCTGGCTCCGCACGAATGCCGCGGAGGAACGCAAGGCCGGCGATACCGACGAGCAGTTCTTCTACAAGACGCGCAAGAAGGCCCTCGGCCCCTTCAAACGGAAACTCTGGGATCTCTCCGCCGAAACGAAGGCGACGATCGCCAAGGCGTACGATGAGAAGTTCACGTTCCTATTCGAGAAGCTCGGCGTGCGGGGAACATCCGCTACGGTGCGGCGGTACGTGAAGGGGCCGGCGATCCCTCGAAGGGCGCCGGGCTCGGGAGGCCCTGCCGTCGAGGCGGCCCCTGACGATGCTGAAGCGGGCGAGTAGCGCCGGATCCCGGCCACGCCTGTCCCCCCCAAGCGCACCGCGCACAGAACGGAGTCCCGAAATGCGTAAGCTCTTCCTCACTGGCACCCTGGCGGTCCTCGCCACCGGGTGTGTCTCGAAATCCGAGTACGACCGACAGCTCCAGCAGGTGGCGTCCATCTCCGCCGAGAAGGACTCACTGCTGAACGAGGTGGTGCAGACGTCGCAGTTCATCGCCGAGGTCAACACCGAGCTCGACAAGGTGAAGTCCGGCAAGCCGACGGTGGCCGCCTCGGGCGAGATGGAAGCGATCTCCCCGACGCAGCAGCGCGCCGCCCTCGCTGAGCGAGTGAAGGGGCTCACCGATCGCCTCCGCGAGAGCGAGGAGCGGCTCGCGCAGAGCCGCCGCCGCGTGAATCAACTCACGGCCACCAATGCGACGATGCAGGCGCAGATGGCCTCGTTCGACTCGACCCTCAAGTCCTTCCAGCGGCTGATCGACACGCAGAAGGCGGAGATCGTCGCCCTGCTCGACCAGGTGCAGTTGCTGACGGCCGAGAACACGTCGCTGCGCGAGGCGAACACCCAGCTCGAGAGCCAGCGCGCCGCCTTGAGCGCCGAGACGGCCGCACTGACCACCGAAGCGAACACCGTCTATTGGGTGGCTGGCAAGAAGGATGAACTGCGCCGCAAGGGCATCATCGAACTCCGCGGCGGGATGCTGGGCATCGGACGCACGGCGGTCCTGGCTCGCACGCTCGACACGGGCGCGTTCACCGCGGTGGATCGCAGCACGCTCAGCGAACTCACGTTGCCCGATCCGGCAAAAGCCTACCGGATCGTCTCACCGAACGACCTGACGGGCTTGGCTTCCCCGCCCAAGGACGGCAGGTTCAAGGGGAGCCTCAAGATCACGTCGGCCGAGACCTTCTGGCGGCCCTCGCGATTCCTCGTCCTCATCGAGCAGTAGGAGAGCGCTGTGAACGACTCCGAGGAAAGGGAAGGACCGGTGGTGATCGAGCGACGCGGCGGTGGCGTCGGCCTCTTCCTCCTCGGAGTCGCGGTGGGGGCCGGTTTGGCGCTCCTCTACGCACCGCAGTCGGGAGAGGAGACGCGGGCGTCTTTGCGACGCGGGACCCGACGGCTGCGGCGGCAGGCGCGGCACCTCGCTGAGGAGGCCGGAGAGGCAGCAGTGGAATACGCTGAGACCGCCCGAGCGACGGTGCGAGACGCCGCGTCCGAGGCTCGTGAGGCACTCGAGAAGCGGCTCGCGCGGCACCGGCGTCCAGCGGCCGCGGTCGACGGATAGGACGACGGCGTCTGAGCAGCCGTCTCCGCATCCTCGGTGACGCCTGGCGGAGCGCGGGGACGGACGACGCGTTCTTTCTTGCCGGCGGGGTGGCGTTCAACGTCCTCCTCGCCGGCGTTCCATTCCTGCTCCTGCTCTTCTCGGGACTCGGCTACGTCGTCGGGGGCACCCCTGATGCCGCGTCGGACCTCGCGGCGGCGGTCGTCTCGGGGCTCCTCCCTTCCGGCGCGACGGCGAGCAGCGATGCCCTCGGGGCCGTCGTCGGTGATGTCGTGCGCACCCGCGCCGTGTCCGGCATCGGCGGTCTCGTCGGATTCCTCTGGTTCTCGTCGTACCTGTTCGGGTCCCTCCGTTCGGTGATGGCGATCGTCTTCGGGCACGGCCGTGAGCGGAACTTCTTCGCCGGCAAGCTCTGGGACTTCCAGTTGACGCTCACGTCGGTGGCACTGCTCACCGTGTGGGTCGTCTCGAGCGCTTGGCTCGTCGTGACGAGCGGCCGGCTGGGC
>JANNKK010000258.1:0-3158 GCA_031396245.1 Gemmatimonadaceae bacterium
CGGTGCGGATGCACGACGTCGCGCTCTCGCACAATCTCGACCTCCTGCACGTCCACTACGCGATCCCACACGCGACCAGCGCCTGGATCGCCAAGGAGATGTTGAAGGAGCAGGGGCGTCCGCTCCCCGTCGTGACGACGCTGCACGGCACCGACATCACGATCGTCGGACAGGATCGCTCCTATCAGGCGATCACGCGATTCTCGATCGAGCGCTCGGACCGCATCACGTCGGTGTCGCAGTGGCTCAAGGACGAGACGATCCGCGCCTTCGGTTGCGCCAACTCCCGAGTGGAAGTAATCCCGAACTTCGTCGACCCGGTGGTCTTCGATCGCGCGCGGTACGACGATTCACTGCGTCAGGAACTCGGGGGCGGGAAGAAGGTGCTGATGCATATCTCGAACTTCCGACCGGTGAAGCGCGTGCGCGACGTCGTGCGGATCTTCGCGAAGGTGCGCGCCAGTGTCCCCTCGGTGCTGGTGATGGTCGGCGATGGTCCCGATCGCGGCGCGGCCGAGGAGGAGGCGCGCGAACTGGGCGTCGCGAGTGAGGTGCGCTGCCTCGGGAAGATCGACGCCGTGGCTCCCCTGCTCGCCGCCGCCGATGCGTACGTCTTCCCCTCCGAGAGCGAGAGCTTCGGCCTGAGTGCGCTCGAGGCCCTCGCCTGCGGCGTTCCGGTGGTCGCGGCCCGCGTTGGCGGCGTGCCCGAAGTCGTCAAGGACGGCGTCACCGGCTCGCTCCACGATCTCGGCGACGTCGACGGGATGGCGGCGTCGGTCGTGCGATTCCTCGAACCGGGGCGCTGGGCCGAGGCGAGCGCGGCGGCGGCGGCCGATGCGCGCACGCGATTCGCGACCGCCGATGTCGTGTCGCGGTACGAGGCGCTCTATCGAGAGGCGCTGGACCAGACGCGCTGAAGCCCCGCTAGCTTTCCCCCGATGCACGAACCGACGCTCTTCCAGGCCTTCATCCTTGGCGCCCTGCAGGGGCTCACCGAGTTCCTGCCGGTGTCGAGTTCGGCGCATCTCTCCCTCACCCCCTGGGTGTTCGGCTGGGAACCGGCGGGACTCGGCTTCGACCTCGCGCTGCACGTCGGCACCCTCATCGCGCTCGGATGGTACTTCCGTGCCGAGTGGCGCCGACTCGTTGGGGGGGGGATCACGCTCCTGCGGCATCGGAGGATCGTCGACGATGCGTCGCGCGACGCCTGGTTCATCGTGCTCGCGACGATCCCGGCGGCCATCGCCGGCCTCCTGCTCGAGGACTATGCCGAGACGGTGTTCCGGGCGCCGATCGTGACGGGGATCGCGCTCATCGCGATGGGCGCGCTCCTCTGGGCGGTCGATGCGATCGCACCGCGCACACGCGCACGCGAGGAGATGACCACTCGCGACGCCATCCTCGTCGGCTTCGCGCAGGTGCTCGCGCTCGTGCCCGGCGTCTCCCGCTCGGGGTCGACGATCACCGCCGGCCGCGCGCTCGGCTTCGACCGGGGCAGCGCGGCGGTTTTCTCCTTCCTGATGTCGATGCCGATCATCCTCGCGGCGGCGACGCTCAAGGTGCCCGACGCGATCCGCGAGAACGGGTTCTCGATGCCCCTCCTCGTCGGAGTGGCGACTGCGGCGGTCTCGAGCTGGCTCGCGATCGCCGTTCTGCTCCGGTACGTCTCAAGGCGCGGCTACGCCATCTTCGCGGTCTATCGCTTCGTGCTCGGCGCGCTGATCCTCTATCTCGTTGCGACGCGGGGGGGCTGGTGACCTGGCGCGGCCACTCCGGAGAGGCGCTCGCACGGCTCCTTGGCCTGCCGCACGTCGCGGCGCTCCACTCGGTCGAGAGCACGATGGACGCGGCGCACCAGCTCGCCGCGGAGGGCGTACCCGCCGGCACGCTCGTCATCGCCGAGGAGCAGCTCGCGGGCCGGGGACGGGGCGGTCGCCCCTGGACCTCGCGCGCCGGAACGGGCATCTGGATGACGCTGATCGAACGCCCGCGCGAGACCACCGGCATCGATGTACTCTCGCTCCGCGTGGGGCTCCATCTCGCGCCGGTGCTCGAGCGCTGGTCACCGGGACCCGTGCGCCTCAAGTGGCCCAACGACCTCTACATCGCGCGGCGGAAACTGGCCGGCGTGTTGATTGAGGCGCGCTGGCACGGCGCGCGGCCCGACTGGGTCGCTATCGGGCTCGGGATCAACGTGAGCCCACCGGCCGATGTGCCCGAGGCGATCGGTCTCGATGCCGACCCCGAGCAGGTGCTCGCCGAGGTGGTTCCGGCGCTGCGGGCAGCCGCCTTCGCCGAGGGGCCACTGCACGAGAGCGAACTACTCGAGTTCGCGCGGCGCGACCTCGCGCTCGGGCACCACGTGCTCGCCCCAGCTGATGGATTCGTGCGCGGCATCTCGCCGAGTGGGGAACTGCTGCTCGAGGCGGAGGGCCGCGTCACGCCCTTCCGCGCTGGTTCGCTCGTCTTCGCCACCACCTGAGGATCCGCTGATGCTCCTCGTCGCCGATGTCGGGAACACCGAGACCACGCTGGGGCTTTGCGACGGGGAGGTCGTCACCGATCACTGGCGCGTCACCACCGACGCCGCGCGGACGCCCGATGAGGTGTACCTGCTGTTGCGGAGCCTCCTCGCGGCGAGCGGGATCGCACCAGAGACGGTGAAGGGCGCGGCGATCGGCTCGGTCGTGCCGGGCGTGACCGGCGCGCTCGCCGAGGCGGCGGCGCGGCTCGCCGGGCGGGAACCGATCATCATCGATGGACGCTCGCCGCTCGGGATCACCCTCGCGGTCGACGAACCGATGACCGTCGGCGCCGATCGCATCATCAACACGCTGGCCGCGAGCCACATCTACAAGTGCGACTGCATCGTGGTCGACCTCGGCACGGCGACGACCTACGACTGCATCACCGCTGACGGCGTCTTCCTGGGTGGCGTGATCCAGCCGGGGGTGCGCACGTCGGCGGAGACGCTCTTCCGTCGGACGTCGAAGCTGCCAGCGACGGAACTTGTCGCGCCGAAGAAGGTGATCGGCACGAGGACCGAGGAGTGCATCAGGTCGGGGGTGGTGTTCGGCCGGCGAGTCCTGCAGGACGCTGATCTCGACGTGAGGTGCGAGGTCACCGAGGACATCGGCGAGCATCGCCTCCACGTCCTC
>JANNKK010000265.1:0-58074 GCA_031396245.1 Gemmatimonadaceae bacterium
CAGCGCGACGTCGTGAAGAACGAGCGTCGCCAGAGCTACGAGAACCAACCCTACGGGATGGCGTTCGAGAGCCTCGCCGCCGCGATCTACCCCAAGGGCCACCCCTACTCCTGGAGCACGATCGGCTCGATGGCCGATCTCTCCGCCGCCTCGCTCGAGGATGTCAAGGAGTTCTTCCGCACCTACTACGCGCCGAACAACGCCACGATCGTCGTCGCCGGCGCGGTGAACCCGGACTCGGTGAAGCGGGCGGTGCGGCAGATGTTCGCCGAGATACCGCGCGGGCCCGCCATCACCCGCAACGCACCCGCCCCTTTCACGATCCGCGACACGCTGATGGTACTCGAGGACCGGGTGCAGCTCCCGCGTCTCTACCTCGCCTGGCACGCCGGCCGTGAGTACGGCCCGGATGACGCGGCGCTCGATATCGCCGGCTACGTACTCGCCGGTGCGCGGAACAGCCGCCTCACGCAGGCGCTCGTGTACGAGAAGGAGATCGCGACCAGCGCGAGCGCATTCAACTCCTCCAAGCGCCTCGACGGGGACTTCAACATCGTCGCGACGGCGCGTCCCGGATTCAACCTCGACACGCTCAAAGCCATCGTTGACGTCGAGCTCAAGCGTCTGGCCGCTGGCGGCCCGACCGCGCGGGAGATCGAACAGGCCAAGAACTCGATCGAGGCCTCCTTCCTCAATCGCCTCGAGTTCTCGAGCGCCAAGGCCGACCAGCTGAACTCCTACTACTACGCCACCGGCACACCCGACTACTTCCAGAAGGACCTCGATCGCTATCGGGCCGTGACCGCCGCCGATGTGCAGCGCGTCGTTCGGCAGTACCTCCTCGCCCCGCGCGTCACGCTCAGCATCGTCCCGCAGGGGAAGAAGGAACTCGCCGCGACGCAGGGGATCGTCCCATGAACCGCGCCCTGACATTCGCTATCGCCGTTGGGCTGCTCGCCCCGGCGCTTGGTCCTTCGCTGCATGCGCAGGGCGGCCTCGACCGCACCAGGCCGCCCGCGCTCGGCACTGCCCCGACGCTCACCGTTCCCAGGGTCGCGACCACACGGCTCCCCAACGGTCCCGGGATCAACGTCGTCGAGCACCGCGAACTCCCGCTCGTCCAGATCACGCTGCAGATCGCCGGCGGCGGTCGGCTCGACAATGAGATGCCGGGTCTCGCTACTTTCGCGGCGAACATGCTCGACGAGGGCGCTGGCAAGCGTGACGCCAATGCCCTGCAGTCGGAGCTCGCCTACCTCGGCGCCTCCCTCAACACCGGCGCCAACTGGGACTTCACCACCATCTCGCTCAAGGTGGCGCGTCGGAATCTCGAAGCTGCGCTCGATCTGATGGCCGACGTGGTGTTGCGCCCGACCTTCGCCGCGACCGAGGTCCGCCGGCAGCGCGACCTGCGGCTCGCGGCGCTCCTTCAGGCGAGGGATCAGCCGAACACGCTCGCCGGGTTGGCGTTCAGTCAGCTCCTTTTCCCCGAGGGGCACCCCTACCACAACCCACTCGGCGGCGATTCCCTCTCCACCGCGAAGCTCGACTCGGCGACGGTGCGGGAGTTCCACCGCGCCGGTCTCCGCCCGCAGCGCGCGACGTTCTACGTGGTCGGCGACCTGTCGGCATCCGAGGCGACGCGCCTCATCGGGGCTCGATTCGGTCAGTGGGCGTCGCTCGGTCCCGAGCGACGCCCGGCACCGGTGCTCGTGCAACCGATGCGGCCGCAAGGGCGCAAGATCGTGCTCGTCGACAAGCCCGGCGCCGCACAGTCGGTGATCATCATCGGCGCGCCGGGCGTCGAGCGCACGAACGCCGACTACGCCGCAATCGAGGTGATGAACACCATCCTCGGCGGCTCCTTCTCCTCGCGCCTCAACACGAACCTCCGTGAGACGAAGGGCTACAGTTACGGCGCCAGTTCTGGATTCTCGTGGCGTCCCCTCCCTGGCGCCTTCACGGCGTCGTCGAGCGTACGCACGAACGTCACCGACAGCTCGCTCGTCGAGTTCTTCAAGGAACTCAAGGCGATCCGCGATGCGCCAGTGGACACCGTCGAACTGGACCGCGCCAAGGCGTACCTGATGCTCGCCGTTCCCGGGGACCTCGAGTCCACCTCGCAGATCGCCGGGGAGATGGCGGGGCTCGCCACCTTCAACCTTACCCTCGAGTCGCTGGCCGATTACGTCCAGCGCGTCTCGCGCGTGACCTTGGCCGACGTGCAGCGCGTCGCACAGCGGTATGTTCCTGAGCAGAACGGACTCATCATCATCGTCGGCGACCTCGCTAGGATCCGCGTCGGCGTCGAATCTCTCAACCTCGGCGAGATATCCACCCGTGACGTCGCACTCATCGCCCGCGAGTGACTGAACAACGGCGGCTCCGCATCGCCCTCCAGGGTGAGCTCGGGTCCTTCAGCGATGAAGCGATCCAGCAGCTCTGGGGGGGCGACGCGGAGCGGCTGGCCTATCGCGACTTCGCCGACGTCACCGCCGCCGTCGCGTCCGGCGTTGCCGACCGCGGCATCCTCCCGATCGAGAACACCATCGTCGGTTCGATCGCCGCGAGTCACGACGCGGTGAATGCGCTCCCGACTCTGCACGCGATCGCCGAGACCGTCGTCGCGGTGCACCACTGCCTCCTCGGCGCGCGCACGACGAGCTTCGAACAGGTCACCACCGTGCTGAGTCACCCGGTCGCGCTCGCACAGTGCGGCCGTTTCTTCGCCGACAATCCGCAGCTCGAGGTCCATCCGGTCTACGACACCGCCGGCGCGGCGATGGACGTCTCCCGCGTCGCCGACCCGACGATGGCCGCCGTCGCCAGCCGCCGCGCCGCGAGCCATTACGAGCTCGCCATCCTCAAGCCCGACATTGAGGACCGCCCCGACAACCAGACGCGTTTCATCGGCATCGCACGCGAGCCCGCGCCGCTGCCGGCCGGCACCCCCGCGCGCACGATGATCATCCTCACCGCGGCAGATCAGCCGGGCGCGCTGCTGCGGGCGTTGGAGCCCCTCGCGAAGCACGGCGCCAACGTCCGCCGCGTCGAGACGCGCCCGACCGGTGAGCCCTGGAGCTACCGGTTCTTCATCGAGTTCGACCACCAGAGTGGCGATGCGAACGCCGAGGCGATCGTGCAGGGCATCGCCGGCGCTGCGGGGGATGTGCGGCTATTAGGGACTTATCCGAGGTGGGAGGCGGGAAGGAGGGGATCTATCGGATGGATCGCCGCAGCGGTCCCGCACGCGGACTAGGGCGACCCGACGCGCGTCGGTACGTCCCGATTGGTCGTGGTTCCGTCCCCCACCGCGCTCTTACCATTCGAGCCCCAGCAGTACAGCTCCTGTGACATCGTCACACCACAGGTCACCACGCCGCCGACGCGCACGAACGCGAAGGAAAGTCCTCCCGATACCGCTACCGGTGTCGGTCGTGGCGTCATCGTGCCGTCACCGATCCGTCCGGAGCCCCAGCAGTGCGCCGCACCGACTGCGGTGACTCCGCAGCCACCCGACACAGAGCCGTCGAGGCTGACGAACGAGGAGAGCTCGTTGATGCGCTTCGGGGTGCTCGACGCGAGACCCGTGCCGTCGCCGAACTGATACTGGTTGTTCTGTCCCCAGCAGTACCAGCCATCGGTCGCGACCAGACCACACTTGTGGTTGAGCCCGAGTGAGACCGCCGCGAGCGTCAGCCCCCCGATTTCGAGTTGCGGCGTCTTGTTCGCGGGGGGGGTCGCCGGCGACGCATTCGCGCCCCAGCAGTGCAGGGCTCCCGCACTCAGGCCGCAGGTGGTGAATCCCCCTGCATCGAGCGCCGCGAACGTCGTGGCACCGCTGGTCGCGCCGGGCCCGATGCGGGGATTGCTGTGGCCAACGCCGAGCTCCCCGTAGGCGTTCCCTCCCCAGCAGAGCGAGGCGCCCGCGCTGGTCAAGGCACAGGTGTGCGTCTCCCCAGCCGCCAGTGAGACGAACGCGGCGCTGCCCTCGATCGCGACTGGCACATGCTCCACGAGGAGCGTCGATCCGCCGCCGAGCTGGTTGAGTGCATTGTATCCCCAGCAGTACGCTAGGCCATCGGTCGCGAGGGCGCAGGTGAACTGTGTCCCGGCCGTGACAGCACTATAGGTCCTGCTCCCGCTGATGCGGCGTGGGATCGGTACCGTGCCGTTCGTCATCGGCGGCTGTCCTGCCTTCCCATACACGTTGTCGCCCCAGCAGTAGACGTAACCCCCGATCGAGATCGCGCAGGCGTGCTCCGCGCCGAGCGCCACGTCGGTCACTTTGATGGCAGAGAACACCTCCATCGGCAGCGACTCCACGTTCACGGCGGGATTGGCGAAGAGAGAGTAGCTGAGCGTGTGTGTTCCTGATCCACTCACGGCGACATCACTGAACGTCGCCAACCCCGCGATCGCGCTCGCGGTCAGTGTCCCCGCGAGGGTCCCGTTGCCATTGACCTTCGAGACGATGATCGACGGCGATCCCCCTTGGAGGCGGAGGCCCGCATGATCGCGGACCTCGATCCGGGGCTGGATCTCGAATGGGACGCCGTTGTAGAGACCCGCCGCCGTCCGTTCGATCACCACCGACGCCGGAACCTGTGCAACGGCCACTCCCGCGGCCGCGACTGGGTCGAGACCGACCGCGCTGAAGAGAAGGGTCTGAACTCCCGCACCATCGATGCGCAGGTCCGTGAACGTTGCCAACCCGCCGGTGGCGACGACGGTCGTGGTACCTTGGAGTACACCTCCACCGGCGAAGATCGACGCCGTCACGGACGCCGTCGAAGCCGCGATCAGCTGCCCCGAGCCACTCACGACCCGAATAGCGGGTTGCACGTTGAGCGACAGACCTGAGGTAGCGCCATTCGGCGCCGTGCCAACGGCAAGGGCAGAAGCGACCGGTGGTTCGGTCGATCCGGCGCAGGAGAGCGTGACCACTGGGAGCGCGAAGCGGAGGCGGGCGCGCCACATCCTCGATCTAGCCGAGCGCCCGGGATCACGACCGGGCGAGATCCCGTAACTCACCTGGTGTGCTCCGCAGAGATCAGGCTCTTGATCCCGCCGCGCACATTGAAGTCCCCAACGACCTTCATCTTCCGCGGCTTCACCTTCGCCACCAAGTCGTCCAGTATCCGGTTCACGACGCGCTCATAGAAGATCCCGTCATTGCGGAAACTCCACAGATAGAGCTTGAGACTCTTGAGCTCCACGCACATCGCGTCGGGCACATACGTGATGTGGATCGTCGCGAAATCCGGGGCGCCTCCCTTCAGGAGCTCGAGTTCGGCCGCGTCCGACTCCACGCCTCCCAATGGACAGAGCGACGTGAACTCGCTCGTCGTCATCGCGATCTCGTAGTCCCGGTCCGCGTAGGGATTCGGGAAGACCTCGAGCAGTTCGGGCTGCGGCATCAGCCGTCGCGCATGCGGCGCGAGTAGTCGTCGAGCACGCGGCGCTCCTCGTCGGTGAGCCGCTCGATCCCCTCAGCCGAGATCTTGTCGAGGATCATGTCCATCGACGGCGGTGGCGCCGGGTTCTTGGGCTCGACCCGCCGCTTGGTCGGCGTCCGGCGCGCCGGCGCCGCATTGGTACGAGCGACCACCTCATCGATCGTCTCTCGGTCGCGCGCCCGTGAGCGCGGCAGGGTCTTCGGCACCGCGCGCGGTGGCTGGTCCTCCGGCGGGTCGTCGGGCAACGCCGAGACCCCTTCGCGGAACCGCTCCACCAACAGCACCGGCGTCGCCCGAACGAAGAGCCACGCCGCTCCGACGCCACCCAGGTGCGCGAGGAACGCGAGCCCGCCTCCGGCGTTCGCCCGCAGGCCGACAAGCAGGATCAGCGAAGCCACGAAGAACACCACCCAGCCGATCTTGGCTTGGAATCCACCCGCCATCCGATGCTCCTCGTTCCCCCACCGCAGCCCGTGCGCGACGAGCACGCCGAGGGCGAGCGAGGAAGCGCCGAGCAGCACGCCCGCGCCGCCGATGAAGAGATGCACCGCCCAGCCGCCCAGCGCCGCGAGCACGAGGAACGCCACGAAGCGGCGTGTCCCCCACGTGCGTTCGAGTCGCGTGCCGAAGACCGCGAGCGCATACGCGTTGAGCAGCAGGATCGCCGCGTCGGGATGGGCCAGGGGATAGGTGAGCGCGCTCCACCAGCGACCGAGCTCCAGGTCGCCGCGGTGGAATCCGAACACCGCCTTGACATCGGACGGCAGCACCACCGTCCACTGCAGGAAGTGCATCACGCCGACGAGCGCGAGTACCCACGCCACAGCGACCGGCACGCGCACCGGTTCACGCAACACGGGCAACGAAGGAGTCACCTCGGTCATGCCCGACCTACCGGAGGCCCGTCGGCGAAGGAAGGCGCAGCGCGATCTTCACGTCGGCGTGCATCGAGGCGGCCTGCTCGAGGAGCGTCGCCCAGCGACGGTCGAGCATCGGTGGCAGCTCGACTGTCGGGAAGGGATGGATCACGACCTGCGTCGCTGCGCTCTCGCGGTGCGCCTCCTCGATCAGGCGGAGCATCGCCGAGTCGGGTGTGTCCTCGCGCGCGACGAGGGCCAGTGCGTGCGCGCAGCCGGCCTTCGCCGCGATCTTCAGCGTCTCGACGGCGTGGTCGAGCGACGCCTCCGTTCCCGCGAACTCGACGGTGACCTGCGTGAGGGCCAAGAACGGGAGGAGCTCCCCCATCGCCTCGGGTCGCTGCCCGTCCGTGTCGAGCATCACCGGGACCTTCGGCTTCGCCGCCTGCAGCGCCGCGAGCAGGAAGGGGACGTTCCCGAGCGGGTCGCGCCCACCGATCACCACCGAGTGGAAGTGCGACCGCGAGAACTGCCGCTCCATCTCGCGGACGAGCGCGTGGGCCATGTACATCGTCGCCGTCTCGGCTTCGCCGGCGAACCGGATGAAGAGCTGTCGTCGCCCAGACCAAGGCCCGAGCGACTGCACGCCGGCAGGCACTCCGCTCAACGCCGCTGCGACCATCGGCACGCCACCGGTCATCCCTTGCCCCCTTTCGCTCGCACTGCGTCGAGCGCGATCCGTTCGCACAACTCCGGGAAATCAATCCCCGCCGCCAGCGCCGCCTGCGGCACGAGGCTCGTCCCCGTCATCCCCGGAAGCGTATTCGCCTCGAGGCAGTAGAGGCCACCATCGGGATGCAGGCGGAAGTCGATCCGCGCACACCCACCCAACTTGAGCGCTTCGTACGCCACCAACGAGAGCCGCTGCGCCTCGTCGCGTACCGCCGCCGGGATCCGCGCCGGGAAGATCTCCTCGGCCATCCCCGGCGTGTACTTGCACTCGTAGTCGTAAATCTCGTGCTTGGGAATGATTTCGCCAACCGGAAGCGCGAGGTCGCTGATCACCCCGACCGTGAGTTCCCGCCCGGGGACATACGCCTCCAGCATCACTTCGTCGTCATACCGGAAGGCCTCCACGATCGCTTCCCTGAGCGCCTGCGGCGCTTTCACGAGGGAGAGCCCCACCGTGGACCCCTGCTTGGAGGGCTTTACGATGATCGGCATCCCCAGCGTTGACGCCGCGTGCTCGCCATACCCCCCCTGCTTCCACCGGGCGTCCGGGAGGTCCCGCGCCATCCACCAGTCGGGGGTCGGCACCCCCGCCGCCCGGAACAGGATCTTCGAGAGGTCCTTGTCCATCGCGATCGCACTCGCGAGGTGACCGCTGCCGGTATACCGCACACCGGCCAAGTCGAAGAGCGCCTGGATCGTCCCGTCCTCGCCCGTCCCGCCGTGCAGGGCCATCCACACGACTTCGGCCCTCTTCGCCTCGGGAAGCACCGCGAGCGGGTCCCCCGCCGGGTCGGCCTCCGTGACGTCGTGACCCCGTTGGCGTAACGCCGCGCTCACGCGACGTCCGCTCGAGAGCGAGACCTCCCGTTCCGCCGAATCGCCGCCCAGCAGGACGAGGATCCGCACTATCGCGCCATCAGGAACTGGAGGAGGTCGGACCGCGTCAGGATCCCCTGCACCGTCCCGTGGTCCCGCACCAGCACCGCGGGATTGTTCTTGCCCAGCATCTTCACCGCGGCGTCGGCGGGCATCGCCGCGTCCACCACCGGGAATGGGGAATCCATCACGTCGCTCACGGTGCGCTCGAGGACCTTCGTGTCCTCGAGGCCGCGCACGCTGAGCACACTCTCGCTCACCGATCCCACGCAGTTGGCGCCGTCCATCACCGGCAGCTGCGACACATCGTGAAGGCTCATCAGTCCCAGCGCCTGCCGGACCGAGGCCCCGGGCGCGGTGCTCACGAGGGCGGGGATCTCCCCTCCCTTCGCCGCGAGGAGTTGTCCCAACGTCACCTTCTCGGCGTCGAGCATCTGGTTCTCGCGCATCCACTCGTCGTTGTAGAGCTTCGAGAGGTACCGCTCCCCGGTGTCACAGAGCACAGTCACTACGCAGGCATCGGGATCGTTGATCCGGCGCGCCACGCTGAGCGCCGCGTGCGTGATCAGCCCCGACGACCCACCGACGAAGAGCCCTTCCTCGCGGGTCAGCCGCCGCGCCATCGCGAAGGCGTCACGGTCGCTCACCGACTGGTACTCGTCGATCAGCGAGAGGTCGAGTGTCCCCGGGATCTTGTCCTGCCCGATCCCCTCGACCTTATACGGCGCGCCCTGCGGCTTGTTCGCGCCATTCGACCGCCAGACCTCGGCGAGGATCGACCCCACCGGATCGGCGCCGACGATCTGCACCTTCTTGTTCTTCTCCTTGAGGTAGCGTCCCACGCCCGTGATCGTCCCGCCCGTTCCCGCGCCCGCGACGAAGTGCGTGATTCGGCCGCTCGTCTGCTCCCAGAGCTCGGGCCCCGTGGTCGCGTAATGCGCCGCTGGGTTCGCCTGGTTGTAGAACTGGTTCGCGAGCACGGCGTTGGGCGTCTCCTGCGCGATCCGCTTCGCCATCGACGTGTAGCTGTCGGGATGGTCGGGCGGCACGGCGGTCGGCGTGATGATCACCTGCGCGCCGAACGCCTTGAGGAGCCGCACTTTCTCCTGCGACATCTTGTCCGGCATCGTGAAGATGCAGCGATACCCCTTGAGCGCCGCCGCGATCGCGAGCCCGATGCCGGTGTTCCCGCTCGTCCCTTCGACGATCGTGCCGCCGGGCTTCAATGCGCCCGAGCGCTCGAACTCCTCGATCATCGGGAGGCCGATCCGGTCCTTCACCGACCCGCCCGGATTGAAGATCTCGGCCTTCGCGTACACCGGTGTGCGGAACCCTTGGGTCACCCGTGAGAGCCGGATGAGGGGCGTCCAGGCGATCGTCTCGAGGACGTTGTCGTACGGCTTGCGGTGGCGGACCTGGTCGGTCATCGGGGGCGAGTGGGTGAGGTGCGAATCTAGCCGTGCGTCTTGAGGGGAGCGACCACACCCTCGCGAGCGGCTTCGCTCAACTCGGAGAGCAACGCCAGCGCCTGCTTCGGCGTCAGGGCGTCGGTGTCGATCGCCCGCAGTCGCTCCACGACCGGGTCGATCGCCGCGGAGGCGAAGAGTCCGAGTTGGTCGGTCGGCGGCGTGCTGCGCGGCGCGCGTTGGCCGCCGAGTGCCGGTACGAGCTGCTCCCCTTCGAGGACCTTGAGGAGGGCACGCGCCCGCGCGATCACCGGCCCCGGCAGGCCGGCGAGCCTCCCGACCTCGATTCCATACGACCGATCGGCGCCACCCGGCTTGAGCCGGTGCAGGAAGAGGATCCGATCCCCCGCCTCCTGCACCGCGACATTGAAGTTCCGCACCGACGTGAACTCGTCGGCGAGTTGCGTCAGCTCGTGATAGTGCGTCGCGAAGACCGTCTTGCACCCGACGCGCTCGTGCAGGTGCTCGCTCACTGCCCACGCGATCGAGAGCCCATCCCAAGTCGCGGTGCCGCGCCCGATCTCGTCGAGCAGCACCAGGCTCCGCGCGGTCGCCGTGTGCAGGATCGCGCTCGTCTCCGACATCTCCACCATGAAGGTGGATTGGCCGCGCACGAGATTGTCACTCGCGCCGACCCGCGTGAACACGCGATCCGCGATGCCGACCCGAGCCGCACTCGCCGCCACATAGCTCCCCATCTGAGCCATCAGCACGAGGAGCCCGATCTGCCGGAGGATCGTGCTCTTCCCCGCCATGTTCGGCCCGGTGAGTATGATCATCCGCGCGTCGGGGGAGAGCGCCACGTCGTTCGGCACGAACTGGTCGCGCGGCAGCATCCGCTCGACCACCGGATGGCGGCCCCGTTCGATCGTGAGCACGGTGCCCGCGTCGACCACCGGCCGCACGTACCCCTCGCGCGCCGCCACCTCGGCCAGCGACGCGAGCACGTCGAGCAAGCCGAGCCGCGATGAAATACCCTGGATCCTCCCGATCGCTGCGCCGATCCGCGTCCGCAGCGCCTCGAAGAGCTCCCGCTCGAGCGTCTCCATCCGCTCGGTCGCGTGCAGCACCTTCTCCTCGAACTCCTTCAACGCCGGCGTGATGTAGCGCTCCGCGCCGGTGAGCGTTTGCCGCCGCTGGTAGTCAGCGGGCACCAGCGCGCGATTGGCGTTCGAGATCTCGATGTAATAACCGAACACCCGGTTGTAGCCCACCTTGAGCGAGTGGATGCCCGTGCGCGAGCGCTCCTCGGCCTGCAGCGCCGCGATCGCGTCCTTCCCGCCGGTCGCGATCGCGCGGAGCTCGTCCAGCCCCGCATCGATGCCGGGCGCGATCGTCTCTCCCTCGCCGAACGCGATCGGCGGGCGCGCGACGAGCGTCCGCTGGATCTCCAAGGCGAGTTCAGCGGCATCGTCCCAGTCGGTGGAAACGGCGCCAAGCACGCCGCCGCACGAGGTGCGCCGCAGTGCCGCGCCAACGGCCGGGAGCTGGGCGAACGAGTCGCCGAGCGCGCGCAGGTCGCGTGGCGTCGCACGCCCGGCCGCAGTGCGACCAGCGAGACGTTCCACATCGCGCACGCCATCCACTGCTTCACGCAACGCCCCCCGCGCGAGTGCGTCGGTGAAGAGTGAGGTCACGGCGTCGAGTCGCTGCTCGATGCTCTCGACCGCGGTGAGCGGCGCGAGGATCCATTGCCGGAGGAGCCGCGCCCCCATCGGGGTCTGCGTCCGATCGAGCACGCTGATGAGCGTGCCGCCCGTGTCGTCGCCGCCGCGCAGCGATTCGACGAGTTCGAGGTTCCGCCGCGTCATCTCATCGAGGGGCATCGTGCCCCCGGGCCGTTCGATCACCGGTCTCGCGAGGTGGGGCAACCCCGCCGGCTGCAACTCGCGGAGGTAACGGAGGAGCGCGCCCGCCGCGCCGACCGCGACCGCATCGCTTGCGCCGAGGCCGAACCCTTCGAGCGACTGCACGGCGAAGTGGGCGGCCAGCGCGTCGGTGGCGAGTGCTGGCTCGAACTCCCACCCCTCGCGCGGCGTGAGCAGCGCGCCGGTGGCCGACGCCAGCGCTTCGAGCGACTCGTCACCCGGCGAGAGCAAGATCTCCCGCGGCGAGAGTCGCGCGAGCACCGTGTCGGCGTCACCACGGGCGCAGCGGACGAGCCGCAGTTCCCCGGTGGACAGGTCGGCCGCCGCGAACCCGACTTCAGCGCCATTGCCGCGCATCGCGCAGAGGAAGTTGTTCCGCGCGGTGTCGAGCAGGTCGTCGCTGAACGCGGCGCCCGGCGTGATCGTCTCCACCACCGCGCGCTTGACGATGCCCTTCGCGAGCTTGGGATCCTCCACCTGCTCGCAGATCGCGACACGGAAACCCTGCGCGACGAGACGGCGGAGGTACTCCGAGGCCGCCTTCACCGGCACACCCGCGAGCGGCACCTCGGTCGCGCCGCCGTTGTTCCGTGAGGTGAGCGTCAAGTCGAGTGCCCGCGACGCCACCTCGGCGTCGTCGTAGAACATCTCGTAGAAGTCACCCATCCGGAAGAAGAGGATCGCGCCAGGATGCCGCGCCTTGATCTCCCGGTATTGTGTCATCAGGGGGGTCGCCCCCTCCTTACTCAAAAGAACCCTCGGGGGACCTCGACGACGAGGAAGTCCCCGCCCTCTTTCGCCTTGTACGCGTTCGCCGCCTGGGCCGCCGTCGCGCGCGACGCGAAACGACCGATCCGCACGCGGAAGAGCGCGGTCGTCCCGTCGACACGCGCGTCGTAGCCCTTCGCGCGAAGTCGCGCGACGAGCACGTTCGCCTCGGCAAGCGTGCTCATCGCCGCCACCTGGAAGGACCAGGTCGGACCTGTGGGCGTCGCGGCCGCCGGTGGCGCGGCCACTGGCGGAGGCGTCGCCACCGGAGGCGCTACTGCCTGCGGCGGCGCGGCGGCCGGGTCCGGACAGGCGCGCAACACGTACTCGAACTGGTTCTCGAGCTCGAGCGCGCCGCTCGCCACCCGTGGGCGGGCCTCGCGCAGCAGCGCACACCCGCGAGCCTGATCACCCTGTTCCACGAGCAGGCGCCCGTGCCAGAGTCCCGCCTCGGCGCGCGTCGGACTCTCCGGTGCCTCTCGCACGAGTCGTTCGAGGTAGCGGATCGCCGCCTCACGGTCACCGCGTGCGACTTCACCCTGCGCCAGCCGCAACATCGCGTCACCAGCGCGCGGCGACCGCTCATGCTCAAGCATCAGCCGCAGGTAATCACGCTGGGCGTTGTCCCAACTCTCGGCCAGCATCGCGCGCCAGTACAGTGCCTCCGCTTCCTCGCCCGACCGCGGTTCGGCGGCGTTGAGCATCGAATCGACCAGCGCGCGGCCTTCGGTCCCCTGCCCGTCATTCACCAGTCGCTGCGCCCGGCGGAACACAGCCGCCGTCGTCGTATCTGCGGGGACGAGCGGGACGACGGCGACCTGCGCTCCGCCGTCCGCCGTCGCAAGAACCAGCCCAAGGATGCCGACGATCACGTGGCACTTCATGCCGCCCTCTTCTGCGTCGCGCTTGGCGTGATCGCCAGCAGCAGCGAGGTCACGATCTGCGCTTCGCTCGAGACCTTCGTGTCCTTCAGCGCGGCGTCAGCGTTGAGGAGGTGTGGAAGCGCGCGGTCGATGTCCGCGGCGTTCCACTTCGGCAGCGAGCGGGCCCAGCACTTCACCGCTTCGCCCCACGGCCGGCCCGGATAGGCGTTCCCCGCGGCCTTGAGCAGTCCGAAGTACTCGCTCTCGAGCCGCGATGCGTGGAGTCCGCGCGCCCGAGCGGCGAGTCCCCATCCGATCGCGAGGGTTTGCGTCGCGAGCGCCATCACCAGGACCACCGCCGACGCCTTCGGCTGAGCGAGCACCTCGTCGACCAGCGCGATCGCCCCCATCGTGTCGCGCGTCGCGGCACGGTCGAGCAGGTCGCCCATCGTGTGGCCCGGACGCACGCCGGTCACCGCCTCGACCGCTTCGGGCGTGATCTGCGCGCCGTTGGTGAAGGCTGAGAGTTTCTGCAGTTCACCGGCGAGCAGCGCGAGGTCGTTCCCGCCGTAGGAGGCAAGGAGTGACGCCGCGGCCGGCGCGATCGTGACGTTGCACGCCGACGTCGCCTGGTGCGCGATCCACTTGAGGAGGTCGTCGTCCGAGAGCGACTTGAACTCGATCGCTGAGGCGGCACCGACCATCGCCGCGTCGGGCTTCACACCGGCCGGCGCGACGAGCACGAGGGTCGTGTCCGAGGGGGGAGCGGCGAGGTGACGGTCGAGCCGCTCACGCGCCGCCTTCTTCAGCGCTCCGGGGTCTCGGAGGACGACGATCCGGCGTTCGGCGAGCATCGGCAGCGCATCGAGCGCGGCGCCGAGCTGCGATGCGTCGCACTCGCCGCCGCGAAGTTGCTCGAGGTTGAAGTCGCGCGTGGAGGGCTCGGTCGCGCGCGCCACGAGCGCCCGCACCTTCTCCTCCTTCAGGAACTCATCCGAGCCGTGAAAGAGATAGACCGGGTCGAACTGGCCGGTGTCGAGGGCGGCCTTCAGCGCTTTCATCGTCGAGGGCGCCATAGCATCGCAATATAGCCGTCGCTGTGGGGCGTGTCTCCGCCGCGAGCCGCTCGCTGAGCCGTGCACGGAACTGTTCGCTCGGCCGGATCAGCGCGACATGGCGCGCGAGGAGCAAGCCGGTGCGCACCGAGCGGTCGTACTCCCCGCAACGGCGACAGCCGTCGGCGTGAGAGCGCATCGCCGAGGCGAGCGCGGACCCGAGGTCCCGGTCGAGCCAGGCAAGATGCCGGGAGCGGAAAGTTGGGCAATCCATCGGGTGGGGGTGGGGGAGACCCAGGTCCGAGGCAACGAGAGGAACGAGCGACAAGACGCCCTCCCGTTACCCCGGGAGGGCGCCTCGCGTTCCAGCCTGCAGTCCTTCGGAGGTCCCACCCCCCTTCCGGATACCGTTACTGCAGGGCTGGCTCGATGATCTCGGCGAAGGAACTCCGCGCCCGGTTGAGGCGCGATTTCACCGTGCCAAGGTTGCAATGCGTGATGTCGGCGATCTCCTCGTAGGAGCGCCCCTCGAGTTCCCGGAGTACGAAGACCTCGCGGTGATGCTGCGGCAGTTGTGCGACCGTCTGCTCGACCAGCGCCCGGACGTGGCGCTTGCGGAAGAGGTCGTCGGGCCGCGCCGTGGGATCCTCGAACTCGAGCGGACGTTCCTCGTCATCCCACCCCGCGGTCATCGTTTGGAAGAGCACGATCGGGTTCCGTGACCGATTCCGGAGCTCATTCTTCGCGAGGTTCGAGGCGATCGTGTAGATCCACGTCGAGAACTTCTTCGAGCGGTCGAAGCGGGCGAGATGGCGATGCACGCGGATGAAGACCTCCTGGACGAGATCCTCGGACCGTTCCCGGTCACCGACGGTGCGATAGATGAAGTTGAGCAGCCTGGTCTGGTATCGATCTACGATCGCGTCGAACGCGCGCGGCTGTCCGGCCAAGTATTCGGACACCAACGACGCATCATCGAGCGCCTTGAGCTCGACAAGCGTCCGGAACTCCACTTTCGACGACTGGGACTTCAGCGCGTTTGCTCGCATCTGCCCTCCCCTTGGATCGGCGTGAACCGACTCCTTCTCGATTGACTACAGAGCAGGGGGTATGCCAATCGCGTTGGCAGCGTAACTCTTTGAATATCAACATCTTAATGCTCGCTTAATGTATGCTTGTGTCCCTCCGTTGGGAGATTTGTGTCCAGAAAAGGGGACGCCTGTTCGTCCGGCTCCCCTTTCATATAGAAGCGCGCGGTCAGCGGGCGCGGAATCCCGCAGCGAAGAGAAGGCCGATCACGCTCTTCGCGTCGTTGATCTCCCCGCTCTCGATCATCCGGAGAGATGCCGCCAGGGCGAAGGTGTGCAGCTCGATGAACTCATCCGCCTCATGTCGCGTTGCGCCACGCGTTAGTCCGCTCGCGAGGAAGAGGTGGATGCGTTCGTTGGTGAATCCTGGCGTCGTCCAGAACGTCGTGAGCCGCTCCATCTTCGTCGCGGTGCAGCCGGTCTCCTCCAGCAGTTCGCGGTGCGCGCAGGCGAGTGGTTCCTCTCCTGGCTCGAGACGTCCCGCAGGTATCTCCCAGAGTCGACCTCCCGCCGCGTATCGATACTGGCGCATCAGCAGCACCTGCGGATCGTTCCCCGCCGGGTCGCTCAGGAATGGAACGATCGCCGACGCGCCCGGATGATGGATCAGCACCTGCTCGCCGACCTCTCCATCGGGATAGCGCACACGATCGAGGTGCGCGTCGAGGAAGCGGTGCTGCCAGATGCGTTCGCCGCTGACACGGCCTGGTTCCTCCGTCATTTCGGGACCTCCGTCGGATCAGCGTCAGCCGTGACCACGGTCAGGTCACCGATCCCCGCGTTCCTGAGCGGCACATCGATCACCGACGGGTCCCCGACGGCGAGCACCAGCACCCCCGCCGGGTCGAGATGTGTTCGGGCTGCGGCGTGCACGCCCGCGGCGGTCACCGCGCGGATGCGCTGCCGGTATTCGCGGAACCACTCGTCCCCCAACCCGAAAATGGTCGCTCGCGCTAGCGCGGCGGCGACCGCCGCGGTGCTCTCATACCGGATCGGGAAGACTCCGGCGAGATACTCCGTCGCGAGTTCCAGTTCGCTCGCCGTGGGTGGGGCATCCCGCATCCTCTCGATCTCGGCGAGGATCTCCTGCACCGCTCGGCCGCTCACGTCGCTCTTCACCGCCGTGCTCACGACGAACGGCCCGGCCCCGCGCCGCCAATCGAACAGCGACGACGCCCCATAGGTGAAGGCGTTCTTCTCGCGCAGATTGAGGTTGATGCGCGAGGAGAAGAGGCCACCCAGGATCGCGTTCATCACCACGATCGTCAGGTACTCGGGGTGGGCCCGAGGAACTCCGAGATGGCCGACGCGGAGCTCCGACTGCGCCGCGGCCACCTTCGCCACGACAATCGTTCGGCGGCCGGCGTGGCGAACCGCATCCACCGGCGCGATCGGTGGTCCCGACCCGATGCTCGTGCCCCATCCTTCGAATCCCGCTTCGGCCAACTTCTGCGCCCGCGCCGACGTGATGTCCCCCACGAACACCAGGGTCGTCGACGCCGGTCGGTACGTCAGCGCGTGGAAGGCTGCGACGCGATCGCGATCGAGGCCACGCACCGCGTGCGTCGTCCCCGCCGCCGCCCGTGCATAGCGCGCCGCGGGCGAAAAGAGGAATCCATCGAAGCGCTCATCAGCCAGCCCGCGCGGCTCCGCCAACTGCTGCGTGATCTCGGCGAGTCGCTCGTCCCGGAGTCGCTGGACGTCCCTCGCAGGGAAGGCCGGTGCCCGCACCACCTCGGCGAAGAGCGTGAACGCCGCCTCGATCCGGTCCGTGGTCGCCGTGAACTGTGCGATCGACGAATCCCACTCGGCCTCGGTGATGATCGCGGTGCCCAATCCCTCGAGTCGGGCGGCGAGCGCCGCCCCGTCGAGTCCCGCCGCCCCTTCGGTCAGCGTTCGCGCCGTCAACGCCGCCACCCCCTCCTCACCAGGCCGCTCGCGCGACGCGCCGGTGTCCACGAGCGCGAGCACCGTGATGAGCGGCAGGCGCGGCATCGGCGCCACGAGCACTCGCACGCCATTCGCGAGCACGCTCCGGTGCACCGCGGGGAACTCGTATGGCCGCACCGCACCGGGTCTGGGACGCATCGTCGTCGTCATCTCGCACCCGATGGGACGAAGAGGAGTGAGGCCCGATGCCGCGGCGTGAGCCGCGCGCGCGCGAAGGTCGTCAGGGCCAGCGGTGTCAAGCCAGCGTAGCGCTTCATCTCCTCGTTCACGCGCGCGGCGCGGCCGTGGTAGGTGGCGAACTGCGAGAGTCGGTCGGCTCGGGTCGTGGCTGACTGCAAGCTCACCATCCAGCTCGTCTCGATCAGGGCGCGTGCCCGATCCATCGCCGCGGTGTCCACGCCGGTCTCGATCAGATGGTCCACCACTGCCACGACCGCCGCCTCGAGGAGACGCCCGCTCACTTCTGGGCGTCCCGTCACATCGAGCACCAAGAGGTCTGATCCCTTGGTGAGGTCGAAGGTGAATGCCGTCGCTGCCGTCGCCATCGCCTGCTCGCGCACCAGCGTGCGCGCGAGGAGACTGCCGTCACCGGTTCCCAGCACGGCGCCGAGCAGGCTTGCGACGTACCACGGCTCGGTGCCGGCCGGTGGCACCCGAAAGGCGAGGAAGAGCCGCGGCGCGGCGACGGCGTCGGGCACCTCCGCTCGTCGCCACTCGCCGAAATCGTCGTCGACCTCCGTCGGCCCGAGCGGTGGGTGCCCTGTGCCGCGGGGGATCGCTCCGAAGTGGCGCTCGACCATCGCCCGCGCTTCGACCGCAGCGAAGTCCCCGGCGATCGTGAGCACCGCGTTGTCCGGCGTGTAATAGGTGCGGAAGAACTCGGCGACATCCTCGAGACTCGCCGCGCTCAGGTCCTCCATTGACCCGATGAGCGAATGGTGGAACGGATGCGACTCCGGGAAGCAGAGCGCCGGCAGCCGTTCCCACCAGGTGCCGTACGGTTGATTGTCCACTGACCAGCGCCGCTCGTTCTTCACCACATCGCGCTGGGTGTCGAGCTTCGCCTGCGTCATCGCCGGAAGGAGCCTCGCCATCCGGTCGGCCTCGAGCCAGAGCGCGATCTCCAGCTGGTGCGCTGGCAACGTCTCGTGGTAGTTGGTGCGGTCGAGCCACGTCGATCCGTTGCAGGTACCGCCCGCCCGCTGCACGAGCTCGAAGTGCTCGTTCGCGGCGACCTGCGCGCTTCCCTGGAAGAGCATGTGCTCGAAGAGGTGAGCGAACCCCGTCCGACCCGCTCGTTCGTTCGCCGACCCGACGTGGTACCAGAGATTCACCGCGACGACCGGCGTGGCGTGGTCCTCCGACAATACGACGTGCAGCCCATTGGAGAGGCGATACTCGTCGACCGGCAGGTGCATCGCCTTCACCATCCGACGAGGAGGGACATCGGCGCCTTGACACTCTCCTCGAGGAAGTAACCCGGCTGTCGCGCGACGCGAGTCCACACGCTCCCGGTGATCGTCGGCGAAGTGGAGACGTGGAGTCCGTACCGGCGCGCGACGAACGCGGCGCGCAACACATGGAAGGGATCCGAGACGACGATCACGCGGTCGGTGCCGTGGGCGAGGAGGAGCTGCGACACGAGGCGCATCGACTGGTTCGTCGTGCGCCCTTCGTTCTCGAGCAGGAGGGCCGACTCCGGCACCCCGGCCTGCAGCACGTATTGCCGGCTCACGAGCGCCTCGCTCGCGGTGTCCCCTTCGGCCGTCCCGCCGGTGAGCACGAGTTGCGGCGCGAGTCCACGCGCGTAGAGCCCCACCGCGTGGTCGAGTCGTGCGCGAAGCACCGGCGAGGGACGTCCCCGGTACTGTGCGGCCCCCAACACCACGATCGCGTCCGACAGCGTGGCGCGGTCCCGTGACGCGTGCCAGAGCACCGCCGTCGCACTGCACACCCAGAGCGTCGCGACGAGCAGACTGAGGCCGGCGACGACACGTCGGCGTGTGGACCAGCGGGACCCGGGACGCATCGGCGGAAGCTATGAGGCGAGCGCGCCGGGCGAAACGGTCGCTATCGCCCGAACGCGAGCAGTGCGAGGACCACGGCGTCGGACTCCGCGTCGAGTGCGCCCTCGGGCAGGCCCGCGCGCCCCGTCGCGTGGACGAGGCCATCGAGTTCGCGGATGAGGAAACGGCCGACGAACTCGACCGGTACACACGGCGCGAGCCCGACTGACTCCAGCATCCGCACGGCGAGTCGCGTTGCGGCCTCGGTTCGCGCGGCTCGCGTCTCCCGCATCACGGCGGCGGCGACCGCCGGGTCGAGCGCGAGGGCGGAGAGGAGCGCCACCTCCCCTCGCGCGCACTCCTCGTGCGCCAGCGCCTGCCAACCGACCATCGGATCATTCGCGCGCGCCGCCGTGGCGATCCGCGCCGCCGCGTCGCGTCCGAGCGACTGCGCGACGACCCCGAGCAGCTCGTCCTTCTCCTGATAGTGGTAGAGCAGCAGGGCCTTGCTCACTCCCGCGGCATCGGCGACGGCCTGCAGGCTCAGCGCTCCCGCACCCTGTGCCGTGCCGAGCCGGACGGCGGCGGCGATGATCCGGTCCCGCGCATCAGCGCGTGACACCACTCCCCGGTTCCGGTGCCTGCACCTGGTATCCGCGGGACGTGAGTTGCGTCGCGAGCGCGTCCTGTGCCGCGCGTTCGCCGTGCACGAGGAAGACATCAGCCAGTCGCGGGGAGGTCGCGCGCACCGCGTCGAGCCACGCCTGCAGCTCGGTCCGGTCGGCGTGCGCGCTGTAGCCGTTGAGGACCTCGACCCGCGCGCGCAGCGGCAACTCCTCGCCGAACACCTTGATCACCTCGCGGCGCTCGACGATCCGACGGCCGAGCGTGTGCTCGGCCTGGAAGCCGACGATCAGGACCGTCGTCCGCGGATCCCCGGCCGAGTGCGCGAGGTGGTGGAGGATCCGCCCTGATTCGCACATCCCCGACGCCGCCACCACGATCATCGGACCCGGCTTCCGCATAATCGCCTTCGAATCCTCGACGGCGGGCGTGAACTGCACAAGCTCGAAATCGAAGAGGGCGCTCAGGTCAGCCTGCTTCGCGCGCACCATCGGTTCCGACCGGTCGAAGACCTCCGTGTTCTCGCGGAAGACCGCCGTGGCTTCGGTCGCGAGCGGGCTGTCGATCACCACGGGGACGCGCGGGATCCGCCCGTCCTGGGTGAGCTGGCGCAGGTCGTAGAGGATCTCCTGCGTGCGTCCGACGGCGAACGCGGGGATGAGCACGCGGCCTCCTCGCGCCACCGTCTCCCGCACGATCCGCGCGAGGTCGTCGCGCGCCCCCGCCACGCTCGAGTGGTCCCGATTGCCATACGTCGACTCCATGATCACCCAGTCGACCGCCTCGACCGGCTCGGGATCGCGGATGATCGGCAAGCCGTTGCGTCCGATGTCGCCACTGAAGCCGAGGCGGCGCCGCACACCATCCTCGTCCCACTCGAGTGTCACCGACGCCGAGCCCAGGATGTGGCCCGCATCGACGAAGGTCGCCCAGACACCTGGGACGACCTCGAACCGCTCGCGGTAGCGGTGCGGTCGCATCTGGGTCAGTGTCGTCGACACGTCCCGCAGCGCGTAGAGCGGCTCGACCGCGTTCTTATGGTGCCGCGCCAGGAACTCGGCGTCCTTCTCCTGGATGTGCGCCGAGTCGGAGAGCATCACTTCGCACAGGTCGCGCGTCGCCGGCGTCGCGTGGATCGCCCCGCGGTACCCTTCCTTCACCAGGAACGGGAGCCGCCCCGCGTGATCGATATGCGCGTGCGAGAGCACCACCGCGTCGATCCGACCGACGTCGTGCGGCAGTTGCCGGTTCTTCGCCTGTACCTCGCTGCGACGTCCCTGGAAGAGCCCGCAGTCCAGCAGGATCGTGCGTCCGGCGGCCTCGACGAGGTGCGCCGAGCCGGTCACTTCGCGCGCCGCGCCCTGGAACTGGAGCCGCACCTAGCGGTCCGCTTCGGCGTCGCGCGCGAACACGAGGGTCAGGCGCTGGGCCTCCTGCGTCATCATCGTCGGGGTCCAGCCGCCGCGACTCCGCTCATTGAGCAGGTCGGTGAGCGCGTCCTCGTCCTCGCGCTGATGCCGGGTCAGGCGGACGATCACGGCCTGATATTCTTTCATCGAGCCGAAGATAGTAGCTTCTCGCATATGTTGACCACCCCAGCACCGAAGTTCCCGGGACTCACCGTCGTCTCGCATCCGCTGGTCCAGCACAAGCTCTCGATCCTGAGAGACCAGGCCACGCCCAAGAAGATCTTCAAGGAACTCGTCGACGAGATCGCGATGCTGATGGCCTACGAGGCCACCGCCGACCTCGCGCTCGAGCCCACCGAGGTCGTCACTCCGCTCGAGACGACCACCGGGCTCCGCGTCTCGGGCAAGAAGCTCACGCTCGTCCCCATCCTCCGCGCCGGACTCGGGATGGTGGAGGGGATCCTTAAGCTCGTTCCCGCCGCACGCGTCGGGCACATCGGGCTCTATCGCGATCACGACACGCTCGAACCCGTGGACTACTACTTCAAGGTTCCCGGCGACGCCGCCGAGCGGGATTTCTTCCTCCTCGACCCGATGCTCGCGACCGGCGGGAGTGCCGTGAGCGCGGTCGGTTCGCTGAAGCGCGCCGGCGCGCTGCGGATCCGATTCCTCTGCCTCGTCGCCGCGCCGGAAGGAGTGAAACGCCTGCACGCCGCACATCCCGACGTGCCGATCTTCACTGCGGCTCTCGATCGCGAACTCAACGATCACGGTTACATCCTCCCCGGCCTGGGCGACGCCGGCGACCGGCTCTTCGGCACTCGCTAGAGGGGAGGGAACGCGCCGTCGGCGCGGCGACGTCCCTGCCGCGCCCCTCACATCTCACACCTCCCATCCTCGCGGAAGGAAGTGAGGTCTCGGATTTGCTTGGCATCACTACCTCTTGTCCGGAATCACGATCGGCCCTATCGTTCGCCCGGTGAACTCCGGCCTCAGTTGATCTCAGCACGTCCCGACCCCACCGAATGCTGATCAACCTGCTGCCCGACTTCTTCGCCGTTCTCCAGAGCGCCGATCCGGTCGCAGCGTATCACCGCTACTTCGAGACGCACCGCGCACTCCTCGGCGCGTACTGGCACAACTTCGTCATCGAACCGACCGGTCCGCATTTCCAGGAGGTCGTGCGCGAGACCGTTCGCGCCGACCGGTCCGATCTCCGCACGATGCTCGAGCGGACCGACGTCGTCGCGCTCGCCAGGCAGGCCGAGACCGCGTGCGCCGAGCTCTTCGCGATCGATTCCACCATCGATGTCGTGCTGATGACCGGCGTCGGCGCGGCGAATGCCGGCGAGCTCGTAGTGGAGGGCCGCGGGTACGCCTTCGTCTGCCTCGAACACTTCACCAGCATCGCCAACCCCGCCACCCGCGGATTGGGACTCGACCCCGAGCTCGTGCCGATGTGGCTCGCCCACGAGATCGCCCACTGCGTGCGATACACGTCGCCGGTCAGTCGCGCCGAGATGCGGCGCGCGGTCGGCGCCGCGGGTGGATTCTATTCGTATTGGGAGACGGGGCGCTCGGCGTCGCTCCGCGAACATCTCGTGAATGAAGGCCTCGCCGTGCACGCGTCGCGGCAACTGAGTCCGGGACACGCGCCGTGGGAGTACTACGGATTCCAACGCCGCCAGTATGCGCGCGTGCGTGAGCTCGAGTCGGTGCTCTCGCGTGTCGTGATCGATGACCTCGACCGCACCGGTCTCGGTTTGCGGTTGCGGTGGCTCTCCGGTGGGATGAGCGACGAAGCGCGCACCGTGCAGCGGCACGTGCTGCCGGAGCGCGCCGGCTATTGGCTCGGCGCGCGGATGGTCGAGGATGCGATCGCCGAGAAGGGGATCGCGTGGGCGTTGCGCGCTGACGCCCAGGAGATACTGCACTTCACCGACGCAGCAGCTCGGACCGCTTAGGCGGACGGCACTTCGCTCGGTGGACGCGCGCGACCGGCTCCGGGGCCGGCCGCGCGTCGTCAATTAACGCCAGGAGGAAGGTGGAAGGAGGAAGGGAACGGCCTTTCACCTTCCTTCGCCTTCTACTTGCCGACGCAGAACGTCGCGAAGACCCGCCCCATCACCTCGTCCACGTCGATGGCGCCGCAGCGATCGTGTCGCCGCGGAGGTCAGCGCTTCTTTCGCTCGCTACCATCAGCGACCGTGGCGGCGGGCGCCGCCTTCCCTCGTTCGTTCGCGATCAACCACTGCTGCGGCAACGCCGCGAGGTTCTGCACCGTGTAATAGAGGTTGAGTCCCGACGCGAACTTGAAGAGCACCGCGGTCATCACGATCGGCATCATCCAGCTCATCATCTTCTGCTGTGGGTTCGGCGGCGCGTTCCGCATCCCGAGCCACATCGTGGCATACATCGACACGCCCATCGCGATCGGCACGATGTAGTACGGGTCCATCAGGGTGATGTCCGGCAGCCAGAGGAAGGAGACCCCGCGGAACTCGATCGTGTTCTGGAAGACGAAGAAGAGCGCGAAGAGCACCGGCATCGTGAGCAGCAGCGGAAGGCAGCCGGAGAGTTGGCTGAGCGGGGAGACCCCGTGCTCCGTGTAGACCTTCATCAGCGCTTGCTGCTGGGCCGCCGGGTCGTTCGGGTGCTTCGCCTTCGCGGCCGCCTGCGCCGCCTGGATCGCCGGCGCGAGCCGCTGCATCTTCAGGCTCGTGCGCAGCATCCGGCTGTTCAACGGCCACATCAGCAGCCGGATCGCGATGCCGAAGAGCACGAGGATCCAGCCATACTCGAGGGCGGTGGTCCGCTTCGCCCAGAGGAGGATCCGCATGACGATCGTCGCGAAGGGCTGGACGATCCCGCTGATGAATCCCCCGTACGGATTCGCGTTCTCGAACGCGCGGCCCATCGCGACGAGTCGCTCCCACTCCTGCGGTCCTGCATAGAGCTCGTAGCGGACACCGTCGGGGCCGATCGGGGAGACCACCGTCGCGTATGCCCGAGAGGCCACCCGATTCACTCGGAGCGCGCCGGTGACCTGCAGTTCAGCGAACGGAGTGCCCCCTTCTGCCGGCGCGACCACGCCGACGAGGAAGTACTTGCTCTTCGCGACGGCCCACGTCAGCGGACCCGGTTGCAGCAGTCGCTCCCCCGGATCGGGCTTGCGGAAGTCGACTCGCTCGGCGCCACCGACCACCGGCTTCAGCGCGTAGGCGAAGTGGCGATAGTCCTCCGTCGAGTCGGCCTCCTGCGAGACGAAGCTCGAAGGGAGGTCGGTCAGCAGGAACGCGGGCGCCGGGAAGCCGTCAGCCCGGACCTCGACCTGCGTGAGGTAGTTGTCCTTCGTGAGCGTGTACGAGATGCTCAGCGTCCCGGCGCCGACCGAACCGCTCATGCTGAGCCGCTCGCCAGTCGCCGTGAACTCGCGCACCGCGCGGAACACCGCGCCCTCCACCGGGATCGTGTCACCGCCAGCGATCAGGCGATGCCGGATCATCGGCGCCTCGTCGTCGCGCAGTTGCACCGTGCCCTCGCGTCCGCCGAGTTTCGCGTACCGCGGCAGGTCGATCGCGAGCACCGACGCGCCGATCGTGCTGACTCGGAGCGTCGTGAGGGAGTTGCCGAGGCTCAAAGTCTCCGCTGCGATCACCGGCGCGCTCGCAACGGTCGCGCCGCCGCTCACGGCCGGCGCCTGCGCGGCACCCACCGGCGCCGTCGGGCCGCCGCTCGGCGTCGAACTGGGGACGGACGCGACCGTCGCGGGAAGCGACGGGGGCTGGCGCACCGGACGGCCGAAGATGAACGGCGTGAGGATCACGACGGCGCCGGAGAGCAGCAGCGCAAGGAAGAAGCGCTTATCCATCTCGAGTGTGGGGCGTTGGGGGATCAGGCACTGGATCGTAGCCGCCTGGTCGGAAGGGATGACAACGTGCGATGCGTCGAGCCGCGAGCCACGAGCCCCGAAGTGCGCCGTGCTTCTCGAGTGCCTCGATCGCGTAGTTCGAACAGGACGGTTGGTACCGGCACGCTGCCGGGAGGAGCGGCGAGAGCAACATCTGATACGCGCGAACGACGACGACCAGAACGCTCCTCATCCCACCGCCATCACGCGTCGGGCGAGCGTTCGGATGTCGGTCTCGAGCGCCTTGTATGCGGCGCCGTAGGCCTCAGGCGCCGCGCGCACGACGATGTCGACTGGCGTGCGCTGCCGAAGCTGCGGAAAGAGCTCGAGCCGCGCGATCTCGCGCAGCCGGCGCTTGACGAGATTCCGCGCGACTGCGGTCTGGTGATGTCGCGGCACGATGATCCCGAGACGGGAGCGACGCGATGGGGAAACGATGAACCGGAGTTCAAGCCGCTCGGTTCGGAATCGCTTCCCCGCTCGCCGCACCCGGTCGAGCGCCGCCGATCGCGTGAGCTGTTCGCTCTCGAGGAGCCGGCAGCTCAGGTCAGGCGCCAGCGTACTTGGACGGGAGCTTCACCGTCAGGCGCTTGCGTCCTTTCTTGCGGCGGCGGCTGAGCACCTCGCGCCCCCACTTCGTCTCCATGCGCGCGCGGAACCCGTGCGTCTTGATCCGACGCTTATTGCGCGGGCGGTAAGTCGGCTTCCCCATCGTTACTCCAAAAGAGGCTTGAAAACGCGAGTTGAATGAGAGCTAAACCTAGTCGGGCCCGAAGCTTAGGTCAACGGTAGGACCACCCCACCCTGCGCTGGTTCGCTTACACGAGCGTAGACTTGTCCACAAGGCAGGGGTACCTTCGTCGCCCCTCGGATATCCACACACGCTCGGTCCGGAATGTCGCTCACAGCCACCGAAGTCTGGACTCGTCTGCTCGACCGGGCGCGAACAGAACTCTCAGATCACATAGTTGATACGTGGCTCCTGCCACTGACCGCGGCCGACTACTCGGGCGAGGCGCTGACACTCCACGCGCCTGACCAGTTCTCGGTCGAGTGGAACGAACGTCGGCATGCAGCGATCCTCGAGTCCCTGGCGCCGGTGGCACTTGGCCATCCCCTGAAGATCGCCCTCCGCGTCCACCACGAGCGGATCCAGCGGTCGCAGATGGACCTTTTCGTGCCAGCAAAGGGACAGGACCGCGCCCTTATCGCGCCAGATGGTCCTCGGCCAAACGTAACGCTCAGCTCGCTCAACGACCGATACACCTTCGACACGTTCGTTATCGGGAAGTCGAATGACCTCGCCGCTGCGGCGGCGATGGCGGTCTCCAAGGCACCGGGCAAGACATACAACCCGCTTTTCTTCTACGGGCCCACCGGACTTGGCAAGACTCACCTGATGCAGGCGATCGCGCAGGAGATCGTTCGTCGCGCTCCCTCGACCCGGGTCACGTACATCACGACCGAGCAGTTCACCAACGACGTGATCACGTCGATCGGCAAGGGCGCGATGCACGACTTCCGGCGGCGGTATCGCGAGACTGACCTCTTCCTCGTCGACGACGTGCACTTCATCGGCGGGAAGAACTCCACGCAAGAGGAGTTCTTCCACACCTTCAACGCCCTTTATGAAGCGGGTCGGCAGATCGTCCTCACCTCGGACCGGCCTCCGTCGGAGATCCCGAAGCTCGAGGCCCGCCTCGCGTCCCGCTTCGCCTGGGGGATGGTCGCCGACGTCGGCCAGCCGGACCTCGAGCACCGGATCGCGATCCTGCGCCGCAAGGCCGAGATGGACCATCTCGAGCACACGATCCCCGACGACGTGCTGCACTTCATCGCCGATCACGTGCAGTCCAACGTCCGCGAGCTCGAGGGCTCGATCATCAAGCTCCTCGCGTTCGCGTCGCTCAAGCACCGCGTCGTGACCGTGGACCTCGCCCGCGAGGCGCTTCGAGACAAGTTGCGCTCGAACGATGGCGTTGCTTCGCGCTCGGGACGCCACGATAGGATGGGCGCGATCCAGCAGCGCGTGGCCGGGGAGTGGGGCGTCACCGTCGACGGCCTGCAGTCGAAGACCCGCACGAAGATGCTCACTGTCCCGCGTCAGGTCGCGATGTACCTTGCCCGCGAGATCCTCGGGCTCCAGCTCGTCGAGATCGGCCTCGCCTTCGGCGGCCGGGACCACTCGACCGTCATCCATTCCCTCGAGCGCGTGGGGGAGATGATGAAGGAGAGCGCGGAGTTCAGGGGGCGCGTGGATAAGGTGAGGGAAACCGTTCGCCACTCCACTTGATGCACAATGCCGGTGCGGAGAACCTCCGCCGTAGCGGTCTTCCCACGCCACTCCACGTCGAACACACCGAAGACTCACATCACCGGAGGGGGGCCATGCGACGACGGCACAATGGCTTCGCTTCGTTCTCCACACTCCACACCTTGCTACTACTACGACTGAGAGAGAAATTCCTTTAGTCGTTAGACGGCCTCACCCGGCGTTCCACACGCCAACCGCCTACAGGGACCGAATGCGCTTCACGATCACACGCGAGAAACTCCAGGAAGGGCTCGCCGCCGTCACGCCGGCGGTCCCCTCCAAGACGACGCTCCCGGTCCTGGCCAACCTCCTCGTCCAGACCACCGACAAGGGGATCCGCATCTCCGGCACTGACCTCGACATCGCGGTCAGCACCGAGGTGACGGCGGACGTCGAGGGTGTCGGTGCGATCACGATCCCGGCTCGAAAGTTGAGCGAGATCGCGCGTGAACTCCCTCCCGCTCCGGTGCGCATCTCGGCGACCGGCGACCAGCGCATCACGCTCGAGTGCGGGCGGTCGAAGTTCAAACTGCTCGGACTGCCGAAGTCGGAGTTCCCGAGCTTTCCCGCCGTGCAGTTCGAGAAGGCCGCGCGGATCCCGTCGGGCGAGCTGCAGAAGTTGATCCACCACACCGCGTTCGCTGCCAGCACCGAGGAGAGCCGACCGATCCTGAATGGCGTGCTCTGGGAGCTGCGCACCGACCTGATGCGGATGGTCGCGACCAACGGACACCGGCTCGCGAAGATGGAGGTTCCCGTCAGTGGCGGGCAGAAGTCTGACCTGATCATCCCGCCGAAGGCGCTCGAGCAGATCCGCCGGCTCTTCGCCGCCGAGGAGGAACTCGAGGTCGCACAGGGCGAGAGCCATCTCGGGTTCCGGTCACCCTTCACCTCGGTCTTCACCCGGCTGATCGAGGGACCGTATCCGGGCTACGAGCAGGTCATCCCGAAGGACAACGACAAGTACGCGATCCTCGACAAGGCCGCGTTCGTCTCGGCGCTCAAGCGGATGAGCGTCGTTGCCTCCGACCAGACGCACCGGATCCGCCTCTCCTTCAACGCCGGCATGCTCAAGTTCTCGGTGAGCACGCCAGACCTCGGCGAGGCCCAGGACGAACTGCCGATCCGGTTCGAGGGCGATCCGCTCGACATCGGCTTCAACGCGGCCTATCTCCTCGAGATCCTCCGTTACTTGCCGACCGACGAGGTGCGGATGACCTTCCGCGCGCCGGAGCGCGCCTCGACGATCGAGCCCGAGGGGTGGACCGACGCCGCGAAGTACCTCTGCCTCCTGATGCCCCTGCGCCTGGTCGACTGAGGGGCGGACGGCGGCGCGATCAGGGCGCGCCGAGGACCAGGCGCGCCGTCTGGTGGAGCTCTTGTGTCCGGCGACGACCGGTGAGTCGGAGCGTCAGCTCACTCTCGCCCTGACCGTCGACCACCCATCCTCCGGCGAGCGAGAGCGTGAGCAGCGCCGAGCCGCGGCCCTCGCCGGAAAGGGTGATCCGCTCGCCGAACTGGAGTCCTTCGCCATCGAGGCGCGTGAGCGCTCGTCGCTCGACCCGCACCACCACGGCCTCGCCCCGCCGCTCAGCGCCGAGGACCCGATAGTCGCGCACCGAACTCACGCGGAGGGGGATCGAGTCGCGACAGACGGTGAAGCGAGAGGAGTCGGACCAGGTAAGGCCGGTCGTGAGTCGCGACGGCGGAACGAGCCACATCTCGCGCAGTGACTGGGCCGCGGCACCCGCCACGGAGCAGTCGCCGACCGCGGGTTGAACAAGACGCGGCTGTGAACCCATTGCGCCGAGTTCGGCGGAGAAGGGCTGCGGCAGCGTGAGGGTGGGTGGCGTCGCGCCGCCCACTTGGAAGGCCGTGATGAGGCCGCCAAGACGCCAGACGCCCCCACTCACGACGCGCGAGGTGACAGCCTCCAGCATTGAGCGCAGGGTGTCGGTCCGCTCGACGGTGTCGATCCGCGAACGGAGCACCGCCTCCACGAGCAACCGCTGCCGCGCCTCGCCCTCTGAAGGTCCAACAATCCACGGCTCCGTGAGCGGGTCGCTGGCCGCTCCGGGCGTGGGCGCCGGACGTTCCGGCCTCACCGGTGCTCGTGTCGCGCAGGCACCGGACGCCAAGAGTGCTACGATGAGGGTCAGTCCGCGGAGCGTGCGCAATTCGAAGAGGAGGTTGGCGATGGTGACGCGCCGGAGGACCGAGCATCGAGCCTCGTCCCTCCGGCGCATCGTGGACCACTCGACCGTCGGTTCCGCCTGTAAGCCGGGTTCTGTCGGGACCTTGCGGCCCCGGGCGGTCATTTCTCTCGGCGCACGGTCGCCCGTGCACTCTAGCGGCCAACCCGCGGCGTCTTGATCGCAGAGGACTGCTGCTCGCCGCCTATTCGGCCTTGCTCCCGCTGGGGTTTGCCGTGCCGGCCGTGTTGCCACGGCCGCGGTGGGCTCTTACCCCACCTTTTCACCCTTACCTCCACTTTCGCGAAGGCGGTCTGTTCTCTGTGGCACTTTCCGTCACGCCCGGGAATGCGGCGTGCCCAGGCGTTACCTGGCAGCGTGTCCAAGGAGCCCGGACTTTCCTCGGCACGAAGAGTCTTCCCTCGCGACGCGACCGTCCGGCGGAACCGGCAGATGGAATATACCGTGACCCGCTGACGCTCGCGGGTTTTCGCTCCACCCGCAGTGACGAGGCGATGACGAGCCCGGCCCAGTGTACTGGCGCGGCACCCACCAACCCGCCACGCCAGAGGCTCCGATGTCGATCCCGCCCCGCACACTCACCGCTCCGGTCATCACCGTTCTCGATCCCGAGGAGCGGCCGCGCGTCGACGCCGCCGGCGCGGGCCTCTACCGCGCGATCCATCGCGAGACCGTCGCCGACGCACTCGAGGACCTCAAGCGCCGACGCGTGAGCGCGGTCCTCCTCTCGGTGGTGCGGTGCGGACGGCAGTTCGATCGACGCACGGCGACCGTCGTGCGGGAGTTCCCCTCTGTGCCCACGGTGGCGATCCTCGGCGCCACGCCGCCGACCGCCGAGTCCCTGCTCCAGCTCGGGAATGCCGGCGTCACCCAACTCGTGGACGTCCGACTGCCGGCGGGCTGGAACCGTCTCCGGCAGATCCTCGGCAAAGAGGCCCTGATGGAGGCGGACCGGATGGCGCTCCAGGCGATCCGTGGGGAGATCGGGGAGTTGAGTCCCGACTGCTGGGTCTTCTTCGAGGCGCTCTTCGTCTCCAGCGAACGGATCGGGACCATCCGCGAGCTCGCGCTGCGGATGGGCGTGCTGCCGAGCACGTTGATGAGCCGCTTCTTCCGGGCGCGCCTTCCGTCGCCGAAGCGATTCCTCGCCTACGCCCGACTCCTGCGCGCGGCGCGACTCTTCGAGGACGAGGGTCACTCGATCGCCGATGTCTCGAACGCGCTCGAGTACTCCTCGCCGCAGAGCTTCGGTCGGCACGTGCGCACGCTGCTCGGCATCACCGCCGGTGGGTTCCGCCGTGACTTCACGACGGCTCGGATGCTGGACCGTCTGTTGGTCGATCTCGTGCGCCCCTACCGCGAGGGCTATCGGCGCCTGCGTCCGCTGGTGATCCGGCCGGGGATGAAGCGGCCCCCTTCACTCGACCAGCGGGCCCCCGCGCACTTCACTCGAGGGAGCTGAGCGCCGCTCGCCGCGGCCGATCAGATCCGGGCCTTGATCTCGGAGGCGCCGGTCAGGGTGTCGACCTCGAACCCCGCTGCCTCGATCGCCGTGCGGCCACCCTCCTCGCGGTCGACGATCGCGAGGACGCCCACGACCACGCCGCCGGCGGCGCGGATCGCCGACGCGGCGCGCAGCGCCGATCCCCCGGTGGTGATCACGTCCTCGATCACCACCACTCGATCCCCCGACTCGAATGGGCCTTCGATGAGCTTGCCTGTTCCGTGCGTTTTCGCTTCCTTCCGCACGGTGAAGGCGCGGGTCGGCGTTCCGGCGTGTTGGCTGGCGTATGCGATCGCATAGCTGACCGGGTCGGCGCCGAGCGTCAGTCCACCCACGGAGTCGGGGCGCCACCCGCGCTCGGCGATCACCCGAAGCCCGAGAGGGCCGATCAGGGCGAGTCCTTCGGGATGCATTGTCGTGAGCCGGCAGTCGATGTAGAAGTCGGAGGTGCGACCCGAGGCGAGCGTGAAGGTCCCGCGCTTCGCGCTGCGCTGCGCCAGGAGATCGATGAGTCGGGAACGTGGGTCCATCCGGGGAGGGTATCCCGGCCCCTCTGACGGGTCAATGAGGACGGGATGCTCGTCTGGATGATCGCGGGGATCGTCGCGCTGGGCTTCGCCGCGTTCCTCGCGTACGAACGCTCGCAACGGCGGCGCCTCAAGGACCGGAGTTCCGAGCTCGAGCACCTCTCCTTCGAGCTCGCGCGCGCGAACCGCGCCAAGTCGGAATTCCTCGCGAACGTCTCCCACGAGCTGCGGACGCCGCTCGCCGCGATCGTCGGCTTCGTGGACCTGCTTCGTGACGGTTCCTACGGCGAGCTCGGCCCGCGGATGGTCGGCCCCGTGGAACGGATCCAGGCGTCGGCCGAGCATCTGCAGACCCTCGTCGACCAGGTGCTCGACCTCGCCAAGCTCTCCGCCGGACGGCTCGAGGTGCATCGCGAGCCCCTCTCCCTGCGCGCCTTCGTCATCGACGTCGCCAGCGAGGTCGAGCCGCTTGTCATCGAGAAGGGGCTTGCGCTGTCGATCCAGGTCCCCGCGACGCTGCCGCGCGTGAGCACCGATCCGATGCATCTGCGGCAGATCCTCGTGAACCTCCTCGGCAACGCCGTGAAGTTCACGTCGACGGGCGGGATCACGCTCCGGGCGAGCTTCGTTCCCGACGGTGAAGTGACGCGATACGTGCGCAGTGCGACGAAGCGGCCGCTGCTCACGTCAGGGGGCGACTGGATCGCCCTGCAGGTCAGCGACACCGGGCTCGGCATCGCCGCCAAGGATCACGAACGGATCTTCGAGGAGTTCGAGCAGGTCGAGCCCGGTTCGCGTGGCGACTCCGAACGACGAGGGACGGGGCTCGGACTCTCGATCACCCGGCGACTCGCGAGGCTCCTCGACGGGGACATCACGCTCGAGAGTGAACTGGGCCGTGGGGCGACATTCACCTGCTGGCTGCCGGCTGATACCGCGCCCCGCGAACCGCCGGTCAGCGGTTGAAGAGCCCTTTCATCCTCGAGAGGAATCCCGCCGACGGGAGCTCAGCCGGAAAGGGATCCTTGAGGGCTTCGGCCAAGGCGGCCGCGAAGCCGCGAACATCGGCGTACCGCTCCGTCGGTGCCTTGGCGAGTCCCTTCATCACGACCGTCTCGACCGCCGCGTTGTACAGGATGTCGGGCTTCGCCTTGTTCAGTTGGATCGGTGGCTGCGAGAGCAGCTGGGTGAACATCTCGCGCGGGCTCTTGGCGGTGTAGGGCAAGCTCCCGGTGAGGAAGAGGTACGTCATCGTCGCGAGGGAGTACTGGTCGGCCGCTGGAGAGACGACTTCGCCCGAGAGGGCTTCGGGCGCGACGTACATCAACGTGCCGACGAAGAAGCCGGCCCGGGTGAGCCGCTGATCGGGTGTGACGTCGGTCGCCGTCGCGATGCCGAAGTCGAGCAGCTTCACGGTCCGCGATTCGTGATCGTACATCAGGTTGTCGGGCTTCAGGTCGCGGTGCACGATGCCGACCGCGTGCGCCGCGTACACCGCGCTGGCGATCTGTGTCGCGACGGTGGCGACCTCGTCAGGCGGGAATGGCGCGTGACGCTTGGCGTAGCTCTCGAGCAGCTCCCCCGTGGCCCATTCGATCGCAAGGAACGGGAGTCCTCCCGATTCCCCCGTTTCCAAGGTCCGGATCACGTTGTCGTGGGTGACGCGTGTCCCGAACCCCGCCTCACGCACGAAGCGCGCGACCGCAGTGCGGTCCTGGCGGAGCTTCTCGCGCAGCACCTTGAGGGCGACGGTGCCGTGGGTGGCGTGCTCGGCGCGATACACCGTCGCAGTACCCCCCTCGCCGACGCGGTCAACGAGGGAATACCCGGCGATCTGCGTGCCGACAAGAGGGTCGCGAGCCACGCGGCGAAGCTACCGAGGCGCGCGGGTCGCGGCAAGCGATCTCGGTTCGTCACCATCACGTGGGATGCGGGGTAGATTATGCGCGCTGCCACCTTCGGTGGCGCCCCCACGCCCAAGTCCCGAATGCTCCGCTCGCCTCTTCCGCACGTGCCGGTAATCGGTGGCCGTTCGCTCCTCGCCAGCGTACTCGTCCTGGCCGCGGCGTGCGGCGGTGGTGGCAGCGGGCCGGGTGGGCAACCGCCGGGAGCGACCCCCGCGCCACAGCGCGCAGCCGGATCGCTCTCGTTCGACGCGACGCCACTCTATCGGCAGATGGGGCTCATCGCGCGCGGCATACCGCTTCCGATCCTCGGCCGCGCGACCTACCTCGGCTCCTCGAATCCCGACACGACGCACGTCGTCGTGGCGCTCGCGTTCGCCAGCAATGCGCTCGCCTTCGCGCGCGAGGGCGACGCCAGCTTCCGCGCGAGATACGAGGTGACCATCCTCATCGGGCGCGGGACCGAGGTGGTGGCGCGTGCCGACGCCGCGGAGCAGGTGGTCGTTGGCTCCTACCGCGAGACGATCCGGGCGGATGATTCGATCATCTTCCAGGAGGTCCTCGACGTCCCGCCCGGACAATACACGCTCGCGGTGAGCCTGCAGGATCAGGGCAGCCGCCGCGGTGTCGAGGAGAGGATCACGATCGACGTGCCGCGCCTCGGGCCCAACGCGCTCTCGACGCCGACTCCGGTCGTGGAGGTCGTGTCGCGGACGTCGCGCGACGGGCTGCCGAACCTGCTCATGAGTCCCTCCGGTACCGCGATACTCGGGCGCGACTCGATCATCCCGCTCTACATCGAGTCGTACGGAGGGTCCGGCATCCCGCTGCGGCTCTTCGTGCGCAATGAGCACGGCCGGCTCCTCTGGACTGATACCGTTTCGCTCTCGTCCCGCGGGGTCATCGACGCCGGCGTCATCGCGGTGCCGGTCGCGCGGATCGGGATCGGGACCGCCCGGCTCACCTTCGTCCGCGACGGGGGCAGCGATTCGGTGTCGACGAATGTCTTCGCGGGCTTCGGCGGCGAACTTCCCGTCGCGAGCTACGAGGACATCCTCTCCTTCCTCCGCTACTACGCCTCGTCGGCGCGGCTGCAACGGCTGCGCGAGGCTCCGGAAGAGGACCGGCCGACAGCGTGGGCGGAATTCCTGCACGCGACCGATCCGAATCCGCAGACGGCCGAGCACGAGGAGCTGCGTGGATACTTCACCAAGCTCGTGCGCGCGAACGGCCGCTTCCGCGAGGAAGCGACGCCCGGTTGGCTCTCCGACCGCGGGCGCGTCTTCGTGGCACTCGGTGAACCCGACCAGCTGATCGAGCCGACGGGGGCGGAGTTCCAGCGCAATCGCCAGCAGATCTGGGAGTACCGCTCGCTGAATCTGCAGCTGGTGTTCTTCGACCAGACCGGGGCCGGACGGTGGCGCCTCACGCAAGCGAGCGAAGTGCGGTTCGAGTCGGAGTTCAGGCGCCGCTTGCGGTGACCCACCGTACTGGGCCGCGCGGCGCCGAGGTCGCGCGGAAGACACTGCACCTGATGATGGCCACGGTCCCGATCGCGTGGGCCGCCGGCGCGGTCACCGACCAACAGGTGCGGACCGGGATCGCCGCGTTGGCGATCACGGCCCTCATCGTGGACGGGGGCGAGACTCCGGTCCGCCGCGGTCCATCGAGCTTTCGACCTCGTGGTCGGATCGTTGCTGCGGCCGCACGAACAGCGATCCCTCACCGGCGCGACGTGGCTCGCGATCGGGTGTTTCGTCGCCGTGTTCGCCTTCCCTCACCGCGCCGCCCTCAGCGCGCTCTGGGCCGTCGCGGTCGGCGATGCACTCGCCGCGCTCGTCGGGTCGATGGTCCGTTCGCCGCTCGCAGCGCCGCAGGAGAAGACGATCGCCGGGTCCGTGAGCTGCCTCGCCGCTACAGCATTCGGTGCGTGGTGGCTCGCGGCGGCGGCTCCGGTGACGGCGGTCCTGATCGGGACTGCCGCCGCTGTGGCCGAGCGGCCGCGCGCGTGGGTCAACGACAACGTGCGCGTCGCCGCCGCCGCCGGTCTCGCGGCGTGGGCTCTCGGCGTCGCATAACTTCCCGCCATGTCGATCCCCGGCCGGCCGCGTCTCTATCTCATCGACGGCTATGCCCTGATCTTCCGCGCCTTCCACGCCCTCGGCGGTGTCGCACCGCTGCGGAACGCGCGCGGCGAGAACACCGGGATGGCCAAGGGGGTCAGCGATTTCCTCAAACGCCTCATCGAGAAGCACAAACCCGACTATCTCGGATGGGTCAACGACGCTGGCTCCTCCGGGCGGGAGGAGATGCTTGAGGAGTACAAGGCCAATCGGGTCGCGCTGCCGCCGGAGGAACAGGAGGACTTCGACACCGGCATCGAGCGCGTGCACCAACTTCTCGCGGCGTATCGGATCCCGACGATCGAACTCGACGGCTTCGAGGCGGACGACGTCATCGCCACGCTCGCGAAGCAGGGCGCGGCGCAGGATCTCGAGGTCTGCGTCGTCTCCGGCGACAAGGACCTCCTTCAGCTGGTGCAGCCGAAGGTCTGGGTCCTCAATCCCTGGCACGGTCCTCCCGGACGCACGACCGAGAAGTGGTATGGCATCGAGAACGCGCACGAGCGGCTCGGTGTCCCGGCCGACCGCGTGGTCGACTATCTGGCGCTCGTCGGCGACACCGCCGACAACGTGCCCGGAGTGAAGGGGATCGGCGACAAGGGAGCGCTCGCGCTGATCGAGAAGTGGGGCACGGTGGAGGAGATGCTCGCGCACCTCGAGGAGATCGAGCCGACACGCACGCGGAATGCGCTCTCACAACACGCCGATGCCGCACGACTCTCGAAGCGTCTCGTGATCCTCCAGGATGATCTCGAGGTCATGCTCGACCTCGCGTCGCTCACTCAGGGCACGCCAGACTGGGCAGCGCTGCGCGATCTCTTCATCGAGCTGGAGTTCAACAGTGCGGCGCGCACCGCGGCGGTGCAGGTCGAGAGTGTCAGGGGGAGCGCTGACGCCGCGCCTGATCCGGCGGCCGAGCACATGGTGAGTGCGCAAAAGGCGCGCGAGGCCACCACTGGCGTTCCCGGAACACCGCCGCCGGTCGTCACCGACTATCGCGTCGCCGATACGCCCGAGCTCGTCGCCGAGATGATCCGGGAGGCACGCGCCGCCGGTGCGATCGCGGTCGACACCGAGACGGTGCTCGACGCCGATGCGCCGCGCCTGATCACCCCGATGCGCGCGAATCTCGTCTCGATCTCCGTCGGCACCGCGCCCGGTCGCGCCTGGTACCTCCCCTTTGCGCACCGGGTCCCCGGGACGGCACAGGGTGGCCTCGCGCTTGGCGACACGCCGGTGCCGAAGCCGAAGAAGGCGCTCGCCGCCGAGAGCTCGATCGCGGCGCGCCTTCTCGCCGAGGGACCACAGCCCGTCGTCAACCTCCCGCCGCTGCTCTCCGACGCGATGGCGCCACTGCGCGCCCTCCTCGAGGATCCCGCCGTGCGCAAGACGGGGCACCACACGAAGTACGACCTGCTCGTCCTCCGGCGCGCCGGCGTGGCATTGCGTGGCGTCGACTTCGATTCGATGCTCGCGAGCTGGGTGCTCGATCCCGGCCGTCGTTCCTACGCGCTCGACACGCTTGCGATCGAACTCCTCGGTGTCGCGATGACCGGCTACGACGAGCTGTGCGGCAAGGGGAAGCAGGAGATGCCCTTCGACGAAGTGCCGATCGTCGCCGCCCGCGACTACTCCTGCGCCGACAGCGACATCGCCCTGCGTCTCCGCGCGCAGCTCGAGCCGCGACTCGCCGAACAGGAGGTCGGGACGCTCCTCCGCGAGGTCGAGCTCCCCCTCGTCGACGTCCTCGCCGAGATGGAGTGGACCGGCATCACCATCGACGTGCCCTGGTTCCACTCCCTCAAGACACGGTTCGAGGCGGCTCGGCGCGATGTCGAACAGCAGATCCACCTCGAGGCCGGCGAGGAGTTCAACGTCGCCTCGAACCAGCAGCTCCGGACGATCTTGTTCGAGAAGCTGAAGTTGCCGGTGAAGAAGAAGACCGCGACCGGGGCGAGCACCGACGCGAGCGTGCTGCAGGAACTCGCCGACGAGGGGCATACGCTTCCCGGACTCCTGATGGAGTACCGCGAGCTCGCGAAGCTGGAGAACACCTACCTCGACACGCTGCCGGGACTGGTGAATCCGCGCACCGGGCGGCTGCACACGTCGTACAACCAGACCGTCGCAAGCACCGGGCGCCTCTCCTCGAGCGATCCGAACCTCCAGAACATCCCCGTACGCCGTCAGCTCGGGAAGGACATCCGCCGCGGCTTCATCCCGCGCGAGGGGTGGCTCCTCCTCGCCGCCGACTATTCGCAGATCGAGCTCCGGCTCCTCGCCCACCTCTCGCACGACCCGGCCTTCCTCGAGGCATTCCGGGCCGGGGGCGACATCCATCGGCAGACGGCGAGTGTCATCTTCGGCGTACCGCTCGACGCCGTTACGGGCGAGATGCGTTCCCGTGCGAAGACGATCAACTTCGCGACGATCTATGGCCAGGGCGCCCACGCGCTCTCGCGGCAGCTGAAGGTCGAGCATGCCGAGGCGAAGGCATTCATCGAGACCTACTTCACCCGCTTCGCCGGCATCCGCCGGTGGCTCGACGGCTCAGTCGAGCAGGCGCGCGCCTGCGGATACATCGAGACCATCTTCCGGCGTCGACGCTACATCCCCGAGATCCACGACCGGAACTTCAATACGCGCGCATTCGGCGAACGCCTCGCGCAGAATTCGCCGATCCAGGGATCGGCCGCTGACCTCATCAAGGTCGCGATGATCCGGATCCACGAGGCGCTGCGCAGCCAACACCTCGAGACGAAGATGCTGCTCCAGGTCCATGACGAACTCGTCTTCGAATGTCCGAGAGCGGAAGAGGCCGCCGTCCGTACGATGGTGGAGCGTGAGATGACGACCGCGATCGCGCTCGATGTCCCGCTGGTGGTGGACATCGGCACGGGGCAGAACTGGCTGGAGGCCAAGGACTGACCAACTGCGGCAACGGCCTTGCACAGTGCGACGAGTGGCGGGGGATGCGGGCGCGAGCGAGCCGTCGGGGAGGTGAGCACTTGCGCGTCAAAGGACGGTGGCCCAACGTCTTGCAACGCTTCTGTCGGCGCGGCCCCGCGATTGCCCATCAGGCGTTGGGGAGAGCTGTGTCGAGAACAACGCTGTCATCAGTCGGTGTGATGTAGGTCACTCGAATCTCCCTCGTGCAGTGGGACAACCCTTCCGCCCCGGCAGCATGACCGTTTCGCGGCCTCGCGGCTTCACCCTAATCGAGTTGCTCATCGTGGTCGTGATCATCGGCATCCTCGCCGCCGTCGCGGTGCCGAAGTTCACGGCCACGAAGGGGCGGGCGTACGCCGCGAGCCTCAAGGGTGACCTGCGGAACCTCGCTTCTGCCGAGGAGGCCTACTTCTTCCAGTGGGCGGCGTACACCACCGACACGCTGGCGATGAACTTCAAGACCACCAACGGCGTGCAGCTGAGCATCGTCGGCGCGACCGCTGGCGGGTGGGCCGCGATCGCCACGCACCCGATGTCGTACCCGCTGACCTGCGCGCTCTTCAACGGGAGCATCACGCCGCCGGCCCCCGCGACCGACGAGGGCGTGGTCGCCTGCCAGTGAACGACGCGGCACCACCGCGTCCGCCCCTCCCTCCGCCGAAGGACGCCGCAGCCCTCCTGCTCGAGTGGGAGGAGTTCGCCGAGCGCCGTGCCGGGATGATGCATGCGATGGCAGGCGGACTCTGGTTGCACCGCCACCGCTGGTATGGCCGAGCCCTCGCACACCTTGTCTCGACCGATCGGGCGCGACTCTTGGCCTGGGGTGCACGAGTCGGGATCCCCGCCGAGCGATTGCAGTTCCACCCGCTCAAGGATCCTCGCACCGGCGTTCGGCGCGATGCGTGGCACTGGGATCTCGGCGGTCCCTATCTCCCGCCGGCCCGATGAAGCGCCGCGCCCTGATCGCCCTCTGCCTCGTCGTCGTTGCCTGCCGGGATTCGAATGAAGGCACCGAGCGAAGTGCGACCGCTCTCTCCGTCCGCACTGCGACCCCGCCTTCGCTCCCCGACACCGCATCAGGCGTCATCCCGTTCTCCGCTCCACCGTTCGGCAGCGCGTGTCTCGCCGGCGATCCCGCATCGGGGGCCCGGTGGAGCCTCGCGCGGCTCGCTGCGGAATCCCCCGCGCTTCAGATGACCGCGATCGAGGAGATGTCGTCGCGCGACTCGGCGCGTCTCGCCGCTCGCCTCGCGCGCGTTGCCGACGCCATCCCCTTCGACACGACACGCGCCGACTTCCGCGGACTGACGATGGTGGTGCAGGCGGCGTGGCGCGTGGTGGTCGTGCCGGGCGAGACGCTCTTTGCGGCCCGCACGGTGAGGCGACTCCCGATCGAGTCGGCGCCACTGGAGGAGACCACGCGATTCGTCGCTGTTCCGACGGCACAGCCGGGCGCGCGCGACCCGCTCGCCATCCGTTGGTCCATCCGCGAGGTGGGGCCCGAGGAGAGCGCCGACCCGAGCGACCTCGCGGCCGCGTTGCTCCTCCGCGCGCGTCCCGCGTTGGTATTCGTTCGCACCGCTGAGGACACCGCCCGAGTGGAACTGCTCCTGCGCGGGGACTCGGCGTGGTCGATCGGTTGGCGCGGCGGTGTGCCGCGCTGTCCGGTACGCTAGGGCTTGGCGAGCCCCGCCGGCATCGCACGCTCGCCGCGCTGTACCGCGAGCAACACGAGCGTGAGGACATACGGGAGCGCGAGGAAGAGCGGATAGGGGACCGAGGACCCGCTCGTCTGGAAGAGGTATTGCAGTGCGAACGCCCCACCGAACGCCAGCGCACCGAACACCGTCCCGCGCACTGTCCAGCGCCCGAGCACGACGATCGCGATCGCGATGAATCCGCGTCCGGCGCTCATCCCCTCGTTGAAGCCGCCGACCTGCACGAGTACCAGTGCCGCTCCGGCGAGGCCACCCATCATCCCGCCGAAGAGGATCGCGGCCCAGCGCACGCGCGTCGTCGCGATCCCCGCCGCCGCCGCGGCCTCGGCGCGTTCTCCCGTCGCCCGGAGCGCGAGTCCGGCGTGCGTCGACGCGAGCCACCACGCGAGCACTGGGGCCAGCAGGTAGAGCGCGTACGTCGCGAGTGGTTGATCGAAGAGCACCGGACCCACGACCGGCAGGTGCGAGAGGAGCGGCACTGCCACCGAGCCCGAAGTCGGGATCGCAGCAGTCGGTACTGCCACGTCGACCAGGCTCTGATGGATCGTACCGGTCACGCCGAGGGCGAGAAGGGTCACCGCCGTGCCCGTGATCACCTGGTCCGTGCGCAGTCCGACGACGCCGAGGGCGAACAGCGCGGCGACAGCGAGACCGGCGACCGCACCGCCGGCGAAGCCGAGGGGTACTCCTCCGACCTGGGCGGCCAGCAGCGCCGCGAGACATCCGGCGATGATCGACCCTTCGAGGCCAAGGTTGATCACGCCGGCGCGTTCGGTGATGAGCTCCCCAAGCGCCGCGAAGAGGAGCGGCGTCGCGGTGCGGACCGTCGCCTCGAGAAGTGGCACGAGTACGCTGTCGATCACGCCCCCGCCTCCTTGGCCACGCCGCCGCGCCGCAGGAGCCCGCGGTAGCGCAATGCCTGCGCGCCGAGAACGCCCAGCACGAGGCTCGCGACGATGACTTGCCCGAGCACCGCCGGGACGTTCGCCGACCGTTGCATCGATGCCGCTCCGGCCTCGAGCGCGCCGAGGAGCAGGGCGGTGGCGATCACACCGCGCGGGTCGAGTCGCGCGAGGAGCGCGACCGCGATCGCGGAGTAGCCGTAGCCGGGCGAGAGGCCCTCATAGAGCGACCAGGTGACCCCGCCGATCTCCGAAGCCCCCGCGAGTCCCGCCAGCCCGCCGCTAACGAGGAAGACCCCTGTCACGGTCCGGGCGACGTTCACCCCCCCCGCGCTCGTCGCCGCGCGTGGACTCGCTCCGACGAGCCGGACTCGGAAGCCGACCGCCGTCCGCGTGAGGATCCACCACGCCCCGAGTGCCGCGAGCACGCCGACGACGAAGCCCAGGTGCAGCCGATGGCCGCTGATGAGGAGCGGCCAACGTGCGGACTCAGGGATGGTCGCGGACTGCGAGTAGACGCCCGTGGGTTCCTGCAGCGGGCCGCGGACGAGCCAGGAGACGAGGGCGGCCGCGACGAAGTTGAGCATCAGCGTGCTGATCACCTCGAGCACGGCGAAGCGCCGTCGCAGCCATGCGGCGATTCCGGCCCAGCCCGCGCCCGCGAGCGCGCCTGCGGCGGCCATCACGAGGATCGCAAGAGGACGAGGCCACGCAGTGAGTACCAGCGAGGTGGCGGTCGCAGCACTGGCCCCGACGAGCAACTGACCCTCGGCGCCGATGTTCAGGACTCCAGCGCGGAAGGCGAGCGCGACGGCGAGTCCGACGAGCAGGAGCGGCGTAGCGCGCACCATCGTCGCCGACAACACCGCGTACCAGGACCCGAATGCCCCATCCCAGAGCGCCATCAAGGCGTCCATCAGTTGACTCCGAGCAACGCGCGCCCGAGACTGGCGCGGTCACTTCCGGCGGTCCCGCCCTCCATCGCGCGGACGTTGCCCGCGAAGCAGACGACGACACGGTCGGCGATCGCGCGCACCTCGTCGAGGTCGGGCGAGTACACCACGACCGCCAGCTGTTGCTCGCGCGCGGCCCGCAGGAGCTCGTCCCACACCCGGGCGCTCGCTCTGATGTCGAGGCCGCGCGTCGGGTGCTCGACCACGAGGGCGGCGTCGGAGCGCGCCCTCTCCCGCGCGACGACGAACTTCTGTTGGTTCCCGCCCGAGAGCTCACGGGCGAGCGCGGAGGGTCCGTCGGCACGAACATCCGCGCTCACGAGGAGCGCTGCCGTCCGCTCAGTCGCTGCGCGCCAGTCGAGTCGCCCGCGCGCGCTGCCCGCCTCGGCGAGCACCAGATTCTCGGTGAGTGTCATCTCCGGGACGAGCGCGTCAGCGAGACGATCCTCCGGAACGAATCCCACGCGGCGCGGGGCGATGACCCGTCCCCGTGTCGGTCGCAGGCGTCCGGCGAGGATGCGGAGCAACTCCCGCTGACCCGACCCCTCGACCCCAACCACGCCGACCACCTCGCCGGCGTAGACCTCGAGCGAAGCGTCCCGTAGTCGCGTGACACCCCGCCCGTCGATCAGATCGATCTTGTCGAGGGCGAGGACCGGTTCCGTCGGGCGTCGGGCTGGCGCGGGCAGGGCGAGCGCGCTCTCCGAAGCGGCGTCACCGGTCACCGCTTCGACCAACATCGCTTCGTCGACCTCGACCCGAGGTCGCGACAGTACCGTCCGTCCGCGCCGCAACACCGTGACGTCGTCGGCGATCGCGAGCGCCTCGCGCAGCTTGTGGGTGATCAGGATCGCGGTGCCACCCCCATCCACGAACCCGCGGACCCAGCGCAGAAGCGACATGCCCTCTTCCGGGGTCAGCACCGCCGTCGGCTCGTCGAGGATCAGGACGCGCGAGTCGTGCGCGAGCGCGCGGAGGATCTCGAGCCGCTGTTGGGCGCCGACCGTCATCTGGTCCACTCGCATCGAGGGATCGGCCGAGAGTCCCGAGCGGTCGGCGAATGCCTTCACTCGCGCGACGGCGCGCGCGCGGTGCAGCAGGCCACGCCCACCCAACGCGACGTTCTCGGTGGCGGTCAGGGCGGGCACCAGGAGAAAGTGCTGGTGCACCATCCCGATTCCCGCGGCAATCGCGTCGGCGCTCGAGCGGAAGTGCACCGGCCGTCCGTCGACCTCGAGCCGGCCCCCGTCGGCGCTCAGCAGCCCGAAGGCGACGCGCATCAGCGTGGACTTCCCCGCACCATTCTCGCCGAGGAGCGCGTGCACCGTGCCGCGCCGCACCCTGCATTGCGCGTTGTCGAGTGCGAGAGTCCTTCCGAACGAGTGACGCACGTCCGATAGGACGAGCGCGTCGGACACGTTAGAGCCCGGTCGGGGCGTGCAGGAAGCTGCCCGGCAGGGAGAACCGCTGCTGCAGGTGAGCGCCGAGCGCCCGCACGCCCAGTGTCTCTGTCGCGTAGTGACCCGCATAGACGATCACGAGGCCGTTCTCCTCCGCCTCGACCGCACTCCAGTGCGGTCCCTCCCCGACGATCAACAGGTCGACCGCCGATTCGTAGGCTTCCCGCAATGTGTCGGCATTGGCGCCGGCGCCAGAGCAGATCGCCCAGCGCCGGGTGCGGTGTCCCGCCGGCACCCTCGACGTGACCGTCGCATGGCCTTCCGCCGCCGCCCAACGCGTCGTGCGCGCGATCAGGTCCTCGGTGGCCAGGTCCGCTACGCCGCGGACGCCGCAGTGAATGGACTCGAATCGGGCGAATCCACCGCCAACGGCGAGTCCGAGCTCCCGCGCGAGGAGCGCCGAGTTTCCGAACTCAGGATGCGCGTCGAGTGGGAGATGCGAGGAGTACAGTGCGATGTCGGCCTCGAGCAGGGCGCGCACCCGTTCGAGGTGCGGACCGCTCAAGGGGCGCGCTCCTCCCCAGAAGAGACCGTGATGTACCAGGAGGAGATTCGCGCCATCGGCGGCGGCGGCGCGGATCGTGCGCAGCGAGCAGTCGACGGCGGTCGCGATCCGGGTGACCGGACCGCGATGCGCGACTTGGACGCCGTTCAAAGCCGGCGGGAAGTCGGGAGTCGAGGATACCGACAGGAGCTCGTCCAGGTACGTCGCAATCGGCGCGAGTGCGCTCACGGTTGCACGCCCGGCACCGCGATCTGGTGCGCCAGGATCCCTCGCCTCACCGAGTCGATGCGGGCGACGTTCTCCGGCGAGAGGACCGAGAGCGCCGGATTCGGGACCCACCGCACGACGTCACTCGAGGAGTCGAGCCGGACCACTCGCGGCGTGAAGCGACTCTCTTTCACCTCGCGGGCCACGAGGAGGAACGCGTGAGGGACATCGATCACGACGGAACCAAGCGTGACGGTCGGTGCCACGGCGTTCTGGTCGGCGTTCGCCCCGATTATCCAGCGCTCGCGCGACTCGCGCACCGCCTGGAACACTCCCAGCCCTGCTGCGTCGGCATTCTGGAAGATGACGTCAGCTCCGCGAGCGAACTGTGCGAGCGCCTGTTCCTTGCCGGCGCCGGCGTCCTCCCAGCTACCGACGTAGGAGATGAGGACGCGAATCGTTGGCGTGACACTGCGGGCACCGGCCGCAAATGCCGCGAAACTCGTGCGCACAGGAGGAAGCTCCGACCCCCCGATCGCCCCGATCACTCCGCTCCGGGAGACCATCGCGGCGGCCATCCCTGCGAGGTACGACGGTTCCTCGAACGCGAAGGAGAGTGCGGCAACGTTCGCGCCGGTCGTCGAGCCGCCCGTCGTCACGTAGGTGGTGGCGGGGAAGGCGGGTCCGACGCGCGCGGCGGCATCTTGGAACTCGAAGCCGTGACCGAAGACGAGATCGAACCCGGCGTCGCCATACTGTCGGAAGTTCTCATCGAACTCCGCTGGCGTCTTTGTCTGCACGTGGCTCACCTGAGCGCCGAGCGAGTCCCGGATCCGCTCGAGCCCGTGGAAGGCGGAGGCGTTCCACGCCTGATCAGAGATTGACCCAGGAGTCAGCAGCGCCACGCGAAATGCTGTGCTGTCAACGGTTTGTGGGCGCTCACCTCCACACGCGACGAGGAGCGCAGCGCAGGTGTGGAAAAAGATGACGGCCGAGCTGATCCGTCTGCAGGTACCAGTGTCTAAGGCGTTATTCAGCAACACTTACTGAGTTAAAGTAAACATACGGTTGTTGCCAACAATTTCTGTGGAAAGCACCTGCCGACATCTGTCACTGGCGCGTCACTGGCGTGCTCGTGGTCCTACTTACGGGCAGTCCTGGGCTCGCGGGAGTCACGACCCTCTTCGCCACGGCTGACGAGGGCAAGTTCGGACATCTTCACGCCACCATTGATACGCGCACCTTCCATCACCACGATCGACTTCGTTGCGATGTCCCCGTTGACGACCGCCGTCGTCTGCAGTTCAAGCCGATCCGACGCCGTCACGCTTCCCTCGATCACGCCGCCCACGACGACTTCGGCCGCAACGACGTCGCCATTGATCGACCCCTCCTTCGCGAGCATCACCTGGCGCGCACGTCGCACGCTGCCGTCGATCCGTCCCTCGACCTTGAGTGTTCCACCGCACTCGATGTCACCGGTCACCGTGGTGCCCGCTGAGATGATCGACAGTGTCGCCTCACTACCTGAGCGACCAGTCGCCTTGCTTGCCGTCTCGTCCTTTCCGAACATCGCCACGTGGAGCTCCTGAAGAGGTCGTTGGTCAGCGTCCGCCGATACCACGCGTCGCCGGCGTGGAGTCGGTCCTCGAACGGATGGAGTCACTGCCAGCGGATCGCGCGGCACTCGCCGCACTGAGCATTCGCTGCACCTGCTCGTATCGCGCCTGCAACTCAGTCAGTCGTTCGGTCAGCGTGTCGAGGCGCTTGGCGTCTCGGGTGAGCTCGGTGATCTGGTTCTGAAGGAGTGGAACGCGAAAGGCACGCTGGGCCATCCATCCCCAGAGCGCGATCGCCGCTACGTAGAAGACGAGCATCGGTCGGGCGAGCGCGGTCCCGAGGATCCGCACCTGCCACGCCCGCAGCACATAGTGGCGGTGCGCCAGGCCGTGCTCACGGTGCATGTGCACGTAGAGAGCGCCGGCCTTCGGTGCGAGGATGCGACCGTGCCCGTCACGGGCTCCCGACGCCCTGATCGGTCGCGGCGTGGGGTTGCGACTCACGCGAGACGCCCGCTGCCCAAGAGCAGCTCGATCACGCGCTCGAAGTCGTCGGCTGAGTAGAACGGGATCCGGAGCTCGCCACGCTCCTTGCCGGATTGGATGATCCGGGCATCCGTTCCCAGATGCTTTCGTAGACGATCCTCGAGTCGCCGGACCTCGGCGCTCCTCCCGTCGACGACGCTTCCTTTGGTCGCGCCACTGACGCCAGAGGGCCGCGTCGCCTCGCGCACCCGCCGCTCCACCTCACGTACCGAGAGCCCGTCACTCACCGCGGCCCGTGCCACCTCCGCGATGCGCGCTTCGTCACCCAATCCCAGCAGGGCTCGCGCATGACCGACGGTGAGCTTGCCGTCCCAGACCAGGCGTCGCACGGATGCGGGCAGCGCGAGCAGGCGAAGGGTGTTTGCCACCGTGGACCGATCCTTCCCGACGACATCGGCGACTTCTTGTTGCGTGAGCGAGAACTCCTTGATGAGATGCTGATACCCTTCCGCCTCTTCGATCGGATTGAGATCGGCGCGTTGGAGATTCTCCACCAGGGCGAGTGAGAGCAGCAAGCGATCGTCGACATCGCGTACGATCGCGGGGATCTCGGTCCAGCCGAGGTGCTGCGCGGCGCGCAGCCGCCGCTCCCCGGCGATCAGCTCGTAACCACTGCCGCGCGGGCTTGGGCGAACCGTGATGGGTTGGAGGAGGCCATTCACCCGGAGCGACGACTCGAGATCGGCGAGCTCCTCCGGCTTGAACTCTTTGCGTGGCTGCAACGGATTCGGCTGGATCTGTGAGACGGGGAGCGAGCGCAACGGCGAGGTGGATCCCGGCGTCGCTCCCTGCTCATCCCGACGCGTCGATACTTCGAGCCGACCATCGGCGCGACTCGGGGCGCGCGTCAGCAGCGCCTCGAGCCCCCTCCCAAGTCTTTTTGCGCGATCGGTCGGCATAAATCCTTACCGAAGTGAGATAATTACAGCGCCGGAATCAGGCTGACTCCACCGACTTTCGGTGTTTGTTCGTGTGCAGTTCAATTAACTCGCGCGCGACTCCCATATACGCTTGCGCTCCAACCGACGCGACATCGTACAGGATGATCGGTTTCCCGAAGCTGGGCGCCTCGGCAAGGCGAACGTTTCGCGGGATGATCGACTGGAAGACCTTCGCCCCGAAGTACTCCTTCGCGTCGGCTGCGACCTGCCGCGAGAGATTGAGTCGCGCATCGAACATCGTGAGTACAACGCCGTCTATCGCGAGCGACGGATTCACGCCCTGCTGGAGGACGTGCACGGTGTTCAGGAGCTGAGAGAGCCCCTCGAGTGCGTAGTACTCGCACTGCAACGGAATGAGCAGCGCGTCTGCCGCCGCGAGCATGTTGACTGTGATGAGTCCGAGCGAAGGCGGGCAGTCGATGAGGATGTAGTCGTAGTTGTCTCGTACGCGCTCGAGGGCACGTCGCATCGCGAGTTCGCGCTCGTCCATCTCAACGAGCTCGATCTCGGCGCCCGCGAGATCCGGAGTCGCAGGCAGTACATCGAGATGACGGAACTGGACGTGCTTGACGATCGCATCTTCCACCCGCGTGGGATCGAGGAGCGCGTCGTACACGGTATCTCGCAGCGCGTCGCGTGCGAGTCCGATCCCACTCGTCGCGTTTCCCTGGGGATCACCGTCCACGAGTAGAGTTCGCTGCTCGGCGGCAGCCAGCGAGGCGCCGAGATTTACCGCTGTCGTGGTCTTGCCAACACCGCCCTTCTGGTTGGCGATCGCGATGATCCGGGCCACGAAGTCTTTGGCTGGGGCTGGAGCGGAACCAGTGAGCCGGCGAATATACGGGCTCGGCTCCCGCTCAACCAGAGCAAATGTTTCACGTGGAACGAAGAGGCTGGCTCTCAGCCGGCGCTCGAGTGCGTTCCACGTGGAACGGTCTTGGGCGCTACTTCGATACGAACGTGAAAGACGCCTCAATCGACACCACGACCTTCAATACGCCTGATTCGATGGGGGTTGGAGTGTCGAGCTTCTGCAGCCCTCGAACTGCCATCGTCGATACCATCTCAGGCATCACCGGTCCAGAGGCACCTGGGTGTGCCCGGATCTCGATGAGGCCGCCGATGCGCCCACCGGCGGCTTCCGCGATCGCATCGGCGTCGGCTCGAGCCCGAGTCACCGCCCGGCGCATGGCCTCGCGCGTCGCCGCCTCCGTGCTGGACGCGAAGAAGCGGAGCCCGCCAACGTTCGTGGCCCCCCGCGAGAGTCCGGCGTCGATGACCGTGCCGATCAGAGCGATCTGCCGGACTTCCACCTGAATGCTGTTCTGCGCCTGATAGCCGACGACGGTTGGGCGGCCGCCCTCGCGCGGGTACTCGTACTCAGGGCTGATACTCACTCCCTGCGTCCTCAGCTGCGCCGAGGCGATGCCGACCTTTCTCAATGTGTCGAGCACTGCGGCCTGGATCCGGGCGTTCTCGGTACCCGCGGCGGCGGCGGTGCGCCCGCGGGTCTCGACGCTGAAAGTGAGCACGGCGCGATCAGGCGCGATCTCAACCTCCTCGATCGCGGCGGTCACGATGCGCGGCGGCGCGGCGGCCGAAGCCGGCGACTGCGCGAGCGAGAGATGTGGGGCACCCATCACCAGAAGGAAGGACGCAGCGCGCCGTGCCCGCGATGTGATTCGCATCATCGAAGCCTCTTGTTTAGTAGCAAAGTGCAACTAATGCCGGTTCCACGACGACCGGTGCGTCAAGCTACACCATCGGAATACCAGTGGCCGCTCTAGGGCGACAGTCGGGTCCACGTGAGCGGGGACTCGACCTCGCTTCCGGCTCGGCCAAGGAGGTAGACTGCCCGCCCAGGATACTGTGCCGCGATCTCGGACTCACGCCCGGGCAGCCACCGCACATACACGTTCCCGTCACGGGCGAGCCGAAGCGGCGCGAGGTGCGAGAACCCCTCTCGGTCCAGGTCGATCTCGCGTTGACACTCGACCGGATAGGAGAATCCCGGGAGCATCCGTTCGGTGAAGTCAGGCGAGAGCGGACTCTTCACCAACAGCGCCGAGTCCGCGCGAAGCACCGCGAGTCGATCACGGGCCGCGACTCCGCGCACCCCTTGGCGCTCGAGCGCTCGCACCGCGAGGTCGAGCTTGCAGGCATCGGCCGTGCGGTACAGCACCTCCGCATCACTCCGCCCGACATCGAGTGCCCACATCCGGGCCACGAGACGAGCACCCCAACTCTCCTTCACGAGTACCAGAGCATCGTGGACCCCGGCTGCCGCCGACCGCGCCTCGATCGGCGTTCGCATCGACGTCATCCCGTTGCGGTACTGCGGCATTCGAACGGTCAGGGTCGCGTACAGCGCGTATGCCGCTCCGCTCAGGAGTGCGACGCGCAGCCCCGTCCACACCGGCGCGGAGAAGGTGAATCGGCTCGCCAGGAGTCGGGGCAGTCGCGCCGACCAGAGCACGAGCGCGGGAAGCAACGGGAAGACGAACCGCGGTCCGAGATAGAAGCCGTCGTGCCAGTATGCGGCGTAGCCGGCGAGCAACATCCCGGCGCTGATGAGGAGATAGCGGTCGAGTCTCTGGAGATGTCGTGCGAGCAGGAGCGAGACGGCGGCTGGGACGAGCGCCGGGAAAGGAGACTCGAAGAGGTAGACCGAAAGGCGCGTCAGGTAGAGACTCAGCAGTTCGAGTCCCCGCGCGGGCGTGTGCTCCGGACCCCACGGCGATCGATGGAATCCCAATGAGTGACCGGATCCCCAGAGCTGGTCGTAGCCGAAGAGCAGGGGCTCGCCGGTCGTCTGAGCGTTCACCCAGAAGAGTGCGGCCAGAGGGAGTGAGACACCGACGCCCGAGAGGAGGAGATCCCCGACAGCGCGGCCACCACGCCGCGCGCGCCAGAGCAGCCAGATCGCAGCGGGCAGCGCGAAGGCGGCGGCATCAACGGGGCGAATGGTCGCCGCGACACCGAGCCCGAGCCCCACGGTGAGTGCCCAGCCGCGATGCGATCCGACATCGCGGTCGAGAGACGCGAGACCGAGCACGGCGAGCAGCAGCCAGGGCAGCACCGTCGCGTGGTTCATGTGCGATCCGAACATGAATGCGCCGAACGGAGCGACTGCGAACAGGACCGTCGTCGCGAGTCGCCACGCCGCACCCGCTTCTGGTTCCAGCTGCCGAAGCAACCGGGCGAAGAGGAAGACACTCGCTCCCCCCGCGACGGGACCGACCATCCACTCTGCGCCGACGAGGCTTCCAACGGCGAGCATCGCCGGTCCACCGGCGGGGAACTGCGAGAAGGTCCGACTTCCCAGATCGACCAGATGGAGGATCGAGTAGAACTCGCGGGGCTCGCTCGTCGGCACGCTCACCAGGCCCGCCGCATACCATCGCGCCTGGAGCACTTGAACGATCTCGTCGATCAGCAGGGGACGACCGGAGAACACCAGTCGCGCGATGGTCGCGTAGAGGCACACGGCCACGAGCGCGACCGAGAGGTCGACGCGCCATCCGTCATTTGTGGAGGTCGGAGTGGTGGCGACCGAGGGTGCGGACGTCTCACGTGCACGCCGCGAGGCGAGGTACCACGCGAGCACTCCAACGACGGCGCACAGGGCGAGTCCGTTCGCCCAGTCGAGCAGCCGAGCGCCATACTCGACGTCGACCTCGCCGCCCGGGATCCAGTTCGAGAGCGGCAGGAGGCCCAGTGCGAGGATCACGATCCCGATCAGGCGCGGTGCCATCGCTCCAGCTCGAGGACGAGATTCTGCCGGTCCGCCGGCGTGACGCCCGGGATCCCGGCGGCCTGCGCGAGCGTCGCGGGACGCCGCGACGCGAGTTGTTGACGCGCCTCGACACTCACCGTGCGCATCCCGTCATAGGGTGCATCATCCGGCAGGCTCAGGCCGCCGAGTCGCTGGAGGCGTTCGGCGGCGTGGCGTTCCCGAACGAGGCAGCCGGCGTACTTGATCTCGAGGTCCGCGCTGAGCACCGCCTCTCGGCCGAGGTGCTGCCCCCACCCTCCCGCCGAGAATAAGTCGCCAAGTGATACTTTTTGCCGCTTCGCCACCTCGGCGATTGGCAGCGCTCGCGAGAGGGCGCGTTCTCCAGCCGCCGTGAGCACCGTCGCGGCGACGCCGGGCTCCACCAACGTCGTCCGCGCCAGCGCGCCGGCCGCCTCCTCGTCCTGCAGGCGACGCTCAAGTCGCTGGCGCTCGTCGGGGGTGTAGAGCTCGAGTGCGCTGCCGATCTGGTGCAGGCGGCGCAGTGCGTTGTCCTGCCGGACCGTCAGCCGGAACTCGGAGCGTGACGTGAAGAGGCGGTACGGCTCATCCACCCCTCGCGTCACGAGGTCGTCGACGAGGACGCCGATGTACGATGACTCACGGCCGAAGGTGACGGGTGAGAGCTCGCGCGCGTGGGCGGCGGCATTGAGTCCGGCGACGATCCCCTGCCCCGCTGCCTCCTCATAGCCAGTGCTTCCATTGATCTGGCCGGCGAGGAAGAGTCCGGCACAGACGCGGGTCGCGAGGGTCGGCCTGAGCTGGGTCGGAGGTACGTAGTCGTACTTGATCGCGTAGCCCGGTCGGGTCATCTCCGCCCGCTCCAGGCCCGGGATCGCTCGGATCAGCGCCCGCTGCGCGTCGACCGGAAGCGATGTCGAGAGCCCGTTCACATACAACTCGGAGGTCTCGAGCCCCTCAGGCTCGAGGAAGAGCTGGTGACGCGGGGCGTCGGGGAATCGGACGATCTTGTCCTCGATGCTCGGGCAGTAGCGCGGGCCGCGCGAGCCGATCGCGCCTCCGTACATTGCCGACTCGGCGAGGCGCTGCCGCACGACTTGCTTTGCCGCGTCCTCGACGAACGTGATCCAGCACTCGCGCTGTTCAGGATGTCTGGTCGTTGCGCCCGTCCGTCTCGGGCGGTCCCAGAAGTGGGACCAGGAATAGTCGAACGCCTCGATCTCGCTCGGCTGGGATTCGAGGCGGCTGAGATCGACCGTTCGTCCGTCGACGCGCGGTGGCGTTCCCGTCTTGAAACGACCAGTGGTGATCCCGGGGTCGGTGAACTGTTCCGCGAGGGCGATGGTCGCGGCCTCGCCGGCCCGCCCTCCACTCGTCACGGAGCCGATGCCCACGTGGATCCGGCCACGCAGGAAGGTGCCGGTGGTGATGACGACCGCGCGCGCACCGAGTTGAGGACCATCAGCCAGTGCGACGCCGGCGACCGCCCCGTTCGCGCCGAGCACCAGTCGCTCGGCGGTTCCCTGGATCGTCGCGACGTTCGGGTGCGCCTCGACCAGCCGACGCACCGCGCGACGATACAGGTCGCGGTCGGCCTGTGCCCGCGGCGCCCAGACCGCGGGGCCCATGCTCCGGTTGAGCATGCGGAACTGGATGGTCGCGCGATCGATCGCCCGTCCCATCACTCCGCCGAGCGCATCGAGCTCGCGAACGACCGTGCCCTTGGCGATGCCCCCGATGGCAGGATTGCAGGAGAGCTGGCCGATCGTCTCCAGGGAGGTCGAGAGCAGCGCGACGCAGGCCCCGCGCCGCGCTGCGGCCACGGCGGCCTCGGTCCCCGCGTGTCCGCCGCCGATCACGATCACGTCGAAGCGCTGCGCCACGTGGCTCACGCCGGTAATCTATTGGTTCACTACCCCATCCCGACGCGCCGATGCCGCTCAAGCTCGCCACGAATGCCCCGACCATCCTCATCCGCCGCGAAGCGTTCGAGCGTGCACAACTGACCCGTGAGGGGATCGATCGGTGGCTCAACCTCACGGCCGACGAGTTTCAGGTCGAGGGATCTCTCGTTGCCGTTGGGCCGATCCACGACGACGCGGGGATGCAGGCGTTCGTCGCCGCGTTGGAGGAACTCGGACTTGTCTACTTCGACGACTTCTTCGAGATGACGGGCAACTGGCCCGAGTGGCTCTCCTGCTGGGCGTCGGCGCGGGTCAGTTGAGGTACTTCCGGAACCACGCAATGGTCTCGGGCCACGCCTGCCTCGCCGCCTCGGCATTCGCGGGCTGGTCCTGCTGACGCAGGAAGCCGTGGCCCGCACCCGGGAAGAGGCGTGAGACGTAGGTGCCGCCGATCGCCTTCATCGTCGAATCGGCGCGCGGGATCGTCGAGTTGACGCGCTGGTCGTTCTCGCCGTAGAGCCCGAGTACCGGAACGCGGATCTTCGCGAGGTCGGTCGCCTCCGGGGCGGCGCCATAGTAGACGACCGAGGCGCTCATCCCCGGCGCGCCATACACCGCGTGATTGAAGGAGGCCGAGCCGCCCCAGCAATAACCGACGACGCCGTACTTCTTGGTCGCTGACGGGAGCGCCATCGCATAGCGGGCGACTGCGGCGACCATCGCGTTCATCTTGTCAGGCGTCACGTTGCGGATCATCCGCGTCGCATCGGCGGATGGCAACGAATCGGTCGTCGCGCCGCCGCGCTCGATGGAAAGGAGATCTGGGGCGATGGCGATGAATCCATCGGCCGCCAACTGATCCGCAACGGATCGGACCCAGGCCGAGAGGCCGAAGATCTCGTGAACGACGACCACGACCGGGGCATTCTGGCGCCTCTCGGGGTAGACGACGATCGCGGCGATCGAGTCCCTGCTCCCCGCCGCGACCGGCACCATCACCCACTCGGCGTGGCGTGTCGAGGCCGCGAGACGCGCGGCCGCCTGTGCTGCCCCGGGGGCGATCATCCCTTGTTGCGCCAGTTCGTCGCCGACGAACGGTCCGCGCGCCATGGCCATCTCGTGGCCGGCGTGCTCGTCCCCCGTTGGAGTGGAGTCGATCCGGTCAGGCGTGACCCGCTGGATGGTGCAGGCGCCGACCGCGAGGGCGAGGGCGACGAGCGAGAGCTTGCGAACCATTTGGTTGAGCCTCCGAACAGCGAACGAGACGGACGTGAGAAGGGGGATGGCGCCGGGCCATCCCCCTAAACGTGCTGCGTCCGCCGACCGTTCGTGAATCTCAGGCCAGCTGCGGGGCGAGCTCCGGGAAGAGGGCGACGCTGAAGCGCTCGGCGATCACCTGTCGGGCGCGCGCGACGATCTCGTCGGTCGATGGGGATTCCGCATAGAGCTGGAGCGCCCGCGCGCGGATCTCGGCCGCAGATGGCAGATGCGGCAGATGCGGGAGGTATTCCTGCAGCTCGTGCCACGCCTCCTCGGCGCGGGCCTGTCCGTCCGCGAGCCGCGCGCGGAGCTCGAGGACCTTCGGGTGCGCGTGGAAGGCCCCGCGCGCACTCGCGACCTGTGCGGCGACCCGGCCCTCCGCGAACTGTTCAGCGAGCTGGCGCGCCACGCGCTCGAGGACGGCGCGGCCGACGCGCCGCTCATTGCGCACGATCTCGACCGGCGGCTCACCCAACTCCCAGACGAACCCCGTCCAGGAGAGCGCCGTCAGGGCGTAGTAGGTGATGTCGATCTCATACCAGCGGAAGCCCTGCCGCGTGGAGCGCTGATAGGCGTGGTGATTGTTGTGCCAGCCCTCGCCGAGGGTGATGATCGCGAGCCACCAGTTGTTCCTCGAATCATCGCCGGTCACGTAGCGTTGCGAGCCGTGCACGTGTGCGAGCGAGTTGATGAAGAAGGTGCCGTGGTAGAGGAACACCGTGCTCACGAAGAACCCGACGAAGAGCCCCGACCAGCCGTCGATCAGGAAGCAGGCGATCGCGAGGAGGAAGGGCGGCAGCAACTGGAAGCGGTCGAGGAAGCGGAGCTCCGGGAACTTCGCGAGATCCGGAACGTCGTCGATGCGCGTCTTGTCGTGCCTCTTGTCGAAGATCCAGCCGACGTGCGAATAGAAGAAGCTGCGGTGCACGGGAGAGTGCACGTCCTCTTCCTGATCCGAGTGCAGGTGGTGGTGACGATGGAGTGCCGCCCACCAGAGCACCGACTTCTGGGCCGAGCTCATCGCGAGGAAGGCGAAGAGGAACTGGCCGAATCGCGAGGTCTTGAAGGAGCGGTGCGAGAAGTAGCGGTGATAGCCGGCTGTGACGCCGAACATCCGAACGACATAGAGCGTGATCGCGAGCAGGATCGACGTGGTCGTCACCCCGGACCAGATGGCACCCAGTGGCGCGAGATGCACCGCGAGGAACGCGATCGTGTTCGGATAGATGATGTCGTCGTGGAATTCGGTCGCTGCCTGGCTCACACTCAGTCCGGCGTCATAAGGATGAGAACGACTCTCAATGAGGAATCTAACGGGTCCAGAGCCAATCCGTGACCCGGGACTCCATTTCGTAACGTGGACGCAATGGAGGTCCGGCTACCCAGCCGACGTGCCCGCCGCTCTCGGTGAAGGCCGTTTGGAGCGCTGGATTGGCCACCGCGATGCGCCGGACCTCCTCGAGGACGAGCGGCGGCAGGAAAGGGTCATCGACCGCCGAGTGAAGGAGAGTCGGGACACGGATCCGGCCGAGCCAATGGATCGAGCTCGATCTCCGGTAATAGTCCTCGGCACCGGAGAATCCGTGCACTGGAGCGGTGACCGCGTCGTCGAACTCCCAGAAGGTGCGTGCCGAGTCGAGGCGAGTGCGGTCGATCGGGAGCGAGGGGTGTCGACGCAACGCGGCGCGCGCCTTCCGCCGCAGCGAACGCACGAAGTGCCAGGCGTACAGTCGCGAGAAGCCGCTCTCGAGGAATCGGCTCCCGGCAGCGAGGTCGAAGGGGGTCGACACCGCGGCGGTGGCGCGAAGCTCGGGGGGCGTGCTCTCACCCGATTCACCGAGCCACTTGAGAAGGACGTTGGCGCCGAGGGAGACGCCGACGACGAGCAGGGGCCGGCCGGGCGCCTCGGCAACGAGTCGGCGAAGGAAGAAATCGGCGTCGGTGGTCTCACCGGAGTGGTACAGGCGCGGGACCGCGGGGATGCGCCCGTCGCAGGAGCGCCAGACGAGCATCGCCGCACCCCAGCCGCGCCGACGCGCCTGATGCATCAGGCCCTGAGCATAGGTCGATCGGACCGTGCCTTCGAGCCCGTGCAGGATCGCGAGGGTCGGCGCCCCACTCGACTGCGGGTCGACTCGTGCAACGGAGACCTCGTCCCCGTCGGGCGTGGCCCATCGCTCGACGCGATCATGCGCCTGCGGCACGCGCCGCGCGAGCTTCCCCCACATCGTCTGTAGATGTGCGCCGGGAAGCCACCAGGCGGGACGGAATGGCGGGTGAATCGAGGGCGGTGGCACGGTAGATTGCGCGCGATGTCCCGCTGGCATCCGTCGGCGGGGCGAGGTCCAGCAATATCGGGGAGCGCACGCGTGGAAGTGCAGGTCTTCGGCACGCAGAAACATCAGGGAACCCGTCGGGCGCTCCGGTTCTGGAGCGAACGCCGCGTCCGAGTCCACTTCGTGGACTTGAGGGAGCACGCGGCGAGCAAAGGCGAACTGCAACGATTCGTCCAGCGCTTCGGCTTGACCGCACTGATCGATCGCACGGCCAAGCGATATGCCGAGCTGGGGCTAGGCGCCTCTCGCCTGAGTGACGAGCGGTGGTTCACGCTGCTCACCGAGGAACCGGGACTCCTCGCACAGCCCCTGACCCGCGCCGGGACGCGACTCACGATCGGGGTCGACGAGCCCGCGTGGGGTGAGTGGGTCGCGGCGGAGCGTCAAGCATGATCTGGGCCTGGAGCGGGTTCCTCCTCTTCATCGCGATCGTGCTCGCGCTCGACCTCGGGGTCTTCAACCGGAGGGCGCACGCGCCGACGTTGCGCGAGGCCTCGTTCTTCACCGCGGGCACCGTCGTGATGGCGTGCGCCTTCGCGGCGCTGACGTACTTCGCCTACGACGCGCACTGGTTCGGACTCGGTTCGGTGGTCGACGCGGTCGATGGGCAGCGGAACAACGGACACCTCGCGGCGGTGAAGTTCCTCACCGGATACGTCGTCGAGCTGAGCCTCTCGATGGACAACGTGTTCGTGATCGCGCTGATCTTCGAACATCTCCGCGTGCCGCTGATGTACCAGCATCGCGTGCTCTTCTGGGGGATCCTCGGCGCGTTGGTGATGCGCGGCACAATGATCGGTGTGGGTGCGCAATTGGTGGCCCGCTACCATTGGGTGCTCCTGGTCTTCGGCGCTTTCCTCGTCGTGACCGGCGTGCGGATGCTCTTCTCGAAGCCGGCCGAGCACGAGGAAGAGGTGGAAGGGTGGGTGACGCGCTGGCTGCGACGGCATTTCCCGGTGACGGACCGATTCCACGAGCACCATTTCGTCGTCGAACTGAACGGGCGCCGGTTCCTCACGCCGCTCGCGGTCGCGCTCGTGCTGGTCGAGACGACCGATCTCATCTTCGCGGTGGATTCGATCCCAGCGATCTTCGCGATCACCGCGGACCCGTTCCTCGTTTTCACGTCGAACGTCTTCGCGATCCTCTGCCTGCGGTCGCTCTACTTCGGATTGGCGGGGCTGATCCAGCGGTTCCGGTATCTGAAGCTCTCGCTGGCCCTGGTGCTTGCGCTGGTGGGCGTGAAGATGCTCGCGGGGAGTTGGATCAAGGCGGTATTGGGTGAGAGTGCGAACTACGTCCTGCTCGCCGTGATCTTCGCAATCCTTATCGGCGGTGGATTCGCGAGCTGGCTGGCTGACCGCAGAGAGGCTCGCGCCAAGTAGGCTGCGAGCTGATTTGCTTTGTGGTGCCGCAAGTTATGATATTCTAGACTAGAGAATATGCAGCGAGCTCTGGCACTGCACCCCGCTGACGTGGCCGTCGCGCTCCATCTCTGCGGCGCGACCGGCACGCTCACGCAGATCGCCGAGTCGCTCGGGCTCGTCCCGAGTCAGGTGCATGC
>JANNKK010000084.1:0-12271 GCA_031396245.1 Gemmatimonadaceae bacterium
CGCGGTGGCGCGTCACGAGGCGCGAGTGGCCGAACTCGAGCGGGAACTCGCCGACTCGGCACTCTACGACGGCAGCGCCGAGAACGCGCGACGTGCCGGGAAGTTGGACCAGGAACTCGCGCGCACTCGCGCGGCGCTGGACGCGGCGCTCGCCGCGTGGAGCGAGGTCGAGGACGCCTAGGCGGAGTCTGGGCGGATCCCTGCGTACCCCGCGATAGCCTGCTTCAGCGCCATCCGAGCGGACGCCTCGAGCTCGTATTCGACATTGATCTCCGACAGCTGGTCGGCGCCGTGCTTCTTGAGCTTGGTCGCCACCGCATCGCTCCCGTCACGCCGGCGAAAGTACTCGCGGCTCGCCATCCAGAGCGCGTTCGCGGCGTGCCACCACTCCTCCGATTCCTTCCCGCGCCCCACCGCCGCGATCTCCTCGTAGCGCTTCGTTGCACCCCCGAGGATCCGGTCGCAGAGGTCAACGACCTCGGCGACTCCCTCGAGCTCGAGGTCATCGAGGCCGTGCCCCAGCACCTTCGTCAGCCGCCCGTGTTGGTGGCAGCTCTCGCCCGCCGCCCGATAGAGCGCGTCCGCCGCGTCTCGCACCGGATGGGCGGACGGCTTCGAGACGCGGGCCGGGGCTTTGTTGGGCATCAGGGCACTGGCGTGAGGGGACGTGAACTCTGAACGAACGATATGTCGGGCGCAAGTCAGTGTACGGCGGTCGTCAGCGGATCTCCCCGGCGCGGACGAACATCGGCCACCGGACGGCCCGTCGCGGCGCCGGTCCCCAGGCTTCGGCGAGACTCCGCTCGAAGGCGATGATCGGCTCCTCGCCCCGGGCGGCGATCAGTCGCTGCGTTCCCGACCACGACCTCAGGAATCCGATGTACTGCGCGAGCGTCCAGTCCTCCTCGAGCTCGAACGGGGGCGCCACGAGCTCGTCGATCGGCAGGGGGATCGACCGGTACTCGTCGTGGACGAGGTGATGCTCCGCCGGCCAATAGTGGCCGAGCGTCACGCCGTGGTGGTGCCGCACCAGCGCGTCGACGTCGGCCGTCACCTGACTGTGCACGTACGCGAACGCCGCGAGGACGCCGCGGGGCTGCAGCACCCGCCGGGCCTCGCGGCAGAAGGCGTCGGCGTCGAACCAATGCAGCGCCTGCCCGACCGTGACGAGCTGCGCCGATCGGTCAGGGAGGCCGCTCTCGTACTGCGCAACGGCATACGCGATGCGGGGATGCGGGACGGCGTTCTTGATCTGCTCGGCGCTCGCGTCGGTGCCGGTCACCCGCGAGAATCGCGTGATCAGCCCTTGGGCCACCTGCCCATTGCCGGTCCCAGCGTCCCAAGCGAGCGCCGTCCCCGGCGCGGCGAGGGCGAGCCAATGGAAGAGAGCGATCGGGTACCGCGGGCGATACGTCGCATACGTGACGGCGTGCGCCGAGAAGTGGTCGGAGAAGGCTTGCGTGACGCGCGACATCAGGGAGCGCCACCATCCTCGGCGACGAAGGCGAGGTGCGTCCCGGTCGGGCTCAGGGCGAGGCGGGTGATCCCCTTCACGCCGAGTTCGGCGTAGTCGGCGAGGACGTCCCACCGTCCGTCGACCAGGATCCAGAGGCGTGTGCCACCCGCCGCGATCAGGCGGCCACCCGGGGTCCAGAGGTGGTAGTCGGCACGCGGCGGCGCGGCCGCGATCTGCCGCACCTCGCGCGTCCGGACGTCGACTTCGCTGACCCAGCTCGTGTCCCGCCCCACGGCGAGGAAGGTGAAGGCGTCGCGGCCGGGGAAGCGCACGAGCGCGCGACCGATGTTGCGCGCGACGGTGTCCACACGCTCGGTACGCGCATCGACGACGACGAGCGCATTCGGATCGCCGAGCACGAAGGCGCCGAGCGTCGCGTCACCGACCCAGACGTGATAGCCCACCGGCCGCAGCGCCGTGAGCACGAGCGACGGGGCGGTGCCGTCGAAGGGGAAGCGCCAGAGCCGTTGCGTCGAATCGCGTTCGACCCGGATCACCGAGTAGGCGGCGCCGCCGGGCACGGTCGTCGCCGAGTACTCGCTCTCGGGAGTGCGCGTGAGGTTCTGTGCGGCGCCGCCGCCGATCGGGACTCGCCAGATGTCAGCCTGCGCATCCTCGCGGATGCTGGTGAAGAGCATCGCCCGTCCATCGGCGGTGAAGGAGGGCTGGTTGTCGTAGCCAGCGCGGCGCGTGACGTTCGTGGGGCGACCGACGGAGACCCGCGAGCCCAGTTCGTTGAACGAGACGACGTAGATGTCGCTGCCGCTCTGCGCCCGCGCGGTCGGAGCGACCGCCGTCAAGGCGACGGCCGCGGCCAGCGCAACTCGCTTCAGATCTCGCATCGTTGCCTCACGTGAGGGTGTCATCAGAGTGTCATCCAGCCGCCGGCATCACGACGCCGCGGCATTCGCCGAATCCGATCCGTGCCGCGCCCGGTCGCTCGCACGACCCGCGGATGATGAGCTCATCCCCGTCGGCGAGGAACGACCGGCGCTCGCCATTCGTGAGCAGGACCGGTTCGGCGCCGCGTTTCGCCAGCTCGAGGAGGCAGCCCCGTTCGCCACGCTCCGGGCCCGAGACGGTCCCGCTCGCGAGCAGGTCACCGGGGCGGAGGTTGCAGCCGTTGCTCGCGTGGTGCGTGAGCATCTGACCCAAGGTCCAGTACATCCGGGCGAAGGAGCCGCGACTCAGCCGCTCGGCCGGTGAGGCGGCGGCGCGCATCGCCGGTGTGCGGAGCCACACCTCGAGCGTGATGTCCACGCCGCCCCGATCGCGGTCGCGCGGATCATCGAGATAAGGGAGCGGCGACGGTTCTCCGGATGCCCGCACCCGCGCCGCCACGCGGAAGGGCTCGAGCGCATCGAGTGTCACGAGCCACGGCGAGAGCGTCGTCGCGAAGCTCTTCGAGAGGAAGGGACCGAGTGGCTGGTACTCCCAGGCCTGCACGTCGCGCGCCGACCAATCGTTGACGAGTACGAGCCCGGCGATCCGCGACTCGGCTTCAGCGATCGGGACCGCGGTCCCGAGTGCGTTCGCGCCGGCGACGAACGCGCCCACCTCGAGCTCGTAGTCGAGTCGCTCGGTCGGGCCGAAGCGTGGCGGACCCTCGGGCGCGTCACTCGTTTGCCCGTTCGGCCGGCGCACCTCCGTCCCACTCACCACGAGCGACGACGCGCGGCCGTGGTAGCCGATCGGCACGTGACGATAGTTCGGCAGGAGGGGATTGTCGGGCCGGAACATCGCGCCGACGTTCGTCGCGTGCTCGATGCTCGCGTAAAAATCGGTGTAGTCGCCGATGTCGACGGGCAGCCGCATCGTCACGTCGGACATCCGAAGGAGTAGGGTCGCGTCGCGTCGAGCACGAGTACCCTCCGGCGTGTCGGCGCTCAGCATCCGGTGTGCGCGACCGCGAAGCGCGGTGAGGGCCGGCCGGCCGAGCGCGAGCAGGGCGTTGAGCGTGCGCTGGCCCACCGCCGGCGCGAGCGCGGGGTCAAGTCCATCGAAATGCCCGCCATCTCGCGCCGCGCGCAGGTCGAGCACGCGATCGCCGATCGCGACGCCGACGCGCGCGTCGCCTCCCTGCTCGAACACGCCGAAGGGGAGGTTCTGGAGCGGGAAGTCGGTCGGCGGAGCGTTCGCCGATTCGACCCACGACTGCGTCGCCGGATCGTGCGTCGGGTCGAGTGGCATCGTCAGAGGAGGGAGAGGCGAGTGAGGTCCTCGATCGGCTCCTCGAACGAGCAGGATCCGAAGGAACCGGCGAAGGCGGCGCGCGCGGCGCGCACCTGGGCAGTGGTCACGCGAAGGGTACGCCACCGGAGCCCATCGGGCTCGGCGACGATGGCAGCTCCGTTGCGCTCCTCGAGCAACGGCATCACCTCATCGCGCGACGCCCCCTCGCGCAGGAGCAGCGCGGCGAGGAAGAGATTGAGGAATCCGTGCATAGTCGCCCGCGGCCCGTCGGCGGCGTAAGTGAGCGGGAACTCGCCGCGGATCGGGTGATGGAGCCCGGCCGTCGCCTTGAATCTCACCTTCGCCTCGATGCAGGCGATGAGGAATCGCGTGATCTCCGCCGGCTGCGGGAAGAGCTCGGCGGTCACGCCGCCGGTGCGCATCTTGGCGCGCAGGCCCTGCGCGGCGATCACCCGCACGAGCGGCATCGGGTCGCGTCGCACGTCCACCTCGACATAGATCGCGAAGGTCGGGTCGAAGGCGGCCGCGAGCGCGGCGATCGTCTCCGCATCCTCGGCACGTGCTTCGATCGTGTCCACCTGCAGCCTCGCGCCGTGCATCGCGTTGAACCGCTCGACGGCCTCGGCGTCCGCGGCACCAGCGAGCGCCGCCAGCGCCCAGGGTTCCTCCTCCGACCCGGTCACGCTCTGCGCGGCTAGCGCGAGCTCATCGAGCCGCGCCACCGGGACGACGAACCGTCCCAGCAGCCGGCGATGCGGTCCACGGCGGTACGAGGCGTAACGCGCCGCGGCGTCCCGCATCGGGAGCGCGGCGGGAGGGAAGAGCCCCGCGTAATCCACGAGGCCATCGAGCAGCGTCTCGACCGCGCGCGAGGGCGTCACGCCTCTCCGGGTCCGTGGAGATGCACCGGCTCCGACTTCGCCCGGAGCCGGATGTTGAGCATCTCAACGCCGATCGCGAAGGCCATCGCGAAGTAGGTGTACCCCTTCGGGATGTGATAGCCGAACCCTTCGACGAGGAGGTTCCCGCCGATCATCACGAGGAAGGAGAGGGCGAGGATCTTGATCGTCGGATGGCGCTCGACATAGCTCGAGATCGGGCCCGAGGCGAAGAGCATCACGCCCAGGGCGAGGACGTTGGCGACGATCATCACCCACACCTGCTGCACCATCCCCACGGCGGTGATCACGGAGTCGATCGAGAAGATGATGTCGACCACCATGATCTGGCTCACGACCCCCCAGAGCGTCGCGCGCGTCTTGACGTCGTGCTGCTCGTGGCTCCCCTCGAGCTTCGAGTGGACCTCGAACGTCGCCTTGCCGATGAGGAAGAGCCCGCCGACGATGAGGATCAGGTCGCGTCCCGAGAATCCATTCCCCATCACCGTGAAGAGCGGCCGCTCGAGCCGCATGATCCAGGTGATCGAGAGCAGGAAGACGATCCGCGTGAGCAGCGCGCCGGTGAGGCCGAGGCTGCGCGCGCGCGGCTGCTCGGCCACCGGCAGCCGCGAGGCGAGGATCGCGATGAAGATGATGTTGTCGATCCCCAGCACCAGCTCGAGCGCGGTGAGGGTCAACAGGCCGATCAGGATCTGAGGGTCAGCGAGCCATTCCATCGAATCGGTATGGTTGGAGGAAGGAGCGGTTCAGTTGCCGGCGCGGATCGTGAGGGTCCAGCGTCGCGGCTCGCCGGGGACCAGCCAGGTGATCGCCTGCCAGTCGCCTAGCGCCTCGGTGTAACGGTCCGGAGCTCCGAGCGAGGGACGGAGCGCGAGCACCGGCGGGTCGCGACGCCCGAAGGGATTGCGCCGCGCGTTCGCACCGCTCCCGCCACGCGCGATCACCACGCCGCAGTACGGGATGCCGGCCCCGTCGCAGGTGATCGAGAGGCGCGCCTCGTCCTGCACGACCTGGATCATCGAGCGGGAGCCGGCGAGGTCGAGCCATCCGGTCAGCGTCGTCTTCTTCGGCACCGACCAGGGCGTTGAGAGGTCGCGCGAACGGCCATCGAGCATAAGGCGCGGCCACTTCCCGTCCCCTTCGGTCACGCCACCGACCGCCTTGGCCCCGGTGACGCCGGCGATCCGGAATCGGCCCGCTTCGGGGAGGCGGAGGCGCGTGCTGGCATGCAGCGGCATCAGCAAGTTCGCGCTCCAGAGGAATGGAAGTCGATGGGGGCCGTTGGTCAGCGCCTCATAGCGCGCCTCGACCACGCCATCGGGCCGCACGAGCAGCGTGCGCGTGAGGACCCAGGGGAGCCGCTCCCCTCGCCACCGACAGCTGAGCCGATGACCCTCGGCGTCGGTGTGCAGGGAGATCTCCGGCGACTGCAGGCGCGCTTCGCCTCCCACCGGGATCGGTCGGCCGCCGATCCCCTTCACCCATTCGGGAACGGTGCCGCCGCCGGCGGCCGGCGCGCACTCGTCCCAACCGGCGCCAGCGAGGGGCGATCTTCCGCTCGTCGGTCCGTCGCCGCTCGGCGATTGCACCAGCCATTCGCGGCCAAAGAGGTGGAGCGACCGGATGCGCCCGCCGTGACGCGGCACGACCTCGACCCGCGCATCCCCGCCCTCGAGGGCGATGAAGCCCGGATCCCCTTCGGTCTCGAGCGGGGCGGCCCGCGCGCGTTCCCCCACCGCTCTCGCGCTCCTCAGCCGATCGCCGCGACGTCCACGCCGCGCGTCGCGAGCACCCGCGCCACCGTCTCGCCGATCTTGTTGTTCGGCGTGCTCGCACCGGCGGTGAGTCCGATCCGCACCGGACCCTCGGCGGGCATCCACCCGGCGGTCTCGACCTCCTTGCCGTCGGCGAGGTCGCGATGGCGCACGAGGCCGCGCGCCGGATCGATCCCCGCCGCGTCCTCGATGTGGAAGGTCCGGACCCGTTCGGCGCAGAGTGCCGCGAGGGAGATCGTGTTGCTCGAGTTGTAGCCGCCGATCACGAGCATCAGGTCGAGCGGCTCGGTGAGCAGCGCGTTCACCGCATCCTGTCGGTCCTGCGTCGCGCTGCAGATCGTGTCGAAGGTGCGGAACTGCTCGAGCCGATACGACTCGCCGTGCGCGCGGGTCATTGCCGCGCCCACCGCCTCGCCGATCGCCAGCGACTCGCGGGCCAGCATCGTCGTCTGGTTCGCGACACCGACACGGCGCAGATGGACGTCGGGATCGAAGTGCGGACTCGCCGCGTGCGCGTACGCGGCGACGAAGGCGTCGCGCCCGCCGGTGAACCGCCCCTCGATGTACGCCACCACATCCTCGGCCTGGCGCATGTCGCGCACCACGAGATAGGTACCAGCCGGGTACTTCTCGGCCTGCGACGCGGTCGCCCGCGTCTCCTCGTGGTAATACTTGCCGTGGATCAGCGATGTGAAGCCGTCCCGCGCGTACGCTTCCACGCGCTTCCACACGTTCAACACCGACCCGCAGGTGGTGTCGACCATCACGCAGCCGATCTTGCGCAGCGTCTCGAAGTCGTGGATCGTGACGCCGAAGGCCGGAAGGATCACGACATCCGCGGGGTCGACCTGCGAGTAGTCGAATCCCGTGTCGCTCGGCTTGAGGAAGACGATCCCCATATCCCGCAGCTTCGCGTTGACGTGCGGATTGTGGATGATCTCGCCGGCGAGGAAGATGCGGCGGTCGGGGAACTTCGCCCGGGTCTGGTACGCGTACTCCACCGCCCGCTCGACCCCGTAGCAGAAGCCGAACTCCTTGGCCAATCGAATCGTCACCGGCCCGGCGACGAGCGTGTGATCGCGGGCCAGGAGGAGGTCCACGAGATGGCCGTCGAAGTCGGCCGTCAGCGTGTCTTGGACCTCGGTCTTGAGGCCGAATCCCTTCCGGAAGTAGGTGGACTCGGGAGGCATCGGCGAAAGATAAGGCCCGTGGCTTGGCCCGGTACCGCGTGGTTCCTGCGCGATGCCGCGCTCGCGCCCCGCCGGGACCCCGCGTAACTTCGGGCCGGATGAGCGACCACTTCGACCTCTGTGTCATCGGCGGCGGACCGGCGGGCGAGAAGGGCGCCGCCCAAGCCGCCTATTTCGGCAAGAAGGTCTGCCTCGTCGAGCGCTCGCCGAAGCCCGGCGGCGCTGCGGTCAACACCGGCACGATCCCGTCGAAGACGCTGCGCGAGACCGCCCTCTACTTCAGCGGGCTCCGCCAGCGCGGCCTCTACGGCGTCGAGTACCGCGTGAAGTCGAACATCACGGTCGGCGACTTCATGCACCGCGAGCGCACCGTCGTCGAGGCGGCGTGGCAGATGATCGAGGCGAACCTCGAGCGCCACAAGGTCGTGCGCGACCAGGGCCAGGCGCAGTTCGTCTCGCCCGACGCGATCGAGGTCACCCGCTACAAGCAGCCGCCGCGTCGGATCACCGCCGACATCTTCCTCCTCGCGACCGGATCGCGGCCCGTGCACCCGAGCGAGATCCCCTTCGACGGCCGGCTCGTCGTTGACAGCGACGACGTGCTGACACTCACGTCCATCCCGAAGCGACTCGTCGTCATCGGCGGGGGCGTGATCGGCTGCGAATACGCCGGGATCTTTGCCGCACTCGGCGTGCGCGTGACGATCGTCAACAGCCGCTCCCGCCTCCTGATGCAGCTCGACACGGACCTCTCCGACGCCCTGCGCCAGGAGATGACGCGACGCCTCGGCGTGCAGGTCGTGCTCGACGCCGAGGTGAAGACGGTGAAGACCGAGGCCGAGATCGCCGCGGTGACGCTCTCCGACGGACGCGAGCTTGTGGCCGATTGCGTGCTCTACTGCGCTGGCCGCGAGGGGAACGTGCACGACCTCGGTCTCGACGTAGCCGGGGTGAAGACGAATGCGCGCGGCTTCGTGCAAGTGGACCCCCGATTCCGCACCGCCAATCCGCGCATCTACGCGGCCGGCGACCTGGTCGGCTTCCCTGCCCTCGCGAGCGCCGCGATGGAGCAGGCGCGCGTCGCGATGTGCCACGCCTTCGACCTCAAGTACAAGACGCAGGTCTCGGCCGTGCTCCCCTATGGCGTCTGGACCGTTCCCGAGATCGCGACCGTCGGACTGGGGGAGGATGATGCCCGCGCCCAGGGCATCAACGTCGAGATCGGGAAGGCCTCATTCCGCGAGAATCCGCGCGGCCAGATCATCGGCGACACCGAAGGCTTCGTGAAGCTGGTGTTCCGCACCGACGACCAGAAGCTCGTCGGCGCGAGTGTCCTGGGCGAGGGAGCCTGCGAACTCATCCACATCCCCGCCGCCGTGATGCAGTTCGGCGGCACGCTCGACTACTTCATCCAGTGCGTCTTCAACTACCCGACCCTCTCCGACGCCTTCAAGTACGCGGCCTACGACGGGCTGCAGCGCCTGCAGAAGCGCGTGAGCAAGGCGATGGAGGCCCGGAGCCGCAGCACTACGCCGGGGGTCGCGAAGGCGACGCCGCCGGCACCTGGTAGCGCCTGAGGGCCTCCTTCACGAAGTCGGGGAGCGGCCGCTTCGTGATCGTCCCCTTGTCCACGCACACCACCGTGAGCGACGCCGACGCGCGATGGGCGAGGTCCCCGGCGCGGAAGGCCTCGAACCGCATCGTGATCGCACTCTCGCCGAGACGGGAGACGCCGACCCGGATCTCCATCAACTCATCCATCTCGGCCGGCGAATGGAACTCGACCGAGAACGCCTTGCGCGGCAACTGCACGTGCCGCTGCACCCGCATCACCTCATAGGGCAGGCCGGCCTCGCGGAACATCTCGTGCTCCGCTGCCTCGAAGAGACGGATGTACGTGCCGTAGTAGATGATCCCCAGCGGATCGCAATCGCTCCAACGCACGCGCTCCTGCACCGCGAAGGGGAAGATCGGGAGGTCCGGGTTCACGAGGCAGTCACCTGACGGCGGATGAGGGGAACACTGACGCTCGGCGCGAGTCCTGAATGGTAGCTTCGGCACTGGTGGGTGTGGAAATGCCCGCGCGTTCCCTGCAGCAGGAGGCCACCATGCTCCGCACGATCCTCGTCCCCCTCGATGGTTCGACCCTCGCCGAGCGCGCGCTCCCCTTCGCCCTCGATCTCGCACGACGCACCGGCGGCGCCGTTCATCTGATCAGGTCGCACGTCTCGATCGCCATCACCGCCGCCACCGCCGAGGGAGCGTTGCTCTCGACCGAGATGCTCGCCGCCGACGACTCACTCAGGCGACGCGCGATCGAAGACACCCAGACGATCGCGAAGCGCCTCGCCGACGAATGGGGTCTCCCCGTCCTCGCGCACGCCGAGGATGGGAGTCCCGGGCCGGCGATCACCGCCACCGCCGAGCGGCTCGCCGCCGACCTGATCGTGATGACGACACACGGGGAGGGCGGGTTCACCCCGGGATGGCTCGGATCGGTCACCGATCACGTGATCCGTCACTCGCACCGGCCGGTGGTCGCCCTCCCCGAGCACGACGCCCACGGCGGCGCGCCACTCGCTCCCCGATCGATCCTCGTGACGCTCGACGGCAGTGGCCGGTCCGAGACGATCCTGCCCGCGGCGGGCGAACTCGCCGTCGCGCTGGGGGCACGGGTCGAGCTGATCCGCGTGATCGCGCCCTACATCCCGGGCGACGTCGCCTCCACGCTTGCCGCCGAGACCCCCGATGCGTTCGGCATCGACACTGTGTCGGCGCGCGCGAAGGAGGCACTCGACCTCCTCGCCGACCGACTCCGTAAGCTCGGGCTCGAGGTCACCGCCTCCCTGCGCGTGCATCTCTCCCCGACGCGCGCCCTGCTCGATCACGTCAAGGCGACCGATCCCGACTGCATCGCGATCGCATCGCAGGGCCGAGGGTTCTCCCGGCTCTTCCTCGGGTCGGTGGCCGACAAGCTCGTGCGCGCCGCAGGGCGTCCGGTGCTCGTGCTGCGCCCGTACGACGCGTAGGGGCGCCGCTCAGCGGGCGTAGAGCCCGGGAGTCAGGAAGGGCGCGAGGGCGTACGTGACGAGCACCTCGTACGCCGCCTGGCGGTCGATCCGGCCGTCGGTGAGGATCCCGACTGCGCCACGGCCGTGCTTCGTTCCCCGTTCGGCGACAAGGGCGTCCATCGCGTGGCCGAGCTCCTCGCCGTTGCGGATCATCGTGGCGATCGCATCGGGGAGGGGCATCGCGAGCGAACCGCCGATCCCTTCGCGGCCATCGCGATGCACGACGACGCACCAGGCGCAGGTGCGCATCCCGGTCGGCGAGTCCACGACGCCGCCCTCGAGTCCGACGCCGAGATCCGCATCAACACCGACCCGCGCGGCCAGCGCCCGTTCCCGCGCACCGCGGATCGTCTCATCGTCACCGAACGGCTGATCCGCGACTCCGCTGGGGACGGCGAGGGCGTCCACTGCCACGCCGGGCGCGACCGCCGCGAGCACCGCGCGCACCGCCGCGAGCTTCACTGGGTTCGCCGAACCCACCGCGACGCGACGCACCGAGTCGAGCATCCGCCGAATCTACCGACCGCGCGCTATCTTCGCGTGATGACGACGCCCCGGCGTCCAAAGAACCCCGCCTTCGTCTTCGTCGGTGGACGGCTCTGGCTCGACTTCGTGAACACCGACGACGCGCGTCTCGGCGTGCGCGTGGACACGATCGACTCCTTCGAGCGCTATGTCGGATGGCTCGAGGCGGCGCGTATCATCGACACCGAGCGGGCAGCGGCACTGGTCCGACGCTCCCTCGCCCAGCCCTCCGGCGCGACGGCGGCGCTCGTCGAGGCCAGACGCGTTCGCACCGCGCTGCGCATCCTCGCCGAACGCGGGCGCACCGATCAGGGGGAACGCGCCCGCGAAGCGGCTCTCGAGGAGATCAATCGGGTCCTCGGCCGTTCGGTCGGGACACGGCGAGTCGAGGCCCTGCCAGACGGCGGCTACGTCCGCAGCTTCGTGCCGGTCGGTGACGCCTTCGGAGGTCTCGTGATCCCCGTGGTCGAGTCGGCGGTCGACTCGCTCGTGCGGGGCGAGCTGCTGCGGCTCCGCGGCTGCGCTGATCGTCGCTGCCCACGCCACTTCGTCGATGTCACCCGGTCGCGTACCCGCCGGTGGTGCGACATGGGCACCTGTGGGAACCGCGCGAAGGCTCAGCGATGGCGGCGGAAGGGCTGACGTCGCTGCTTCCGTTCGTCCGGCGTGAACGGCTCATCGAGGGCGTCCACGAGTGCCTCGAACGAATCCGCCCGCACCGCACCGCGTGGGCCGCGCGTCACCACGAATCGCAGCGGCCGGTCGAGCTGTGGCAACTCCTCGGCCACCAGGGTGCGCGCGAGCTTCTCGGGAAGCTGAAGGCGCGCGACGCCGACCGCGGTGCCGTCAGGCCGCTCCTCCACCTCGTAGTGCAGCGCGACCGACCGGTCGCGGATCATCACCGCGGACGGCAGCGCGAGCCATTTCTCCCGGTCGGCACGAGGGACGAACGCATTCCGGTCGAACAGCAACGGGGCGTTGCGGAAACCGTTGAGGTCGTGCGCGCTGGCGAGCTGCGCGGCGTACCACGCCGCGAGGTCGGCCTGGTTGAGCCGGGCAGTCGTGCCGCCAGAACGACGCCACAGCTCTCGCACCTCGTCGA
>JANNKK010000267.1:0-11954 GCA_031396245.1 Gemmatimonadaceae bacterium
ACCGGAAGCTTGTTCTCCTTGCAGAGCGCGATGGCAGTCTGGTCCATCACTCCAAGCTCCTTCACCATGACATCCCGATAGCTGATCTCGGTGAAGAGCGTCGCATCGGGATCTTTCTTTGGATCGGCAGAATACACGCCATCGACGCTCGTCGCCTTGATGATGACCTGTGATTTCGTCTGAATCGCCCGAAGCGCAGCGGCCGTATCGGTCGAGAAATATGGGTTTCCGGTGCCGCCGGCAAAGATGCACACGCGGCCTTTCTCAAAGTGCCGGAGGGCGCGGCGACGAATGAACGGCTCGGCGATCTGTTCCATCGTGATCGCCGTCATTACTCGCGTCTCGACGCCGGCGCGCTCGAGAACATCCTGCACCGCGAGCGCGTTGATGACGGTTCCGAGCATTCCCATGTAGTCGCTGCCGACGCGGTCCATGCCCAGCTTCGAGAACTGCGCGCCACGGACGATGTTGCCGCCGCCGATCACGAGCCCGATCTGCGCGCCGAGGTCGGCGATCCCCTTCACCTGCCGCGCGAACTCGCGCAGGGTGTCGAAGTCGAACCCGAAGCCCTTCTCCCCGGCGAGGGCCTCGCCGGAGAGTTTGAGCAGGACCCGAGGGTACTTGAGCGTCGTCATCGGCGCGGGTGTGGTCAGGCCTCGCCCATCTTGAAACGCACGAAACGCTTCACCGCGAGCGGCTGCCCCGCGGACTTCGCGGTCGCCTTCACGAGATCGCCGATCGTCTGCTTGTCGTCACGGACCCAGGGCTGACCGAGCAGCGTCACCTCGCCGTACAGCTTGGCGATGCGACCCTCGACCATCTTCTGCGCGATCGCCTCGGGCTTGCCGCTCTCGATCGCCTGCGCGATGAAGATGCCGCGCTCCCGTTCGACGAAGGTCGGATCCACACCCTCCTTGTCGACCGCGAGGGCGACGACCGGCACGCCGGCGGTGATGTGCTCGGCGACCTGCTTGCCCAGCTGCAACGCCTGGTCCCCCTTCCCTCCCGCGACCTCGGCCATCACGCCCGCCTTGCCGTTGAAGTGCAGGTACGACCCGACCACGCCCGCGGACTTGTAGCGGGCGACGCGGCGCAGTTCGACCTTCTCCCCCGTCTTGGCGGAGGCGGCCTTCACGACCTCGCCGACCGTGCGCGACCGGTCGGCCGACCACGGGGTCGCGAGGTAGGCACCATCGGCGCCGACCGCGACGAGTCCGTCCACGGCCTCATCCTGCCCGACGTGCTCGGCCAGCTGGCGCGCGACTGCGACGAACTCGTCGTTGCGACCGACGAAGTCGGTCTCGCAGTTGAGTTCGATCATCGCACCGACGGTGGCGTCGGGGCTGACCCAGGTGACGATCTGCCCTTCGGAGGCGGAGCGGTCGGCGCGCTTGTCGGCCTTGGCCATCCCCTTCTTCCGGAGGAGGTCGATCGCGGCGTCCATATCGCCCCCTGTCTCCTCGAGGGCCTTCTTGCAATCCATCATCCCGGCGCCGGTACGGGCGCGGAGTTCGGCGACATCCTTGGCACTGATCTGTGTGGCAGCCATCGGTTTCTCGTGTTCCTCGAACCGTCATTGTGAGATCGCCGCCGGGAGCCCTTGGTCTCCTGCGGCGGCGATCGGAAAGTTAGCGCGACGTCTCCCGTGACACTACCGAGTGACGCTCACTCGGCGGCATCCTCGCCTTCGGGCTCGCTCGCCTCGGGAGCGTCGGTCGGCCCCTTGAGGCGCGCGGCGATCGCTTCCGGCTTGGCACGACGGCGGCGCGGACGGCGCTTGCGGCGACGGTCCTCGTCGCTCTCCTTCTCCGTCCCGCGCTCCGACGACCACGTGGTCGACTCGCCCGACTCCTCGACCTCGGTGCGCACCGGCGCCTCGCGCCGCGCCTCGGAGATCGCGCCCGCCACCGCGCCGGTCAGCAGCTCGACCGAGCGGATCGCGTCGTCGTTCCCGGCGATCGGGACGGTGATGAGATCGGGGTCGCTGTTCGTGTCGCAGATCGCGATGATCGGGATGCCGAGCTTGTTCGCCTCGTCGACCGCGATCCGCTCCTTCTTCGCGTCGACGATGAAGAGGAGGCCCGGGAGCCGTCCCATCGCCTTGATGCCGGAGAGGTTCTTCGCGAGTTTGTCACGCTGACGGGTCATCATCAGCGCTTCCTTCTTCGTGTAGTTCTCGAAGGTGCCGCCCGCCTCGGACCCAGCCTCGAGATCCTTGAGCTTCCGGATCTGCTTCTTGACGGTCGAGAAGTTCGTCAGGAGCCCACCCAGCCACCGCTCGGTGACGAAGAGCGCGCCGGCGCGCTCGGCCTCACCCGACACGATCTGGGCGAGTTGGCGCTTGGTGCAGACGAAGAGGACGTTCTCGCCGCGGAGCACGACCTCGCGCGCGAGCTGCTGCGCGAGCTCGATCTGCTTGAGCGTCTTCTGGAGGTCGATGATGTGGATCCCGTTGCGCTCCGCGAAGATGAAGCGGCGCATCTTGGGATTCCACCGGCGGGTCTGGTGTCCGAAATGGACACCGGCCTTGAGGAGTTCGTCGAGCGAGGGCTGGGACATCGTGTTGGACCTGGAGCTGAGGTTTTGTGTGGCCGTCGCCGCTCGTCGTCGCCTTCCACCGCCGCGCCGGCCATCTTGGCGTGGCACCAGTGGGCAGCTCGGAGCGGCTGTGAGATGCAGAGGGGAGAAGTGAGAGGGGAGAAGTGAGGTCCGACAGTGCCGTGCCCTCACATCTCCCATCTCCCATCTCACATCTGTCGTTCGACTACCGCTTGCTGAACTGGAACCGCTTGCGTGCCTTCGGACGGCCCGGCTTCTTGCGCTCGACCGCGCGGGCATCGCGCGTGAGGAGCCCGAGGTCGCGGAGCTTCCGACGGTACGTCTCATCGATCTTCACGAGCGCCCGCGCGATCGCAAGGCGGAGCGCGCCGGCCTGACCGGTCTGCCCTCCTCCCGTGAGATTCGCCTGGACGTCATAGCTGCCGAGCGTGTCGGTCACCGTGAAGGGCTGCTGGATCGCCGTCACCAGCGCCGCGCGCGGGAAGTAATCCCCGAGCGTGCGCCCGTTGAGGCTCCACTTCCCCGACCCGGGGACGAGGAACACACGGCAGACGGCCTCCTTGCGGCGGCCGACGGTGTGGGTCATCTGAGTCTCCGCCATTTACTTGGCCTCGGCCTTCGGGAAGGTGAGCGTCTCGGGCAGCTGCGCGGCGTGCGGATGCTTCGCGTCGGCATAGACGCGCAAGCGGAGCCGCAGCTTCTGGCGGCCGAGCGCGGTCTTCGGGAGCATCCCGAAGACGGCCTTCTCGATCACGCGCTCCGGGTGCTTCGCGAGCATCGACGCGAACGGCGTGTAGAGCTCGTGGCCCATGTAGCCGGTGTGGCGGAAGTAGTTCTTCTGCTCCGCCTTGCGGCCCGTGACCTTCACCTTCGAGGCGTTGATGACGATGACGTTGTCCCCGGTGTCCATATGCGGGGTGAACATCGCCTTGTGCTTGCCGCGGATGATCTTCGCGATCTCGGTCGCGAGGCGGCCCAGGACCATCCCATCGGCGTCGACAACGAACCACTTATGTTCGATGTCGGCCGGGGTGGCCGTGTACGTCGTCCTCATTAGCGTGAGTCTGGAACGAGAGGTCCTGCGCCTCACCGGTGCGGGATGCAACCCGGGTCTCGGCCGCCCAACGGGCGTTTTTCAACAGACTCGAAGGATAGACGGCTCAAGGGGTTGGGTCAAGGGAAGCCCTACCGCGATCTGAGAGGACGCGGCACCGATCGATCGGTCGGCAACGGGGGCGGATACATTCCAGTCGTGTACCACGCTGCCGACGGCTCCGCTCGCGGACGACTGGGCCTCCTGACCGCCGGTCCGGTGGCCCGGTCGGTCCTCATCGGCGTCGCACTCTACGCCGTCTGGAGTGCACTCGCATCCCCGCTCGAGACGCGGTGGGAGCGGATCGTCGACGACGCCGCGATGCTCCCGTTCCGGCTCGGCGTCGCGCTCTGCGCCCTTGCGATCGCGCGGCAGTCGACGAGCGATCCCGCAGCCCGATTCGCCTGGAACCTCTTCGGCGCGTCGTTCTTGGTGGCTGCGCTCGCGAATCTCCTCCGGATCATCCCCGGCGGCGGGAGCGTCCTGCCGGGCGCCCTCCGCCTCGGCCTCGCCGTGCCGCAGGCGATCCTGATGCTCTCCGGGCTCTGGTTCCTCGCCCGACTGAGGAAGGACACCGAACGCGCGGCGGACTGGCTCGATGCCGGGGTGATCGTCCTCGCCGGATTCCTGCTCGCCACCGAGTTCATCGCGCAGGGCAATCCCTTCGTGGCGGAGCGACTCGGCTCCCTGCGCTGGCTCTTCCTGCTCTATCTCTGCGCGGACCTCCTTGCCGTCTTCCTGGCAGCCGTGGCCTGGTTCCGACGGCCGCACGGGATCGCGCGCGACGCCCTCGGCGTCCTCACGCTCGGATTCGCTTTGGTCGCGCTGGTCGACCTCCAGTATGACCAGGAGATCCAGCGCGGCACCTGGCAGAATGGAGGACTCCTCGACGTGCTCGTCGCGATCGGGTTCGGGGTGATCATCCTCGCGCTCGACCGGCAGCGGAAGATGCCACCGAGCGACGACGAGCCGCTGACCTCGATCCGCGAAGGTCGACACATCGTCGCACCGCTCGCGATCATGGCGGCGGTGATCCCGACCCTGGCCCTCGCGTGGAACCCGGCACACGTTCCGCAGCACCTCGCGTTCCAGGTCACGGGGATGACGATCCTGATCGTCCTCGTCCTCCTTCGGCAGCACCTCGTGCGGCTCCAGACCGTGCGTCTCGCGCGGGAGCGTGTCGCCGCCGACGCCCGCTTCCGGTCTCTCGTGCAGCGCTCCTCCGACGCGATCCTCCAGCTCTCGGTCGAGCACGTGATCCAGTGGGCGTCTCCCTCGGCGGGAGAGCTCGCCGGTGCGATCCCCGCCCTTCTCGTCGGACGAAAGGTGGGTGACCTCGCGCACCCGGAGGACCGTGACCGACTCGCCGTCTTCCTGGCGAATGCGGGCGAGCCGTTCGCGCGGAATGCGGCCCTCCGCTGGCGGATGGGGCGCGCCGACCGCTGGCACGACGTCGAGAGCGTCGTGTCGGACGTCGCGGGGGACGACGCCAGTCGATCGCTGGTGCTCAATACGCGCAACGTCACCGAACGAGTGCGTCTCGAGCAGCAGTTGCGCCAGGCGCAGAAGCTCGAGGCCGTCGGGCGACTCGCCGGCGGCATCGCACACGATTTCAACAACATCCTGGCGGCGATCATCACCCACGCGCAACTCGTGCACGAGGGACTGCCGCCGGAGGATGAACGCGCCGCCGACCTGCGTGAGATCGAGCAGACGGCGCAGCGCGGGGCGGTGCTCACCCGCCGTCTCCTCTCGTTCAGCCGGCCGGAAGTCGGCCAGCTCCACACGCAGGCGCTCGGCACCGTGCTGAAGGGGATGGAGCCGATGCTGCGCCGCCTCCTCGTGGGCCAGGTGGAGATGGAGCTCGACCTCGGACCCGACGATCTCTGGGTGCGGACGGCGGAGGGCCAGATCGAGCAGATCCTGATGAACCTCGCGATCAACGCGAGGGACGCGATGCCCGAGGGCGGCACGGTGCGGATCCAGACCCGAGCCCTCACGGTGCGGCCTGGAGAGCTGGCTCGGACGCCGGGCGTGCTCCCCGGTCGCTGGGCCGATCTCCTCGTGCGCGACACCGGCGTCGGGATGGACGACAACACGCTCGCAAATCTCTTCGAGCCCTTCTTCACGACGAAGCCGAGTGGCCTCGGCACGGGGTTGGGACTGACGACGGTGCGCGGGATCGTGCGCGCCCTCGGCGGACAGGTGATCGCCGACAGCGCGCCGGGCGCCGGCACCACGATGCGCGTGCTCCTCCCGCTCTCGTCACCCGACGTCGAGCCCATCCCCGTCGCGCAAGTCGACGAGCCCGCGCCGGTCACCGGGCGCCCGATCGTGCTGGTGGTCGACGACGAGGTCACGCTGCGCCGAGCGACCGAGCGCTTCCTCGAGCGCTACGGCTATGAGGTCCTCGCGGCTCCGTCGGCGATCGAAGCGCTCGCGCTGCTCGACGCGCGCGAGTGGCGGGTCGATCTGGTGGTGACCGATATGGTGATGCCGGGGATGGACGGCCGCGAGTTCGTGCGCCGCCTCCGTGCGCGCCGCCCCCGGCTGCCGGTGGTCTGCATGTCAGGGCACATGGAGTGGGATGCGGATGATCTCGAGGGCGTCGAGGCGCCGTGGGGGCCGCACAACCTGCTGGCCAAGCCCTTCTCGTTCCACGACCTCGTCAAGCGTGTGCGCGACGGGCTGGGCGAGGAGACCGCGATGAGCGGTCCCCGAGTCTAGTCGCTCTCGAACTCGACGAGCCGCGTCCCCTTCTCGACCGCCTGACCGACGACCACGTTGATCGCGCGCACCACGCCGGCGCCCGGCGCGCGCAGTTCGTTCTCCATCTTCATCGCTTCCATCATCACGAGCCCTTGGCCGGCGACGACTTGGTCCCCGACCGCGACGGCCACGCGCACGATGAGGCCGGGCATCGGCGCGACGACGGGCGCCGGACCGATGGCCTTCGCCGACCCGCCGGAGAGGTCGCGGATCGCGCGGGTCCGCTCATCGAGCGCCTCGACCGGGAATCGCCACCCGTCGAGGGAGAGGGAGTACCGGCCGCGCGCATCGCCGTGACGCGCCACGACGCGATGCTGCGCCGTGCCGATCGTCACGAGGCGCACCGGTGTTCCCTCGACCTCGGCGAGATGCACGGCGAAGCGCTGGCCGCTGACGACCGCCTCCTCGCCGTCGAGGTCGACCTCGATCCGTTCGCCGGCGATGTCGACGAGGTACCTCACGCGACCGCCGGGATCAGTTCACACACCGTCTCGACGTGCGCCGTCTGCGGGAAGAGGTCGAAGCAGGTGAGCGAGCGCACCGTCCACCCGTCGAGCCGCGCGACGTCGCGGGCGAGCGTTGCCGCGTCGCAGCTCACGTAGAGGATCGCCTTCGGTCGGGGCGTCGCGTTCGTGAGCGTCGCCGTCACGCGCGCATCGACGCCGGCCCGCGGCGGATTGAGGATCACGACATCAGCCGGAAGGAGTCGCGCGAGCAGGTCCTCGACCCGAGCGGTGATCGCTCGCGACGGCGCCGTGAGGCGCGTCGCCGCGAACGCCGATGCCTCCTCGTCGAGTTCCACCGCCGCCACCTGCACCCCGGCCGCCTGCAGGCGGACCGCGACATCACCTGAGCCGCTGTACGCATCGATCGCCCGCTGCGGTGAGTGCGCGAGGGCCAGCGCGATGACGTGGTCCTGCAGCGCGGTGGCGAGGTCCTCGTTCACTTGAGCGAAGGACGCCCCGGGGAGGGCCGCGTCCCGCCGATCGGCGACGAGTCGCCTGCGCTTCCCTTCGCCCTGCCACCAGACCGCGGCCACCGAGGGGACCGCCTGGAGGAACGCATCGATCGCTGGCCACTCCTCGCCCCCCTCGAGCGTGAACAGGGCGCGGCCGTCGAGGAATCGCACGGTTCCGCGGAGACGCGGTCCCGCCGGGAGTGATCGCTCGGCGCGCAGGATCTCCCGCCAGGTCTCCACGACGCGGGCGTCAGTGATGTCGCAGTCGGCGAGGTCGAACACCGCCTCGGGATCGTCGAAGGCGCGAAGACCGGCCCACACTCGGCCCCCCTCCCGCCGGATCGCGAGCGTCAGCGCCCGCCGGTAGCGCCAGGGATCGCCCCCCTCGATCGTCGGGAGCGCGACCTCGCGCTTCGCGATCCGGGCAAAGGCATCACGGACCATCTGCGCCTTCGCGCGTCGCTGTTCGTCGATCCCGACGTGCTGCCACTGGCAACCACCGCATCGGTCGGGGGGCGCGTAGTGCGCACAGCGCGCATCGACGCGCGATGGTCCGCCGCGCAGCACCCGCATCAACCGTCCGCGGCCGACCCGCCCCTGCACACGCACCTCCGCTTCGACGAGGTCTCCCGGCGCCGTCCGCGGAACGAAGACGACGAGTCCGTCGGCGCGGGCCACTCCGTCGCCGCCCGCGGCGAGCGAGTCGATCACGAGTTCGGTGACGCTCATCCGTCCCTCAGTGCCTCGCGGCGCGCAGTCGCGGCCCAGAGGGTCAACCCGCTGTTCGCCCCCGCATCTCGGCGGGCCCCGGGCCGTCGCCCGGTCCGGTCGCGATCAGCGAGCAGGGCCGCGGCGATCGCGACGGCCCGCACGGTCTCGGCGGGCGGGCGCGTCGCGAGCAACGACGGGAGGCGCGACTCGAGCCACTGGATGTCGACCGCGCCACTTCGATACTCCGAATCGGCCATCACCCGCAGGTGGAACTCGCGCGAGGTCTCGACCCCTTCGATCACCAGTTCGCGCAGCGCCCGTTCCATCCGAGCGATCGCCTCGTCGCGCGTCGAACCGAACGTGATGAGCTTGCCGAGCATCGGATCATAGGAGAGACCGACCTCACTGCCCGTTTCGATCCCGCCGTCCCAGCGAACGCCCGGCCCGCTCGGCAGGTGGAGATAGGTGATGCGGCCGGCGGAGGGAAGGAATCCATTCGCCGGATCCTCGCTCGTGATCCGGCACTCGATCGCCCAGCCCTTCGGTGAAGGCGCTTCGGCGAAGGGCAGCCGTTCCCCCGACGCGATACGCAGCTGCCACTGCACGAGGTCGAGACCGGTGACGAGCTCGGTCACCGGATGTTCGACCTGGATCCGCGTGTTCATCTCGAGGAAGTAGAAGGCACCGCCCGGCTCGAGGAGGAACTCGCAGGTGCCAGCGTTGACGTACCCGACCGCCTTCGCGGCGGCGACCGCAGCCGCGCCCATCCGCGCGCGCAGCTCCGGCGTGACCGCGACGCTCGGCGCCTCCTCGATCATCTTCTGATGGCGCCGCTGGATCGAGCACTCGCGCTCCCCGAGCGAGATACAGTTGCCGTGGCTGTCGGCGAGCACCTGGATCTCGACGTGCCGCGGCCCCTCGATGTACTTCTCGACGTAGATCGCGTCGTCACCGAATGCCTTGAGCGACTCGCGTTGCGCCGAGGCGAGGGCCGACGCGATCTCGGATGAGGCGCGCACCAGGCGCATCCCCTTTCCACCACCGCCCGCTGCCGCCTTGAGCAGCACCGGATACCCGAACGTCTCGGCGACCTTCGCGGCTTCCGTCGCGTCCTTGAGTGGCTCCGTCGTCCCCGGTACGACTGGCGTGCCAGCACTGATCGCGTGGGTGCGGGCGGCCGTCTTCGAACCCATCGCCGCGATCGCCTCGGCGGGCGGGCCGACCCAGACGAGCCCCGCGTCGCGCACCGCGCGCGCGAAGTGTTCTCGTTCGGCGAGGAAGCCATAGCCCGGATGGACGGCGTCGGCGCCGAGTCGCTTGGCGGCATCGACGATGAGGTCCCCGCGCAGATAGCTCTCCGACGCGGGCGCGGGACCGAGGCGCACCGCCTCGTCGGCCTCGCGCACGTGGGGCGCGTGGGCGTCAGCGTCGGAGTACACGGCGACGGAACGGATGCCGAGCTCCTGGCACGCGCGAACGATCCGCAGCGCGATCTCGCCGCGGTTGGCGACCACCACCTTCCGGATCACAGCGGGATGCACCCGTGCTTCTTGGCCGGGTTCTTCGTCCGCTTCGTCTGGAGGGTCCGGAGTCCGTCGATCAACCGCGGGCGGGTATCGCGGGGATCGATCACGTCATCCACGTAGCCGCGACTCGCCGCCTCGTAGGGGTTGGCGAACTTCTCGGAGTAGTCGGCGACGCGGGCGTCCATCGCTGCCTGCGGGTCGGCAGCGTCGGCGATCTCCTTCTTGAAGAGGATCTCCACCGCGCCCTTCGCGCCCATCACCGCGATCTCGGCCGAGGGCCAGGCGAGGTTCAGGTCGCCGCGGATGTGCTTCGAGCTCATCACGTCGTACGCGCCGCCGTACGCCTTTCGCGTGATCACGGTGAGTTTCGGGACCGTCGCTTCGCAATAGGCGTAGAGGAGCTTGGCGCCGTGCTTGATGATCCCGCCGTGCTCCTGCGCGACGCCGGGTAGGAATCCCGGCACATCCTCGAACGTCACGATCGGGATGTTGAACGCGTCGCAGAACCGGATGAACCGCGCGGCCTTCACGCTGGCATTGATGTCGAGGACCCCGGCGAGGACGGCTGGTTGGTTGGCGACGATGCCGACCGAGAAGCCGCCCAGGTGCGCGAAGCCGCAGAGGATGTTCTGCGCGAAGTCGCGATGCACCTCGAAGAACTCGCCGTCATCGACGACGTGCTTGAGCACGTCGTGCATGTCGTAGGGCTTGTTCGCGTTGTCGGGGACGAGGTCGAGGAGCGCCTCGTCCTTGCGATCAATGGGATCGGTTCCTGCGCCGCGCGGCGCCGGGTCGACGTTGTTCGATGGCAAGAACCGCAGGAGCTTTCGGATCCCCTCGAGACAGTGCAGTTCGGAGTCGACGGCGAAATGCGCGACGCCAGAGGTGCCAGCGTGCGCCTCGGCGCCCCCCAAGGCCTCCATCGTGACGTCCTCGTGCGTCACCGTCTTCACGACATTGGGCCCGGTGACGAACATGTACGAGGTGCCCTGCACCATCCAGACGAAGTCGGTGATCGCCGGCGAGTAGACGGCGCCGCCGGCGCAGGGGCCGAGGATCGCCGAGATCTGCGGCACGACGCCCGAGGCGAGCGTGTTGCGGAGGAAGATGTCGGCGTAGCCGCCGAGGGAGACGACGCCTTCCTGGATGCGCGCTCCGCCCGAGTCATTGAGTCCGATCACGGGAGCGCCGTTCTGCACCGCGAGGTCCATCACCTTGCAGATCTTCCCCGCGTGCGCCTCGGCGAGTGAGCCGCCGAACACCGTGAAGTCCTGCGAGAAGACATAGACGAGTCGACCCTCGATCCGGCCGTAGCCGGTGACCACGCCGTCGCCGTAGGGGCGCTGCTGGTCGAGGCCGAAGGCGGTCGAACGATGGGTGACGAAGCGGTCGAGTTCGACGAAGGACCCTTCGTCGAGGAGCACGTCGAGCCGTTCGCGGGCCGAGAGCTTCCCTTTCGCGTGCTGCTGCTTCAGGCGGTCGGCGCCGCCACCCAGTTCGGACTCGGCGCGCAGGCGCTCGAGGTGCTGGAGTTTCTCGCGCATCGACATGCGCGAAACGTAGCCGCGACGCTATCCGGTGGACAGCGCCGCGGCGTGGAGCACACGGAGGGTGTCACTCGACGGTGAAGCTGTTCGAGTACGAGAATGCGTCCAGACCGAGCCCGCCCAGCTGTCGGAAGCGCACGCGGAGGCGATACGTGCCGCGGACCGTGTCGGACAGTGCGGGATAGGTGCCGCTCCAGTTCCCGCCGACGTCGATCAGGTACTGCACATCGACGCAGATCCAGAATGGTTCCGGCAGGAGGACCCAATCGTCACCGATCCGCCGTTGGAGGCGGCCGTCAGAACAGAGATTGAAGCCGAATGGGACCGGATGCGGGTTCGTGAGCGAGACCGGCGCCTGAGCGCCGCGCGCGACCGCTGACGCAGTCACGGTCACGACCGGTCCCTCGACGAGCGGGGATCCCACGACCGCGAACGGATCCGACGTTCGGTTCGTCGCACGGCCGTCGTAGGAGAAGCGCACGACGGCGCGGTAGTCGCCGGGTTCGAGGCCAATCGGCAAGTAGAAAGCGAACGCTTTCGTCTCCTGTGCTTCGATCGTTGTGATGATCATCGCGCAGACCACGAGTGACGGTGGGACCTCGATCCAGTCCTCACCGATCCTCTGCTCGAACTTGCCCGGGCAGGCCTCGTAGACCCACGGGAAACGCGCGGTGTTCTCGAGCTCGACCCACACGAGACTCCCCGAGACCGCCACGTCCGACAGCGCCCTCACCCGCGGGGTCAGTCGATCGAGGTCAGCCGAGGTCAGCTCGCCGCACGCGAGCGCGGCG
>JANNKK010000095.1:0-1950 GCA_031396245.1 Gemmatimonadaceae bacterium
TGATCGTCGGATTCGCGATGCGACTCGCACCGTACGGCGTCGCGGCGCTGATCTTCGGCGTGACGTCGCGCTTCGGGTTCGACCTTCTGAAACCACTCGCCGGGTTCGTGCTCGTCGTGCTCGGCGCGCTGCTGCTGCACCTCTTCGTGAACCTCTCGATCATCCTGCGATTCCTGATCGGGATCAATCCGGTCCTCTTCTTCTCGCGGATCCGCTCGGCGATGGTGACGGCCTTCTCGACCAGTTCGAGCAATGCGACGCTCCCCACCGCGCTGCAGACGGCCGAGCAGCGACTCGGGATCCCGGCGAACATCGCCGGGTTCGTGCTCCCCCTCGGTTCGACGATGTGCATGAACGGCACCGCGATCTTCGAGGGAATCACGGTGATCTTCCTCTGCCAGGTCTTCGGCATCGACCTCACGCTCGGTGGGCAGATCATCGTGATCGTGATGTCGGTGATCACCGCGGTGGGGGCGGCGGGCGTCCCCGGCGGTTCGATCCCACTCCTCGTCGGCATCCTCGCGATGATGGGCGTGCCGGGCGAGGGCATCGCGATCGTGCTCGGCGTCGACCGCATCCTCGATATGACGCGGTCGATGGTGAACGTCTCGGGGGACCTCTCGGCGACGGCTTACGTGGCGAAGTCCGAGGGTGTCTGGGACGCGTCGATGGTGCCGGCGAACCCGGCCTGACCGCGAACTGCTCAGCACGAAGACACGAAGAACTACAACGGCGTGCACCACAGAGAGGCTGTGTTGGAAGTCAAGCGGTGGCGGGCATTGGTGCCTGCCACCGCTGGTTGTTCTTGACCATGGCGTTGAGGATGACGAGGACGTGCCGCATGCAGGCCGTGAGCGCGACCTTCTTCGGCTTGCCCGCCGCGACCAAGCGCTGATAGAGCGCCTTGATCGCGGGGTTGCAGCGGGTCGCGGTCAGGGTCGCCATATAGAGGAGGGCGCGCAAATCGGCGCGCCCTCCCCGGATGCGCCGCTGGCCGCGCCAGCGGCCCGACTCCTGCGCGAAGGGCGCGACGCCGACGAGCGCGGCGATCTGGCGGCCTGACGCGAGGCCGAGTTCGCCGAGGCGGGCGATGAGGGCCCGTGAGGTCTGCGGCCCGATGCCCTTGAAGCTCTGCAGGAGATCGTCGCGCTCGCGCCAGGCGGGACTCGCCTTGATCCAGCGATCGGTCTCGTCCTCCAGCGCGGCGAGCGCGCGCTCCAGGGCCTTGATCGTCTGCTGGAGGCTGGGCCGGACGCTGCGCCGCGCGACGGGGAGGCGGTTCCGCTCCATCGTCAGCATCTCGGTCAGCTGGCGCCGGCGATCCACGAGCGCGGCGAGCTCTCGCGTCGCCTCGTCCGGCAGCGCCCGCACCGGCGGTTGCACCGCGGCCGCGAAGCGCGCGAGGAGCGCGGCATCGAGCCGGTCCGTCTTTGCGAGCTGGCCCACACTCTCGGCGAAGCGGCGCACCTGCCGCGGATTCACCACGGCGACCGGCAGCCCCGCCGCCACCAGCGCGCTCGTCACGCTCGCGTGGTACGCCCCGGTGGCCTCGAGCACGATGAGCGTCGGGCGCAGCGCGCGCTGCACCGCGACGAGCGCCGCGATGCCCGCGGCGGTGTTGGCGTGCGGCGCCAACGGCCCGTCCAACGTGGCCCCATCGAGCTGCGTCGCACTGACATCGATCCCGACGTACGTCATTGAGCGTCGCCCTCCCGGCGAGGATCGCGCGCGCCCGGCCTTGCGCCATGCGGGCTCGAAGCCCCAGCGGCTGTTCGGGCTGAATGCGATCGGTTCGACGGCGCTCGTACTCTGTGTCGGGCTCAACGGCCCCTGGGCACTGTGATCGAGCTGCCGCCGCCCCGAGGACTTACCACCGTTCCTGGTAGACATACAAGGCACAGAGAACTACGGAGAACTGCAACCGCCTTTGACACGAAGGGCACGAAGAAC
>JANNKK010000118.1:0-3018 GCA_031396245.1 Gemmatimonadaceae bacterium
GGAGTATCGGCTCTCCTGCCGCTACGTCACGCCCAACGCGTGGCACGCGAACTTCGTGCGGAACATGTTCATTCGGCCTGATGTGGCCGAGCTTGCCACGTTCGCGCCGAACTTCTCGATCCTGCACGCGCCGGAGTTCCAGGCCGACCCGGCCAAGCACGGCACGCGCACGACCACGTTCATCGTTCTCAACCTCGCTAAGCGCACCATCCTCATCGGCGGGACGCGATACGCCGGCGAGCTCAAGAAGGCGATGTTCACGGTGATGAACTACCTCCTCCCCAAGCAGGGCGTGCTCTCGATGCACTGCTCGGCCAACATCGGGAAGGGGGGCGACACCGCCCTCTTCTTCGGCCTTTCCGGCACCGGCAAGACGACCCTCTCGGCCGACCCCGAGCGCGGGCTCATCGGCGACGACGAGCACGGCTGGAGCGCGAACGGCACCTTCAACTTCGAGGGAGGCTGCTACGCCAAGGTCATCAATCTCTCGCGCGAGCAGGAGCCCGACATCTTCGCGACCACCGAGATGTTCGGCACGATCCTCGAGAACGTGGTCCTCGAGCCGGGGACGAAGAAGGTCGAGTTCGCGAACCAGTCGATCACCGAGAACACGCGCGCCTCGTATCCGCTCCACTACATCCGCAACCACGTGCCGAGCGGACGTGGGGGCCACCCCAAGCACGTGGTGTTCCTCACCGCCGACGCCTTCGGCGTGCTCCCCCCGATCGCGAAGCTCACGCGTGACCAGGCGATGTACTACTTCCTCTCGGGCTACACCGCGAAGCTCGCCGGCACCGAGCGGGGCGTGACCGAGCCGCAGGCCACCTTCAGCGCCTGCTTCGGCGCGGTGTTCCTCGTCTGGCACCCGACCAAGTACGCCGAGATGCTCGGCGAGCTGCTCGACAAGCACCACGCACAAGTCTGGCTGGTGAACACGGGGTGGAGCGGCGGCCCTTATGGAATCGGATCCCGGATGAAACTCGCGTACACCCGCGCGATGGTCCGCGCGCTGCTCGCTGGCAAGCTCGACGCGGTGCCGACGATGACCGATCCGATCTTCGGACTGCATCTCCCCCGCGCGATCGACGGCGTGCCGGCTGAGGTCCTCAACCCACGCAACACGTGGAAGGATCCGGCGGCGTACGATGCGCAGGCGAAGAAGCTCGCCGGGATGTTCAGCGAGAACATCAAGAAGTTCGGGAGCGCGGTGAGCGCGGCGATCCTAGGGGCGGGACCGAAGGGGTGAGCGCCCCCAACCGTTCAGAATGATCCACAACCGATCCGCGCGAGGGCGTCGAAGTGCAGATCCTGGCAGGAATCGCATTGGGGTTCACGGCGGTGGGGGTGCTCTTCCTGGCCCTCGCGGCCGGCGCCTGGAAGAAGAGGCGCTGGGTCGGCGCGATCGGCCGCACCGGCGGCGGCGCGCTCTTCTTCTCTTTGGCCGCGCTGTCCGCGACGCTCGGAGCGTCGATCCAGGGCTACCGCGGTCTCACCCAAGAGGAGGTTGCGCTCACCGTAACGACGGTTCCGACCGGGCCCCGCGCTTTCCAAGCGTTCCTGGAGTTTCCGGACGGGCGAGATACCACCTTGCACGTTCTGGGCGACCAGCTGCTCGTGGATGCGCATATCCTGAAATGGCACTACCTGGGCAATGTGATCGGGTATCACACCCAGTACGAACTCGATCGGTTGACGGGACGCTACGTGGACCTCGAAGCGGAGCGGGCCATGCCGAGAACAGTGCATTCCTTGAAGGCTGACAAGCCCTTCGACCTGTTCGATCTCGCGCGGCGCCACGTATGGCTCCGGTTCCTCGTCGACACCGAGTACGGCTCGGCGACCTACATCGAGGTCCGGCGACCTGCGCGCTTCGAAGTTCGGGTGTCGACGACCGGGCTACTGGTTCGCGAGGTCGATCTCAGGTAGCCATCGCCAGGGCCGGCCCTTCCGAGGCCGGCGGGCACGGCCGGAAACCCAGCACGAACCGCGTGCTCTTTAGGAACGGACGTAATCGGAGAGCGGGCGGGCGCGCGCGTAGGCAAGGTTAACGCGTTCCTCTGGACCTTCGGCTCGTCCAGCCAACGCAATGGAGTTTAGCTGCAGCGCTCCCCGTTAGCTCGCGCGTTCCCGGTCAGAGGATTCGCCTATTGCCTCAATGAGGAGAAGTGGTCCCGGTTTTCTGAACAGCTGAGGTAGCTGGACGGGCGGGCTCCCCGGGCGATCTTTCGCCCCAGGCAAGGAGGAGTCCCTGATGTCGAAGCGAACCCGTCGGAACCACGCGCCCGAGTTCAAGGCCAAGGTGGCCTTGGCGGCCGTGCGGAACGAAGACACGCTGGCCGCCCTGGCCAAGCGGTTCGATGTGCACCCCGCCCAGGTCACCGCCTGGAAGGACCAGCTGCTGCGCGCGGCGGCCGACGTCTTCGCGGAGGGCCGGCACACCGAACCTCCGGTGGACGTGCAGCGCCTGCACGCGAAGATCGGCGAGATCACCCTGGAGAATGATTTTCTAGAGAAGGCGCTCACCAAGGCCGGCCTGCTGAGCGCGCGGCGATGATTGACCGGACCCACCAACTCTCCGTCACGAAACAGGCGGCCGCGCTCGGCATCAGCCGGGGGGCGGTCTACTACGAGCCGCGACTGCGCTCCGCGGCCGATCTCGCCTTGATGCGCCGGATCGACGAAGTGCATCTCGAGATGCCGTGGTTCGGCGCGCGCGGATTGCGGCGCGTGCTGAAGCCCGAGTTCCCCGGTGTGGGACGGCGACACCTCTCGACGCTGATGCGCGGCATGGGGATCAGCGCGCAGGCGCCCCAGCCGGGCACGAGCCGCCGACACCGCGCGCACCCGGTCTATCCGTACCTGCTTCGCCACCGCTCGATCACGCGACCGAATGAAGTCTGGGCGATGGACATCACCTACATCCCGATGGCGCGCGGGTTCGTCTACCTCGCGGCCGTGATGGACTGGGCGACGCGGAAGGTGCTGAGCTGGCGCGTCTCGATCACGATGGACCCCAGC
>JANNKK010000192.1:0-7902 GCA_031396245.1 Gemmatimonadaceae bacterium
CGGGGCCACACCCCCCCCCCACGTCCTCCGCGTTGTTTTGGGGGGGCTCGCCGCCGGGGCCGACCAACCTGCCCGTTGCCGCGTCTTGTTTGGGGCCCCCCCGCGGCCCCCCATTGGGCGGCCCGCGCTTCGCGTCGTGGAGCAGCGCCTGGCTTACGCGATACCGGGCCGGCTCAGCACGAGCGACTCGATGAAGAACTCCATCATCCGCTGCGGGTTGATCCCGCTGTGGCCCGCGTCTGGCCCGACCTGCACGTCGAAGCTCTTCCCTGCCTGCTGAAGTGCCTTGATCAACTGCATCGAGTTGTTGGGATGCACGTTGTCGTCGGCAGTGCCGTAGTAGATCATCAGGCGGCCCTTGAGATCCTTGGCGTACTCCATCGCGCTCCCCTTCTTGTAGCCGGTGGGATTCGCCTGCGGCGTGTACATGTACCGCTCGGTGTAGATCGTGTCGTAGTGATCCCAGGCCGTCACCGCGCTCGCCGCCGACGCCGCCGCGAAGGCGTCGGGGTGCCGGAGCAGCGCGAGCGCCGACGCGTATCCGCCGTACGACGTGCCATAGATCCCCACCCTCTGACCATCGACGTACGGGAGCTTCGCCAAGTGGCGTGACGCCGCGGCGAGGTCGTCAATCTCGACCTCACCGAGCTTCTCGTAGATCGCGTCGAGGGCCTTCTTGCCGCGACCGGCCGCGCTCCGCGTGTCGAGCGTGACCACGAGGAATCCGTACTCGGTGATCGGGTTCGGAGAGGTGAAGACCTCGCGCGCGCCATTCGTCGCCGGGCCGGCGTACACGGAGAAGAGCACGGGGTACCGCTTCGCGGGGTCGAAGTTCGAGGGCTTGTGCAGCATCCCCTGCAACTGCGTCGTGCCGTCGGCGGCGGCGTAGGTGAACATCTCGACCGGCTTGAATCCCGCCGCGTCGAATGCCGTGCGGTCCGTCTCGGCGACCGTCGCCAGTGGACGGCCCATCGCATCCATCACCCGCGTCACCGGCGCGACAGCGTGCGTCTGCGCGACATCGGTGAAGGACCTCCCGTCGGGCGCCACGCTCACGGTGTGCTGGAAGGCGGGGTCGGTGAGCCGACGATCACCCTTCCCGTTCAGGCCCACGCGGTGGAGCTGGAGCTTCATGAAGTTGTCGCCGCTCCGGGCGTAGTACCACAGCTGCCCGGCCTTCTCGTCGAGCTTCACGATCCCCGCGACCTCGAAGGCATGCGCGGTGAGCGGGGCGATCAGCTTCCCGGAAAGGTCGTACAGGTAGTAGTTCGAGAAGCCGGTGCGTTCCGACTCCCACACGAAGCGCTTCCCGTCAGGGAGCCACTGGATCGTCGGGGAGTTCTCCGTCCAGCTCGCCGGCCACTCCTCGCGGACCACCACGCGGCAGGTGCCGGTCGCCGGCGCGCAGGCCGCGAACTCCATCACGTTCTGCCGGCGATTCGTGCGATGGATCAGGAGTTCGCTCCCATCCTTCGTCCAACTGATCCGGTAGACGTAGTGCCCGACCACCTCGTCGGTGAGCGGCTTCCCGTCGCGGGCGTCGATCCGCGTGCTCTTTCCCGCGGCGACGTCGTACACGAAGAGGTCGACGATCGGGTTCGCCGTCCCCGCCTTCGGGTAGGCCTCGGTCATCACGCTCCCCTGCACCGCGGTCTGGTCGGTCTGCAGGAAGTAGTCCTTCACCGGATTCTCGTCGAACCGGTAGTAGGCGAGCTTGCTGCCGTCGGGGGACCACCACATCGCGGTCGTCTGGCCGAGTTCCTCGCCATAGACCCAGCTCGCCGTGCCGTACTTGATCCGCGCGGTCTCGCTGCCGTCCGCCGTCAGCCGTCGCTCCTCCGAACCGTCCCTGTTCGCGATGAAGAGGTTCCGTTCCTTGTAGATCGCCTTGCGGGTGGAGTCGGGGCTCAGGGCCTCGGTCGACTGTCGCCCGCGCGCAGGACCGCCGAGTCGGCGTGGCGCGCCACCGTTCGGCGAGGCTGCCGGCGCCTCGCTCACGCTCTTGGACGCGAGATCGAATCGCCAGCGCTTACCGTCGCGCGTGAAGTCGAAGGACTTGCCGTCCTCCGCCCACTGGGGCGTGATCGCTCCACTCTTGATCGCACCGGTGAGCTTGGGCGCCATCGCCGCATAGCGCTCGTAACCGGGCATCGTACGCAGCCGGTCCTGCGCCGCGAGCTGGGCGGTGGGAAGGGCGAGGGCGATCCAGGCAAGCGCCCGGAAATGGTGCGAGGGGGTCATAGCGGTGATCGGATGAGGTGTGGTCGCGCCGAGAATCTATACCCCGACTGGCGCCGGCCGCGCCATCTTTCCCCGATGCGCGCATTGCGACTCGAAGCCGTCGGGCGGCCCCTCGTCCTGAGAGAGCACCCCACTCCAACGCCCGGCGCGGGCGAAGTGCTGGTGCGCGTTCGGGCGGCGGGGATCTGCCATTCCGATGCCCATTATCGCGCCGGACGCTCAGCCTCCCTGCGGCCGCCGATCACCCCCGGTCACGAGGTCGCGGGCGAAGTGGCCCAGCTCGGCGCGGGCGTCACACAGCACGCGGTCGGTGACCGCGTGTGTCTCCACTATCTCGTGACCTGTTGCGCCTGCCCCGCCTGCGCCGTCGGACTCGAGCAGTACTGCACGACCGGCCAGATGATCGGGCATCACCGCGACGGCGGGTACGCCGACTACATCGTGGTGCCGGCGCGGAACGCCGTCCGCCTGCCGGAACGCATCCCCTTCGAGCAGGGCGCGGCGATGATGTGCTCGTCGGCGACCTCGCTGCACGCGCTTCGGCGCGGCCGACTCGCCCCAGGCGAGCGCGTCGCGATCATCGGCATCGGCGGACTCGGGATCTCGGCCGTACAGCTCGCGCGCGCGCTCGGTGCCGGCGAGGTGTTCGCGGTCGATCTCGATGCGAGCAAACTCGCCGTCGCGGCGCGCTACGGCGCGATCCCGGTGGATGCGAGCGACGGGAACGCCGTCGCCCGGGTCCGCGAGCGGACGCAAGGGCGCGGGGTCGACGTGGTGCTGGAGGTCGTGGGGACGCCCCTCACGATGCGAGCGGCACTGCAGATGTGCGCGGTCCACGGACGCGCCGTGGTCGCGGGGCTCTCTCGCACGCCGATGGAACTCGACACCTATCGCGAACTCCTCGGACCGGAGACGGAGCTCATCGGGTCGAACGACCACCTGCTGAGTGAGATCGGAGAGCTGCTCGACTTCGCCGTGCGCGGCGAGCTCGACCTGAGTGATGTCGTCGTGCGGAGTGTTCCGCTCGAGGCGGCCTCGGTGAACGGCGTCCTCGACGAACTCGAGGCGTTCCGCGCGCCGCTCAGGACCGTGATCGTTCCCTAGCCGACTCGCGCGTCGGCGCGGATCGCCCACCAGGTCCACGTCGCCCCGGCAAGGTCGATCGCGCCGAAGGGGAGGATCGCCGGCCCGACGAACCCCAGCGCGACGAACGCCGCGAGGAAGAACGGCACCGCGAACCGTGCGTTCCGCGACCACGTCATGTACTCGAGGTTCCGCGTGCGCGCCGACTGGAAGCTCGCATAGGCGAGGATCCAGGTGAGCATCCCGACGACCCGGATCCACACCTCCTCGGTCGGCGGCATGCCGACGAGTCCGAGGAGGGTATTCGGCGCGCCGAGGAGTATCCCGCCGATCGCGGCGAGGTAGTAGCCCCAGATCCTCAGGCTCAACGTCGCCCGCGGCCCCGCGACGGCGCCGCTCACATCTTCCCCGGCCAAGCGACGCCCTGGTCCTTCTTACTCACCGCCCGCATCCCCTTGTAGACGAACCGCTGCAGCCGCTTCCCCTCGTAGGTCTCGGTCGTGAAGATGTTGCCCTTCGAGTCGGTCGCGATCGAGTGCACCGCGAAGAACTGCCCCGGCTGCCGCCCGCCGTCGCCGAATGCGGTGAGGATCTCCAGCGTGCTCCGGTCCATCACGTACACACGCTCGTTCTTCCCATCAGCGAGGTAGATGAAGCGCTGCTGCGGATCGCGCGAAAAGGCGATGTCCCACACCGCACCGTCGCCGCGGGTCTTCGGCGCGATGCGCACCTCCTTCACGAACTTGCCCGCCGTCGTGAAGACCTGGATCCGGTTGTTCACGCGGTCGCACACATACACGAGCCCGTCATTCGCGGGCTCGGCGCAGTGCACCGGGTTCCGGAACTGCGGGATGAGCGGTGCGTCGGGATTGTAGCCGCCGTAGTTCGAATCGGAGGGCACGTTGCCGTACGCCCCCCAGAAGCGCTTGATCGCCCCGGTGGTCATGTCGAGCACCGCGACGCGCTTGTTGCCGTAACCGTCGGAGAGGTACGCCTCGTTCGCCTTGATGTCGAAGGAGATCTTGGCGACGCGGCCGAAGTGCTCCCGGCTGCTCGAGTTGGCCCGCTGTCCCGGCGTGCCGAACTGCGCGATGAACTTGCCGTCGTGGGTGAACTTGAGGACGTGGGAGTCCCAGGTCCCGCCCACGCTGTCGGGGCTGCCGTTGCCGCCGATCCAGACGTTGTCGAGGTTGTCGATCGCGATGCCGTGGTTGCTCGTCGGCCACGTGTAGGGAGCCCCGTCGACCTTTCCTCCCCACGAGTTCACGAGGTTCCCTTCCGAATCGAACTCGAGCACCGGCGGCGCCGAGGAGCAGCAGGGGCCGACGAGGGGATACCCCGCCTCGGTCCGCGCATTGAGCGTCGAGCCGCCGCGATGGACGATGAAGACGTGGTCGCGCGAGTCGACGCCGACGCCGATGGTCATCCCGAGCAGCCAGCCATTCGGCAGCGGCTTGGGCCAGAAGGGATCGACCTCGAAGTACGGTGCCTGCACCGCCTGTACGGCGAGTGAGGCGTCGAGTCGCGACTCGGCGACGAGAAGCCCGAGTGAGACTGCACCCAACACCCCGACCGTGACCAGCGTACCCTTGCGTGGCATCTTGAAGTCTCCCGACGTGCGTGAAGGCCCTGTGCGTCGCCGCGCCCAATGCTATCTCTCCCCGACGTGATGCACCAGAGACGCTCCGCGAATCGCCGGCGTTGGACGCGCTGTGTCGTAGCGGCCACGGTGGCCCTCGGCGCCGCGCCGTTGCTCAGCGCGCACGAGATCCCGGAGCGGGTCGCGATCCAGGCGTACATCCAGGCCGATGGCACGCGGCTTCGCCTCGTGCTCCGCGTGCCGCTCGAAGCGATGCGCGACGTCGATTTCCCGCTCCGGCCTGACGGCAACCTCGACCTCGAGAAGGTGCGCACCCTCCTCCCCGACGCGGCGCGCCTCTGGCTCGCGAACAGCATCGCGATCGAGGCCGACGGAGAGGAACTTCCCGAGGCGCGCGTCGTCGCCACCCGCATCTCCCTCCCGAGCGACGGCGCCTTCACGACCTTCAGGGGTGCGCTCGCGCATGTGCAGGGCGCCCCGCTCGACAATCGCGAGTGGATCCGGTGGCAGCAGGCGATGTTCGACGTGCTCCTCGAGTATCCGATCGCGGACGCCGACGCGAAGCTCGTGCTGCGACCCTCGCTCGCGCATCTCGGCGTCCGCACCACCAGCGTGCTGCGCATCGTGCGGCCCACCGGCGCCGAGCGCGTACTCATCTATCAGGGGAATCCGGAGCGGATCGCGCTCGACCCGGGGTGGAGCGACGCTTTCTTGCGGTTCGTACGCGAGGGCTTCACGCACATCCTCGGCGGCTACGACCACCTCCTCTTCCTGCTCTGCCTCGTCCTCCCGGTGCGACGCTGGCGCCCGCTCGTCGCGATCGTCACGGCATTCACCCTCGCCCACTCCATCACGCTCGCCTTCGCCGCGCTCGGCTACGCGCCGCGGGGGCTCTGGTTCCCGCCCTTCGTCGAGGCCGCGATCGCGGCGTCGATCGCCTGGCTCGCGCTGGAGAATCTCGTCCTCTCGCCGGAGCGACTCGAGCGGCGTTGGGCCCTCGCGTTCGGTTTCGGGCTCATCCACGGCTTCGGATTCTCCTTCGCCCTCGGTGAGACGCTCCAGTTCGCCGGGGCGCACCGAGCGATGGCGCTCGCCGGCTTCAACATCGGGGTCGAGTTGGGGCAGCTCCTCGTGCTCGCGCTCGCCGTTCCGGTGCTCTGGGCGCTCCTGCGCTATGTGGGCAAGGAGCGAGAGCGCGCCCTGCAGATCGTGGGCTCGGTCGTCATCGCCCACGCGGCCTGGCATTGGATGGCCGAGCGGGGTACCACGTTGAGCGCCTACGGCGCGAGCTTCTCCCGGCCGGTGCTCGACGCGAACTTCCTTCTGGCTTCGATGCGCGTCGCCCTGGTGGGCAGCGTGGCGCTGGCCGCCGCGCTGGGCTTTCGGCACCTTCTCCGCACCTTCTCGCGTCCCTGACCACCTCTTCTCGCGTGACACGACCTGGTCGCCCGCTCGCTTTGGGCGCACTCCTCCTCTCCGCCGGACTCGTCGCCGCCCAGCCAGCGATGCGTTCGACGCAGGACGCCGTGTACACCGCGGATCAGGCGACCCAAGGGCGCGAACTCTTCGCGATGGCGTGCCAGAACTGCCACACGCCGACGGTCCACGCCGGTCCGCCCTTTCGCAACAAGTGGTTCGGCCGATCCCTCGGCGAGCTCTTCGAGTACCTCCAGGCCTCGATGCCGAAGAACGACCCCGGCTCCCTCTCCAACGAGGAGTACATGGTCGCGATCGCCTACCTGATGAAGCTCAACGGGATGCCGGCAGGGTCGACCCCACTGGCCGCCGACCCCAAGCTGCTGCACCGTATCCGTATCGATTCGCTCCGTCCCGCCCCACCCCACACGGGAACCCGCCGATGATGAAGCGCCTGCTCCTCCTCTCCCTTGCACTCACGCCCGCGCTCGCCTCGGGTCAGGGTCGTCCGACCAGTGCCCCCGGCGGCGATGCGCCGACGATGACCGGACTGCAGCGCGGCAATGCGCCCGGGGAGTGGCGCTATTGGGGCGGCGACGCGTGGAGCACCCGCTATTCGTCGCTCGACCAGATCAACGCGCAGAACTTCGGCTCGCTCACCGTGGCGTGGCAGTGGAATGCCGGCACCTTCGGACCCGATGAGTACTACCGGACGACGCCGCTCTACGCGAACGGTCGGCTCTTCACCGTCGCGACGACGCGCCGCTCGGCGATGGCGATCGACCCCGAGACGGGAGAGACGCTCTGGATGTACCGCTTGGAGGAGGGGATCCGTTGGCAGAAGGCCCCGCGCCAGTTCGCGGGCCGCGGGCCGGCGTATTGGACCGACGGGCGGCAGGAGCGACTGATCGTCGTGACGCCGGGCTACCACATGGTCTCGATCGACGCCAAGACGGGCCTTCCCGACCCTTCGTTCGGCAAGAATGGCGTGGTGGACCTGATGGACGGCCTCGGCTTCCCGCTCGTCCCACTCGCGGTGGATGACACCGGTTCGCTCGTCATCTCCGATGCAGCGCCGGCTCGCCGCGCGCGCCCGGGCGAGACTTGGGACGCGGTGAAGAAGATCGGCGCCGACGGGACCGTCGGGATCGACCCGGTGAACGGGCAGATCGCCGCCAGTTCGCCGCCAGTCATCATCGGCGATGTGGTCGTCGTCGGGAACTCCTCCATCCACGGCTACTATCCGATCCGCGTCCGGAACATCCCCGGGTTCATCCGCGGCTTCGACCTCAAGACCGGGCGCCAGCTCTGGAAGTTCAACCTCGTCCCGCAGCCGGGTGAACCGGGCGCCGACACCTGGAAGAACGGCTCGAAGATCGGCACCGAGGGCGTCGGGAAGAACGACGCGTGGGCGACCTATTCGGGCGACCCCGAACTCGGCATGGTCTACATCCCGGTCGGGATGCCGCTGATGGACGAGTACGGCGGCCACCGCCCCGGCGACAACCTCTACGGGAACAGCATCGTCGCACTCGACGCGAAGACGGGAGCGAAGAAGTGGC
>JANNKK010000283.1:0-2902 GCA_031396245.1 Gemmatimonadaceae bacterium
CGGTGCGCTGGTTGTCGCCGGTGAGCCTCACCACCTCGAGTCCCAAGGCGTGCAGCCGGGCGATCGCCTCGCGCGACGTCGATCGCATCGGGTCGGCGACGGCGATGAGGCCCGCGAGCGCGCCGTCCACCGCGACGTACATCGGCGTCTTGCCCTCACCGGAGAGCCGCTGCGCGTCCGCGGCAAGTGGTGCGATGTCGATCGCGTGGTCGGCCATCAGCGCCGCGTTCCCTGCGGCGAGCGCGTGCCCGTCCACCACGCCGGTCGCGCCCCGGCCCGTCACCGACGCGAACGACTCGGCATCGGCGAGTGCGAGTCCCTTGCCCTTCGCGTGCTGGACGATCGCGTCGGCGAGCGGATGCTCCGAGCTCTTCTCGAGCGACGCCACGAGTCGCAAGAGATCGGCGTCACCACCAACGATGTCGCTCACTGTGGGGCGACCCTCCGTCACGGTGCCGGTCTTGTCCAGCACGACCGTGGTGATATCCCCCGCGCGCTGGAGCGCCTCGCCCCCCTTGATGAGGACGCCGAGCTCGGCGCCGCGGCCGGTGGAGACCATCACGGCGGTCGGCACCGCAAGCCCCATCGCGCAGGGGCAGGCGATGATCAGCACTGTGACCGCCGCCGCGAAGGCGCGCACCGCCGGCGCCGTCTCGGCGAACACGAACCACACTGCGAAGGTCGCGATCGCGATCGAGATGACCACCGGCACGAAGATCCCGGAGACGCGGTCGGCGAGGCGCTGGATCGGAGCGCGCGATCCCTGCGCGTCGCGCATCAACTTCACGATCTGCGCGAGCACAGAGTCGGCGCCGATGGTGGTGGCCTTGAGGCGGAAGGCGCCGGTGCGGTTCACCGTCCCGCCGATCACCCCGTCACCGACCTTCTTGGCGACCGGTAGCGACTCGCCGGTGAGCATCGACTCGTCCACCGCGCTCTCGCCGCGCACAACGGTGCCATCAACCGGGACGCGCTCGCCGGGACGCACGGCGACGACGTCACCGGCCACGACCTCCTCGATCGGCACATCCTGTTCGACGAGGTTGCGCACGACGCGCGCGGTCTTGGGTTGCAGTTGCACCAACGCGCGCAGCGCCGACGCGGTGTTCCGCTTGGCACGCGCCTCGAACGCATTGCCGGTCAGGATCAGGGCGATGATCATGATCACCGTCTCGTAGTAGACGTCCGCCGGCACGCCGCGGCTCTCGAAGAATCCGGGCATCGACGTCGCGATCACCGAGTAGACGAACGCCGCTCCCGTCCCGACGGCGATGAGCGTATTCATGTCGGCCGAGTGGTGACGGAAGGCCGCCCAGGCGCGCGTGTAGAAGTGCCGCCCCGCGGTCGCCATCACGGCCGCGGTGACCGCGAGCAGTACCCATCCCAGCCAGTGGAAACGGTGCATCTGCGGCATGAGCGCCATCGCCGCGACGCCGATGACGCCGCTCACGATCGCCTTTTGGCGAAGCTCGGCGTACTCCGCCGCCGTGGCGCGGTCGCGCGCCTCCTGCTCCTCGAACGCCGTCCGTTCGGTCGAGGGGAGGTCGGCACCGTAGCCTGTGTCGCGGATCGCTGCCACGAGCGACGCCGGCGAGACCGCCGCCGGGTCGTAGGTCACCGTGGCATTCGCCATCATCAGGTTCACCGACGCATCGGAGACGCCGGCTTGCTCTTGAAGCGTCCGTTGGACGCGCGACTGGCAGGCCGCGCAGGTCATCCCGCTCACCGGGATCCGTGTCGTGACCATCGCTCAGGACTCCGCGATGATGGTGCCGCGCAGCATGCTCATCCCGCAGGTGAAGCCGTAGCGGCCGGCGACCTTGGGGGTGATCTCGATCGTCGTGCGCTGGCCGGTCGGCAGGTACGTGCGGACGCCGAACTCGGGGATCACGACCTCCTCGGAGCAGCTCGAGTCGTCCTTGCGGTCGAAGACGAGACGCACCGGACTGCCCGCCTTCACCCGGACGGTGTTCGGCGAGTATCCGCCGTCCACCTCGATGACCACCTCGGCGACGGCATCGGGCGACGGCGTCGAGGGTGCGACGATCGCCGCCGTCGCGGGCGCTCGCCCCGCAACGAAGAAGTACCAGTTCACCCAGACGATGAGAGCGACGGAGAGCGCGATGACCCCAAGATCGAGGGATGACACCGTCAGACCTCCGCGACCACGTGGGTGGCACGCACTCGGTACCCAGCCCGTTCGATCGCCGAGGAGATCGCCGCGTCGTCGGTGGTGGACCGGTCGAAGGAGACGGTGGCGGATCCCACCTTCACCTCCTCAACGGTCACGCCGGGAAGCGCGGAGAGCGCCCGCTTCACGCTCGCAGTGCAGTGACCGCAAGTCATCCCGCCAATCTCGATCAGATGTCTGCTCATGGTGTCGTCCTCGAAATGTGCTGCCGGTGAGCTCGCGGGACGGGCCAATACCCCTCCCGGGTATCATGTTACATACCCCCTCCCCCTATGTCAAGGACGCACCGGGGCCGGTTGAGGGAACCATAGATTCCCCCCTCCACCCACCGCGCATGAGCGAGCACACCGCCACCTCGAGCAAACTGCGCCTCGTCGCGTGGCGACGGTCGCGGCCGCGTACGCCGTCGCTGACCCGACGCACCGTGCGCGCCCGGGGGCTTGAGTTCGCCGTCTGGACCTCCCCGGCGGTCGAGGGAGCGGCGCCGCTGCTCGCCATCAACGGAGGCATGATCTACGGGCACGGCCTCCTCTGGCCTGCCTTCGCCCCATTCGCGGTCGGACGCCAGGTGATCCTCTACGACCAGCGTGGGAGGGGCGAGACTCCTGCTCCCCCCGGCGTCCGGGCGGCGCGGGTCGAGCACCATGTGCACGACATACCGGCCCTCCGCGCCGCGATGGGGATACCGCGCAGGGACATCGCGGGACCCAC
>JANNKK010000290.1:0-4219 GCA_031396245.1 Gemmatimonadaceae bacterium
CCACCAGCGGCGCCGAAGGATACGACCGCGAGACCGTCGCGCCCTCCCGGATGAGTGACGCGCGCCGCTCCCTTCCCTCGGTCGGAGCCGTGCTCGAGCTCCCCGCGATGAGCGCGCTCGCCGAGCGCCTGCCTCGTTCCCTCGTGACCGATGCCGTCCGTGCGACGATCGCCGCCGCGCGCACTGGGGGTGAGCTGCCGGCGAACGGCGAGGAGTGGTCGCGCGTGGTCGAGACGCAGATCGCGACACGCACCCGGCCCTCGCTCCGCCCGGCGATCAACGCCACCGGCGTCATCCTCCACACGAATCTCGGTCGTGCGCCGCTCGCAGCTGTGGCGCTCGAAGCGATCGCCGAGGTCGCGCGAGGCGCCTCGACCCTGGAGTACGATGTCGAACGCGGCACGCGCGGCAGCCGGCACGTGCACTGCACGTCGCTGCTGCGTGAACTCACTGGCGCCGAGGACGCGATGGTCGTGAACAACTGCGCCGCCGCGCTGGTGCTCGCGCTCCAGGCCCTCGCCGCGGGACGGGAGACCATCGTCAGCCGCGGCGAGCTCGTCGAGATCGGCGGGAGCTTCCGCGTCCCCGAGATCATGGCGACGAGTGGCACCGCACTCGTCGAGGTCGGGACGACGAACCGCACCCACGCCGACGACTATCGCGCCGCGCTCTCGCCGCGCACCGGCGCGATCGTGAAGGTCCATCGCAGCAACTTCGCGATCGAGGGATTCGTCGCCGAGGCGAGCGTCGCGGAACTCGTGCCGATCGCGCGCGAGGGGGCGGTGCCGCTGATCCACGATTTCGGCAGCGGGCTGATGGTGGATCTCTCACCCTGGGGGCTCACGGGCGAGCCCACGGCAGCCGATGCGGTTCGTGCGGGGGCCACCCTCTTGCTGATGAGCGGCGACAAGCTGCTCGGCGGGCCGCAGGCAGGGATCATCGTCGGTGAGGCCGCGACGATCGATCGATTGCGCAGGCATTCGTTGGCGCGGGCCCTGCGCGTGGACAAGCTCACCATCGCGGCGCTCGAGGCAACGCTTGCGCTCTATCGTGAGCCCGCGCGTGCGGTGAAGGAGATCCCCGCGCTCGCGATGCTCACGGCCAGTGCGGGGGCGATCCATCGACGTGCCGAGACGATCGCCGGCGCCCTCGGCGGCGCTGCCACGGTCATCTCGACGGATGCGACGGTCGGCGGCGGCGCGTTCCCGACCGCCCGGATCCCCTCATCTGCGATCACGCTCGAGGGGAGTGCGACGGTGTTCGAGGCACGGCTCCGCGCCGGCCGGGTCCCCGTCGTCGCGCGGATCACCGACGGCCGCGTCGTGCTCGACCTGCGCAGCGTCGCGCCCGACGACGACGCGACCCTCACCGCCCTGATCCGCGCCGCACTGGGCGACGCCTGATGGCCGCGAATACGCGCCCCGCACTCTTCATCGACCGCGACGGCACGCTCATTCGCGACGAGCACTATCTGAAGGACCCGGCGCGGGTCGTGCTGCAACCGGGCGCGGTCGAGCTCCTCCGCCGTTTCCGCGACGCAGGGTTCGCGCTCGTCGTGATCACGAACCAGAGCGGGATCGCGCGCGGACTGCTCACCGAGGCCGACTACGAGGCAGTGCGGACCCGGCTGGGTGCGCTGCTCGCCGCGAACGGCGTGACGCTCGACCTCACACTCCATTGCCCGCACCATCCGGACTTCGGCAGGCATTGTGCCTGTCGCAAGCCGGGAACGATGCTCTTCGAGCGCGCGCGCGACCTGCTCGGGCTCGACCTAAAGCGGTCGCTCTTCGTCGGCGACCGCTGGCGGGATGTCGCGCCGGCGCTGGGGCTCGGCGGAGAGGGCGTCCTGCTCGTGGGGATCGACACGCCACGCGAGGAGATCGAACGCGTCGCGCCGAACGTCAGGGTCGTGAAAGGACTCGACGAGGTCGCGCCCATCGCGCCGACTGCGGGCTAGATTCCCCCCGTGAACACCGCTTCGCGCCTCGCCCTGCTCGCGTCGGGCGGCGGCTCCAATCTCCAGGCCATCGCCGACCATCTCGACGCCCTCGGTGCCGCGAGCCCCGCGACGATCGAGCTGGTGCTCAGCGATCGGGCCGACGCCGGGGCGCTCGAGCGCGCCCGCGCGCGCGGCGTGGCCGCAGTCCACGTGCCGCGCGGCGCCGACGACTCGATGCTCGCAGAACTCGAGCGTCATCGCATCACCCACATCGCGCTGGCCGGCTATCTCCGCCTCATCCCGCACGAGGTCGTGAAGGCCTATCACGGTCGGATGCTCAATGTCCATCCGGCACTCCTCCCCGCCTTCGGCGGCCCCGGGATGTATGGCCGGAAGGTGCACGAGGCCGTATTGGCGGCTGGTGTGCGCGTGAGCGGCCCCACGGTGCACTTCGTCGACGAGCGATACGACGAGGGCCCGATCGTCGCACAGTGGCCCGTCCCGGTGCGCGAGGGCGACACGGTCGAGACCCTCGCGGCCCGCGTCCTCATCGCCGAGCACCGGATCTATCCGCAATGCGTCGCGGCGCTTTGCGCCGGCACGCTGCATCTTGAGGTCGATGGCGAGGTCGTCGGCGCCCCGCCCTTCACCTTCACACGATTCGTCCCCGCCGAGGGGACCGATCCCCACACCTGATGGAAAAACCTTCCGCTCTTCTCTCCGTCTCGGACAAGTCGGGACTCGTCGAGTTCGCGACCGGACTCCGGGATCTCGGATTCACCCTGCTCTCCACCGGCGGCACGGCGAAGGCGCTGCGCACCGCGGGTCTCAAGGTCGCCGACGTCGCCGAGGTGACGAAGTTCCCGGAGATGCTCGACGGTCGAGTGAAGACGCTGCACCCGGCGGTGCACGGCGGCCTCCTCGCGCGACGCGACCTGCCCGAGCACATGGCGGCGATCGCCGAGCACGGCATCGCGCCGATCGACCTCGTCTGCGTGAACCTCTATCCCTTCCGCGAGGCGGCGTCGAAGAAGGGACTCGCCGCGCACGAGGTGATCGAGCAGATCGACATCGGCGGGCCCTCGATGCTGCGCAGTGCGGCGAAGAACTTCGCCTCGGTCACCGTGGTAGTGGACCCGGATGACTACGGCCGCGTGCTCGAGGCGATGAAGAACGGCGGTGACGCCTCCGAACTCCGCCGCGACCTGGCCGAGAAGGTGTACGCGCACACCGCATCGTACGACGCCGCGATCGCCGGATGGTTCGCCGCACAGCGCGGCGACCGTTTCCCCGAGCGGCTCACGCTGAGCTTCGAGCGGGCGCAGACCCTGCGGTATGGCGAGAACCCCGGCCAGGCCGCGGCCTTCTACGTCGAGCGCGCAGGCGCGGGACTCGGCGCCCTCAAGCAGCACGGCGGCAAGGAACTCTCCTTCAACAATCTCCTCGACCTCGAGGGCGCGATGCTGGCGATCGATCCCTTCGGCAAGGAGACCGCCTGCGCGATCGTGAAGCACACCACGCCCTGCGGGCTCGCGACCGGCAAGACCGCGCTCGAGGCCTATCAGAAGGCGCTCGCCTGCGATCCGGTCTCGGCGTTCGGCTCGGTCATCGCGTTCGCGGTGCCGGTGGACGAGGCCTGCGCGCAGGCGGTCGCGTCGCTCTTCGTCGAGTGCGTCGTCGCCCCGCAGTTCACCCCCGAAGCGTTCGCGGTGCTCGGCGCCAAGAAGAACCTCCGCGTGCTCGAGGGCACCGTGCGCAGCGCAGCCGGACGGCTCGACATCAAGCGCGTGCGCGGCGGGATCCTCGTGCAGGAGAGCGCTCCCGCATCGCTCGATGATGCGGGGTGGAAGGTGGTCACGAAGCGCCAGCCGACCGGTGCCGAACTGCGCGACCTCCTCTTCGCGTGGCGCGCGGTCGCGAGCGTCAAGTCGAACGCGATCGTCCTCGCCCGCGATGGCGCGACGATCGGGATCGGCGCCGGTCAGATGTCACGGGTCGACGCCGCCTTCCTGGCGGTCCACAAGGCGCGCGCCGTCGGTCACGAGACGAAGGGCGCCGCACTCGGTTCCGATGCCTTCTTCCCCTTCCGCGACGGCGTGGACCAAGCCGCCGAGGCGGGGGTAACCACGATCGTCCAACCCGGCGGCTCGGTGCGCGATGAGGAAGTGATCGCGGCGGCGGATGAGCACAAGATGGCGATGGTGTTCACGGGCCAGCGGACGTTCAGGCACTAGAGAGGCAGATGGGAGATGTGAGAGGAGAGGGGCGCGCCGATGACTG
>JANNKK010000306.1:0-3120 GCA_031396245.1 Gemmatimonadaceae bacterium
GCCAGCTGAATAAAATCGCAGGCTGCATCAGCGATTTTGGCCACATCACTTAGTCTCGCCTTCTCGCTACGGCCCTGAAACAGATCGCGGCCACGCTGCGCAACGGTCTCCATAAGCGACGTCGTCATACAGTGGTCCGACCAGCCGCGGCCCCAATCCTTGATCTGAGTACAGAGGAAGAAAAGATCTTCATACGTTGAGCCACCGCCGCGAAAAATAGCGGTGGTGCTCATGTACCGATTGCCATGCTTGCCCGCACGGGTGTAGCCGACACGTTTGATGTCGGCCGCGTCATGTTGCTTCAGTAGGCGGAGGAAGCTGGGTATTCTCGCAACCACATTGGGCGCGTACCCTGGGCGCGCCGCTCAGAAAGTAGACCATTCGCCGCTCAGAAAGTAGACCACCTGAGGGCCTGTTAGCGGACTTGCCGGATCCGAGGATCCGGAGTCCGCTGGAGGATGCTCAGGATGGACCAGGTCCACGTAGTCCGACACAAAGTACTCGTCGAGGGGCGGTCACAGCGGGCGGTCGCGCGGGAGTTGGGATTGGCGCGGGTCACCGTCCGCAAGTATCTGGACGAGGTGGCCCCGGTGAGGCAGGCGGAGGCCGGGCCACGGCCGCGGCCGGTCTGGGATGCGGTCGCGTCCCGGTTGCAGACGGTGCTGGCCGAGTCCGTGCGCTGGACCGGCGGCAAGCAGCGACTCACCGCGACGCGGCTCCACGCGATGTTGGTGGCCGAGGGGCACGCCGTCGGCCTGACCCTCGTCAAGGACGCGGTGGCGGAGTGGAAGCGGCAGCGCCGCGAGGTCTTCGTGCCATTGACGTATCGGCCGGGTGATCTCGCCGAGGTCGACTTCTTTGAGGTGCTCGTCGACATCGACGGGACTCGCCGGAAGGCGTGGCTCTTCCTGATGCGGCTGATGTACTCCGGCCGTGACTTCGCCTGGATCTACGAGCGGCAAGATCAAATCAGCTTCCTCGACGGGCACGTCCGCGCGTTTGCGCACTTCGACGGCGTGCCGGCCCGCGTCGCCTACGACAATCTGCGCTTGGCCGTCGTCCGGATTCTGGTCGGCGGGGCGCGCACGTTGACGCCGCGGTTCGCGGCGCTCGCCTCGCACTACCTGCTCGAGGCGTGCTTCTGCCGGCCGGGCGAGGGCCACGATAAGGGCGGCGTCGAGTCGCGTGGCAAAGCGATCCGGCAGCAGGCGCTGGTGCCGATTCCTATCGGCGCGACGCTAGCGGCCATCAACGCGACGTTGTTGGCGCAGATGGATGCGCGGCTCGACACCACCCGGGATACGGTCGGGCAGACGATCGGCGCGCGCTTTGCGGAGGAGCAGCGGCTGTTCCGGCGCGTCCCGCTACCGTTCGCGCCCGAGGCCACGACGTTCGCCACGGTGACCCCGCGCGCGCTCGTTCGGCTCGAGGGCGCGGTCTACTCGGTGCCGACGCGCTGGGCAGGACTCGACCTCGTCGTGCGCGTCGGCGCCACGACCGTCACGGTGGTTGGGCGGGACGGGACGCCGATTCAGCATCCGCGGAAGCGGTTTGGTGAGCGGTCGATTGACTATCGGCACTACCTGGCGGAGCTCGCGCGCAAGCCGCAGGCCGTGCGCCAGGTGCTGCCGGATCTCCTGCGGGATTTGGGCGCACCGTTTCCCGCGATTTGGGATCAGCTCCATGGGGCCCACGGGCCACGTGACGCCGCGCGGCTCTTCGCCAAAGTCCTTGGTCAGCTCGATACGCAGAGTGCCGCCGTGGTCGTGCCCGCGCTGACCGCGGCGCTCGCGCAGGGGACGCCGCAGCTGCTCGCCCTCACGCCGGCGCGGTCGCGCTCTCTCGCGCCCGACACCGTGCCGGTGCCCCTCCGTGACATCGAGGTGGGGAGCGGATGTGCCGCCGACTATGATGGCTGGCTCATCGAGGTGGCGGGATGAGCGCCGCCCTCACGCGTGATCTCGTGGTGGCGCAGACGCGGGCCCTCAAGCTACCGGGCATCGCGCGTACGTTTGAGGGCCTCGCGCGGCAGGCGCGCGACGCCCATTGGCCCCACGAAGACTATTTGCACGAGGTGTTGAGTGCCGAGCAAGCCTCGCGGCATGAGTCGGTCATCCGGCAACGGCTCAAGGAGGCGCGCTTTCCCGAGATCAAAACCCTCGATACGTTTGATTTCACGGCGGCCGAGGGCGTCAACGCGACCCAAGTCCACACCCTCGCCCGCGGCGCGTGGGTGACGGCGCCCGAGAATCTGATCTTCGCCGGGCCGATCGGGACCGGCAAGACGCACTTGGCGATCGCGCTCGGCGTCGAGGCCACGAAGCAGAAACGCCGCGTGCTCTTCACCCGCGCGGCCGACCTGGTGCGCCAGCTCCTCGAAGCCCGTGATACCCGCGAGCTCACGCGCCTCCAACAGCGACTGCTGCGCGTCGACGTACTCATCGTCGACGAGCTGGGCTTCGTGCCGTTCGACCGCACGGGCGGCGAGCTGCTCTTCAACCTGCTTACCGACCGGTATGAGCGCCGCGCCACCGTCGTCACGACGAATCTCGCCTTCGCGGAATGGGTCACCGTCTTTGCGGGCGACGAGAAGCTGACGACGGCGCTGCTCGATCGCCTCGCCCATCACGCGACCGTGCTCACCACCAAAGGTAAAAGCTATCGCATGCGGAAGCGCCGCACCCGCGAGGAGCCATCATGATCCCGTCGAGGCGACCGTGCGCATATCGACACGTCCATCTTCGCGATACACGGTGGGCGCTCGCCGGCCCAGGCCGGCTCACGCTGTCAGGAAGACGCCAAGGAGGGGGTCAGTTTTTCTGTCGTCCGGTCAGAACCACGTAGAATGAACCGCCCTCTGAGTGGCCTACTTTCCGAGCGGCGGATTGGTCTAGTTTCCGAGCGGCGCAACCATACCCCTTCCGAGCTGCAAGGCTCGCAAGAATCTGGGTAGTCTGCGACCCGCGCGTCAACAAGCGTGCTGTTAGTTTGACCGCCATCGGCAGGCCGGACTCCCTGGACACGCCCGCGCCAAGAAAGAGAAGTAGATCCATGTTGTCGTCCGAACTCCGGCAAGGATACTTCTTCAACGGATGGGGGGGAAGAATGTCGCATCGTTGG
>JANNKK010000010.1:0-15101 GCA_031396245.1 Gemmatimonadaceae bacterium
CTCTCCCCTCCCAGCGGCCCGGGGGAGGTCAGGGATGCCATTCACGAGCCCACGGAGCCCCGGCAGCGAGGGATCGGCCGCCACGAGCCCGGCGTAAAGGGTCGTGGTCGCGTACGCCATCAGGCGGGACGCCACCGGCGGCGCGAGCCGCTCGACCCTGATCGCCCCGTACCAGGTCCGCGCCCAGACGGGAACGAGGGAGGGGTCCACGGCGGGAGCGGGCGCGCAGGCGACCATTCCCGCGAGAAGGGCGACGAGCGATCGGCGCAGCCGCAGAACGACCCCTTGCGGGAGGTTGGGTGTGGGCATCACACTGGGGAATCAGGGGTATGATAGTGGCTGCGCGGTCACTGCGCCCCCGCCCATTTCCCCTCGACGGAGACCCCGATGCGTTCCTCCCCCGCCCTCGCCGCCGCGTTGCTCGTTGCAGCCTCCTGCGCCAGCTCGGCGACCACTCCAGTGGAGACCGGGACCCGCACTGTCACCGTCGTGACGGCGACCGGAACGGAGAACTTGCGTATCCGGCAGGATGACGGCGCGGCCGAGTACGCCATCGGCCTGCCAGTGGATCTCGTGTGGAAGGCCCTCCCCGCGGTCTACGACTCGCTCGGCATCCCCCTCTCCACGCTTGACCGCACGCAGATGATCATCGGGGCCGAGGCGCACAAGATGCGGAAGAGCCTCAAGGGCGTGGCCCTCAGCCGCTACTTCGACTGCGGCACTACCCAGATCGGCGCCAATGCCGACTCGTATGAGATCACCCTGCTTCTCCTGACGCGGGTGATGCCCGCAGCAGGGAACACGAGCAAGCTCGAGGTGACGACGATCGCGAATGCGCGACCCGTCGAACGTCGGCAGAATCCGATCAACTGCGTCTCGCGGAACACGCTCGACGCGAAGCTCGTGGCGCTGGTGAAGGGCTCCGCGCTACGCTGAGCCGGGCGGGCGAGTTCCCCCGCCCCCTGGGCGGGAACCGCCGCGTGGGCCGCCGCCCAGCTGCTTCATGACGAGCTCGTCCGCCTCCTCCTTCTGCTTCGCGAGGAGTTCCGCGGCCGTCGGTCGCTGGGCCTCATCGAGCGTCGGCAGCACCTCCTTCGCCGCGACGTCGTAGTTCGCGCGCACCTTCGCGACAGTCGCCGCGAACTCGCGCCTTACCGCCTGCTGGCGCAGGCGCTCCACGTCGTCCACCGTCCCCTTCGGCTTCATCTCCTTGCGCAGCGAGTCCATCGACTCGAAGAGGGACTCGTCGCGCGTCTTCGACTGGTCGAGCAGCGACTTGAGCTGCGCCAGCTGGGCCTCAGAGAACTTGAGATCCTTCTTGTTGTCGATCAGGTGACGCACCGGGTCCATTGCCTCGAGGTCCTTCCGCGAAACGAGTGTGGTCGGCACTCCTCTGGCCAGTTCGTCCCAGTTCGGGGACTTGGTGCCACGGCCGTCCCCGCCTCGAGCGCTGCTGCCGCCACGCTGGGCCGTGGCGATCGCGGGGAGGGAAAGGAGGACGAGAGCGAATGCGATTCGACGGACGGACATAGGACACCTTCGGTGGGGGTACCTGACTTTCTACATTCGGGCGCCCCGCCGCAAGGGGGGAAAACCACGCGGGGCCGTCGGCGAACCGACGGCCCCGCGGGGTTACTCCGAACTGACTGACGAGCGACTACGGGATGTACGCCGGACGACGGTCCCAGATGGAAGAGGGTGCCGTGAGGTGTCCAATGACGCTGAACGCACCAAGCGCTGGCGCCCAAGCCGAAGCCCCGAGATACGCCGTGAGGTCAGTCGACGTGTCCACGAAGTTCGCCCCATTCGCAATGATGCGAACCGTGATCGGAGGAATTCCCAGCAGCACAGGTGGCAACGTTCCCACCGTAGTCGGTGGTGTGATCACCGCGGTCCAGTAGCCGAATGCCGTCGGTGCGAAGGCATTCACGCCCCACGCCGGCGCACCCGTGCTCGTGATTCTGAACAACCCACCGCCGAGCGCCGTCACCGACGCGAGCGACCTGCCCTGCGTATTCGCCACCGTCGTCGTCGTGAACTTCGCGACGCGCGGAAGCTCGACAATCGACTGCGGGAAGACGATCAGAGTCGTCGCCGAACCCGCCACTGAAGTGCCCGGAAGCGCCTCGATGTCGAGCTTGGCGCCGGCGATCCCAGTGGAACTCGATGCCGCCGCGCCAATGAGCGTCAGCGCGTCGGCGAACGGCGTCGTGCCGCCACCTGCCGGCTGAACGTTGAATCTCGTCTGGGCAGGAGCGACTACGGTAACGTGCGTCGACACCGTCAGCGGTAGCATGTTCGCCCACGTCGCCGCACCAGGAAGCACGCCGCCGTTGGGATACTGACGGACGTCAAGGGCATTGTGCGTCGCGTTGATCACGCGGACCGCGACACCGGTGCCCGGATCCGCGACCGTTTCTTCGAAGAAATCGAGCTTCATTGTCGGAGCGCCGGCGGGCCGATTCGGGCCACCCGGATTAGCATAGCCATACAAGAGAGCCGTGTAGTTCCTCCCGGCCACCAGTGTGACGGTCGTATCCTTGATGATCGTCGTCGCGAGCGCCGCGATGGTGTCGTCAAGGAAGATCCTGAACTGACGCTGACCAGCGCGCGCATGCTTGAACTGCACGCCGGTGGAGCCGGTCACGCCACCCGAGGTCACGGGAACGTTTCGGAAGCCCTGCCGGAAATGGGCATTGCTCTCGAGGATGTCCACGAAGCGCAGGTCCATTCCGAAGGCGCCCGCTGTGTCGGGCACCGCATTGATGAAGCGCACCCCTGCCAACGGCTGCGCCGCCGTCGGATAGACCTCCTTCAGGTCACATCCAACGAGCAGCCCGGCGGAGAGGCTGAGTACCGAGAGAGTCACTACACGTCGCATTGCATACTCCATTCGAGGTGGGGCGACGAGCCGGCCCATCAGGGCCGGACCACGCGGAGGATCGTTTGACCAAGCGTATCGGTCGGGATGTTCTTGTCATTGTCCCCGAAGAGGAACGCGGTGAAACCACTCGTCACGAGGAGGGTGACCCCACCCACCCCCGCGACGCCGGCGATCACCGACCGCCCTCTCGAGAACTTGCGCAGCGAGACGGTGCTCACGAAATGATCTTCGATCCGCACCTGTTCATCGTTCCAGACCTGCACGCTCCCGCGAATCCCTATCACATGCTTCACGGCGAGCGTCATCCCGGTCGTGTCCTTCTTGAGCAACATCCCGTCGACCCGGTCGATCTCCGTTCCCATCATGTTGCCGAGGCCCACGCGGCCGGCGTCATTGATATCCAACACGACGCGCGACCCTACCTCGGGCGTGACCCCTCCGGTGACAGGCTGCGTTGAGAAGCAGCCCGCCACCGCGAAGAGCGACATCAACACCACAGGAAGGCGACTCCGGATCATCGGTCCTGTCACCAACCGTAGACGCTGGTGCCGGCAAAAGAACCAGGAGCATTCCCCGCGCCGATCCCGGCCCCGTAGATCAACGTGGACAGCTTGCCGCGCGCCTGCAGCTCTTGGAAGGGCGTGACCCAGTAGAGCGGCGTATCCTGCGGCAGGTCACCCCACCCTCGAGCGTCGATGAATGTCGACGCGTAGTGCATCATCATCGTCTCGATACGCTTCTCGTACTTGAGCGCCTCGAACATCGTGCCGCAGGCAGCTGCCGGTGGGATCTTCGGCACGCAGTCGGCGCCACCTGGCACCACCGTCGTGGCGTCGAACACCGTGATCGGCGGTAGCCCGGCCGCAGCACGAGAGAGATTGATCAGTGCTCCCGCCGCGGCGAAGCTCCCCTGCCGATAGAGGCCTTCCGCCCGGAGGAGGTTCATCTCCTGCATCGGGATGTCGGTCACCGGGCCATTCCCGCCTGTAGCCCCGACGACGCTGCCGGCGATGCGCCACGTGTAGTTGCGGACATTGTCATAGTTCGACCACCCGAAACCCGAGCCAGCGTACTGGTCCGAGCCCGCCGGGCGATTCACGAAGTAGCGCGCGCAATTCGATCCCGCCGTGTTGCACGACGTGATCGCGAAGTCCGTCTGCTGCGCGGCGCGCGTCAGGCCCTGCGGGAAGCGCAGGTCCGGCGTGGTCATGAAGAAACCGTTGTTCCCGGCGCCACGGCTACCCATCGGCGTGCCAAGCCAAGCGGCGTAGGAGCCAGAGTTGTCGGCCATCCCGATCCAGAAGGGAGGCATCTGGTGCCAGAGGCCGAACACGGTGAACTGGGCCTTCCAGCCGCCGTGAGTCGGACCCGAGACGGAGTTCGTCGTGATCTGGTGATTCGCCGCGATGCCACCTGTCACGTCAGCGATCACCGCCGCCCAATCCACGATGCCGCCAGCGCCGATGTCAGCTCGCTCGGCCGGGGTCCGGGCCATTCCGGCCCTGATCCGCGCCCGATACGACCGAATGAGCGCAGCGAAGTTCGTGACGCTCATCGAGGTCGCTGACGGGATCCACGTGCCTGGCAGTGGGAAGCCGTCAGTACCGGCCGCGACTGGATCAGTCGTGTACGCGAGTGCCCGCCCAAGGAACACATAGGCCGACTCCGCTGCCTCGCGGTAGTCGATGAGGCCGGTGATCTCCACCTGCGTCGTGTTCTCGTTCGCGATCGCGAGGGAATCGTGCATCATCGCGATGTAACCGACCGAGATGCCAGCGAGGAACTCGCCGAACGCCTTCGCCCGGAGGTTCCGTGCCGGTGTGCCGAGGTCAAGGCCGGCCTTCATTCGCCCGAGGACGATCGAGGAGACCTTGTTCACTTCAGAGAGGATCTGGTAGAGCCGCTGCTGCTCGCCTCCACAGGTGTTCCCGGGGGAGTTGAAGTTCGTCGCCCCCGTGAACGGCGTGTGGTTGTTCATGCAGTTGTTCGCCAAGCTCGAATAGCTCATGAACGCGAGGTTGCTTGCCATACCCTCGAGGTTGTTGATGCTTCCATAGACGCCCGAGTGCCATCGCTTGAAATAGCTACCAAGCAGGTTCTCCACGTCCCCCGGGGTCTTCAGCACCTTTTCGCTGTTGCCCGAGTTCGGATTGTTGACCGTCAGCATATCCTCACAGCCGCCGAGGAGCACGGCGACTGTGAGGACTGCGAGGCTTCGATAAATGGAACGCTTCATTTGTCTGAGGCTCCTAGAACCGGGTGGAGACAGCGAACGTGAATGTCCGGAGCGTCGGGAAGTTGAACGCGTCGACGCCGTTGATCAGCCCGGAGCCTAGCGAACCACCCTGCACACCGGTTTCCGGATCCATGCCGCTGTAGTCCGTGAGCGTCATCAGGTTGCGACCGATGACCGAGAGACTCCAGTCACCCGTCCCGGCGATCGGGCCCAGGCGGTAGCTGAGGTTCATCTCGCGCAGCTTCACGTACGAAGCCGTCTCGGTGTTGTAGTTGTTCGGACCCAGGATGTCGTAGAGACCACCAGTGCCCACGCCTTCGCTGCCACCGACGCGCCAGCTGTAGCCAGCCGGCTTCGCCAGTTCGACCGACGTGCCATAGTCCGAATCCATCGACTGGGCGTTGTGGTCGAAGATGCCCCACCCCTCGGCCTGATTCTGTAGCTCGTGGCCGAAGGTGCCGTCGAAGAGCGCGTAGAGCGAGAACTTCTTGTACGTCAGCGTGCTGTTGAAGCCCAACCGATAGTCCGGCAGGGTGTTGCCGATGATGTGGAGACGGCCGATGCCGGCACCAGCCTGCCCAGCCAGCGGGCGGTCGGTGATCGGGTGGCCGAACTGAAGCGGATAGTTCCACGGCGAGTTCGCCGCCGAGAGCTTCGTCTGCCAGAGATTGCGGGTGATGCCTTCCCTGTACGTGTTCCCCGCACCGACCCAGACGATGAAGCCCCTGTTGTCCTTCTGGAAGTCGGCACCGGCGCCACCGCAGGTGAGCGTCTGCCCTTGCGTCGAGAGCGCGAAGTCAGGCAGGTCACCGCACTCACGATAGAAACGACGGCCCCAGATGTTGCCGATCCGGTTCTGCGGGAATCCGTCCGCTTCGGTCGCATCGTCGGAGAACTTGAAGATGCTGCCCGTGCCCTGGCCCGTGACGGCCGCAAAGTAGTCGGGCGGGAAGAGTTCGGTGATGTAGGTGCGGGTCCGGTCGTACGACGCCCGCAGGTCCCACTGCAGATCGGCCTTGCTGATGATCGGGAGATTGATCGCGACCTCCCAGGTCTTGTTCTGCAGCGTGCCGGCGTTCTGCCACTGGCTGCCGAAGCCCAGGATGTTCGGTGTGTTCACGTTCAGGATCTGGTCGCGCGTGCTCGAGTTGGCATTGGTGACCTCGACGCCAAGCCGATCCATCAGCGTGAAGTCCACGCCGATCTCGGTCTCAGTCGTCGTCTCGGGCTTCAGCTGGGTGTTGCCGGCCTGGCCGAGTGAGCAACCGGTCGTCGAGCAGCTGAACGTCTCGTACTGCGCCGTGAACCGGGGCGTATTGCCCGCAGTGCCGCGCGAGGCGCGGATGCGGAACTCGCTCACGCCCGGCACGTTCCAGAACGCCTCTTCCGATGCGATCCAGACTCCGGATACGCGCCCGAAGGGGGCCCACCGGTTGCCCTCGCCGAACAGCGAGCTGCCGTCGTACCGATAGGTCGCGTCGAGGATGTAGCGGCCCTTGTAGTCGAGGTTCACGCCGCCCAGCATGCCCATCGCGCGGATCGAGCTGAAGCTCGACGTCGCGGTCTTGTTGGTCGTCGTGTTGCTCAGGGTGTAGATGTCGTTCACCACGTACTGTTCGCCCGATGCATTCGATCCGCGGTTGTCCTCGCGCTCGAACGACGCCCGAATGCTCGCCTTGCCAGTGAGGTCCGTGGTGAGCTCGCGACGCGCGGTCGCCGAGAAGCTCGCGTTGATCGACTCAGCGTCGGAGTTGTTCTCCGTCTGGTTGCCGAAGTTCTGCGAGGACGAGAAGGCGAAGGTCCGATAGCCCTTGCGCTGCCAGGCATCCTGCACCCGGTGGCGATTGTCGAAGGAGAACCCGGCTTCGAGGGTCGCCCACTCGACGGGAGTGTAGGTCGAGCTGAGGGAGCCCATGAAGCGCTCGGAGTTCAGCTCATTGACCAGCATCCCCATGTCGTACAGGAAGGTCCCGCCGCCGTTGCCTGAGCCACGGAGCGGAGCGCCACCACCGCGGACGATCGGGCGGCCAAGGGTGTCGCGCGAGAGATAGTCCGTCCCACCCGGCGCACCACGGAGCATCTGACCCCAGATGCCGCCGTTCGACGAGCCGCCGCTGCGGTTGTCGGTCGTGCCCTGGTCGAACATCGTGCTGATCTGCAGGCGCCAGTCCTGCCGGATGTCGTAGTCGAGGTTCACACGAGCGCGGCGATTCTGCTGCCCGTTGAGCCCCTTCACGCCACCCTGGTCGGTCGTGTACTGACCGCTGACGAAGAAGCGGACGCCACCAACGCGGCCGCTCGCGTCGATCGAGTTCAGCATCACCGGGTTGGCCGTCGCGACCTGCGCGAAGGCATCGTACCGCACCGGCCACCAGTTCGCCTGGAAGGCGTTGGTCAGCTCACCACCGGTGTTGCCGACGGCGTTCCACTGCACCGTCTGTGGGGTACGCGTCGTGTCGGTGTTCACGCCGTTGATGCGCTGGATCTCATCCATCCATTCGAAGGACCGCGAGCAGGAACCGTAGACCGTACCGCCCTGCACGCAGAAGCGGGTCCCGGTCTCGTCGAGCTGCAGGATGTGCGACTTCGGCGGATCGTAGAACACGTCCGAGAGGTCGCTGACCCCGTACTCGCTGACCCCGTACTCGCTGCGTGCCGTCCAGGTCACGCCGTCGCGGGAGTTGCCGCGCTTGGTCTTGATGATGATGACGCCGTTCGCCGCCGTGGTGCCGTAGAGCGAGGCACCGGCCGCGCCCTTCACGACCTCGACGGACTCGATGTCGAGCGCGCCGATCTCGGAGAGGTTGCCGACCTTCATGATCGTCCCGTCGACGATGATCAGCGGCCCCGTGTTGCGGCCGGAGGCGTCGAGCGACGTCGGGCCACGCAGCATCACCTCCGGCGACGAGCCGGGGCGTCCGCTGCCACCGTTGGCGATGCGGAGGCCGGGCACCTTGCCGACCAGCTGCATCATCGGGTCGAGCGAAGGAACCGGCATCTCCTCGGCCGTCACACGGCCGATCGCGAAGGGGACCTTCTTGCGCTCGGTCCCTTCGATCGAGCCAGTGACGGTGACTTCGCTCAGTCGATTGATGTCGCGCTTGAGGGCGAAGTCCTTCGTCTGGCTGCCGAGGTTGAGCTGGATCTGGGCCACCGCCGGGGAGTACCCGATCGCGCGGGCCCGCAGGTTGACCGTCTGGCCCGTCGCGCGGGCCGCAGGGATCGTGATCGTGAACACGCCCTGGTCATTCGATGCCACCGAGATGGTCATCTCGGTGATGTATACCTGCGCCTGCGCAAGCACCTGTCCGGACTCGCTCGTGACCTTGCCCGTGATCACCGCATTCTGCTGGGCTTCGGTCACGCTCGCCGCGAGTAGCACGCCGAGCATCGCTCGCGTGATCACTCGCATCGGGTTGAACCTGTAACTGGCCGTCATCGCTCTCCCTTGGTGAGGAAAAAGGGGTACCGCACGACACATCGCGACGAAACAAGGACTTCAACAGCGTGCCCTGCGAATGCGATCGCGCATGCAGGGGTCCGGACAAACAACACCGACGGGCGAGCGCCGTCCAAGGACGGGCACCCCCCGACTCAGCCGATATACCACAGGACTCGTGTCCCGCGTCACAACTGCGACCCGGGCGAACTTACGACCCCCCACGCAGAGGCCGCAACCCCCCCCCGGCCGGGCCATATCCGGCTGCCGCTGGCCCCGATAGGGGTCGGCCAATGAGCATCGGACGCCCGATAGAGGCCCGGCTGGCTATTCTATAGATATGTCCTGCCCTCCTCCCGGCCGCGCGATCGGCGCCCTTTTCGTCGCTGGGACCTTGGCGATCGGCGGGGGCCCGAGGGTGGGGGCACAGCCTCCACGGCCTGCTCCCTCGAGCCAGGGATCCCCCTCCGCCCCGGCCGATTCGGTCCGGAACGCGCGCCTGGTGCGAGGGGATCTCGGTCGGATCCGTGGACGGGAGCAGGCGACCGTCTGGCTCGTGGTGATGTCCGACTTCCAGTGCCCCTTCTGCAAGACGTGGCACGACGAGACCGGACCGCTCATCGAGCGGGAGTACGTCGCCACCGGCAAGGTAAGGATCGCCTACCTCAACTACATCGCCGTGGCGAGCCACCGGAATGCCCCGGCGGCGCACGAAGCGGCGATGTGCGCCGCTGAACAGGATCGCTTCTTCCCGATGGCTGACGCGATCTTCGCGTCGCAGGGAGACTGGAAGACGCGAGGCGACCCCGCCACGTTCTTCGATGCGATCGCGGTTCGGCTCCGACTCGACATCGCGCGCTACCGCAGCTGCATCGGCGAAGGGTCGATGCGGCCGCTGATCGCCGCCGACCAGGATCGCGTCGTGCGACTCGGGATCGGAGCGACGCCGGCATTCCTGGTGGGCGGGAAACGCATCGTCGGCGCGCAGCCCACCGCCGTGTTCAAGCAGGCGCTCGACGACGCGCTCGCGCGCGCGGCCGCGACGCCGCGCTGAGCGTCACCGCACCGGCTGACGATGCACCCGCTCCTTCGTGTCCCCTACGCGCTCGCGGCCGGGTTCGCCAGCGCCGTCGTTCACGTGCCGGTGCACGGCAACGGGAAACTCGCGCGTGCACTCGAGGCACGACGCGGTGTGACAGCGCGCGCGCGGGCGTGGGCCGCTACCGCGCGCGACCGGTCCCGTCCGCTCCTCTGGATCCACGCCCCGTCGGTCGGTGAGGGTCTGCAGGCGCGCCCGGTGATCGAACAACTGCGCCGGTCACACCCCGATTGGCAGTTGGCGTACTCCTGGTACTCGCCGAGCGCGGAGGCATTCGCCGCGTCGCTCGGCGCGGATTTCACCTTCTGCCTGCCGTTCGACACGGCGCGTGCGGCGCGCGGACTGCTCGACGCGCTGGTTCCCGACGCGCTCGTCTTCGCGAAACTCGACCTCTGGCCGGTGCTCGCCGCCGAGGCGCAGCAGCGCCGCGTCCCGCTCGGGATGATCTCCGCGACGCTCTCGGCGACGTCAGGGCGCACCGGGATGATGGCGCGGGCCCTGCTCGGCGACGCCTACGCATCGCTCGACGCCGTCGGCGCGATCGACGCATCGGACGCCGACCGACTCGCCCGACTTGGCGTTCGCTCGGATCGCGTGCGCGTGACCGGCGACACTCGCTTCGACCAAGTGGTCGCGCGCGCGGCCGCGGCCGACCGCGCCGCGCCACCGCTCGCGAACTTCCGGCGCGTGCGTCCTACGCTCGTCGCCGGGTCGACCTGGCCGACGGACGAAGCGGTGCTGCTGCCGGCGTGGGAGCGCCTCGTTCGGGCCGTCCCCGACGCGCGGCTCATCATCGCACCGCACGAACCGACCGCCGCTCATCTCGCGCCGATCGAGCGATGGGCGAGCCGCGCCGGGCTCACGAGCGCGCGCCTCGGGAGTGCGAGCGGCGACACCGGTGTCGTGATCGTCGACCGCGTCGGCGTGCTCGGGGAGCTCTACGCGCTCGCTGACGTCGCCTTCGTTGGCGGGGGCTTCCATCGAGCCGGCCTGCATTCGGTGCTGGAACCGGCGGCGTTCGCCGCGCCGGTGCTCTTCGGTCCCCGCCATCAGGGGAGCCGCGATGCCGGACTCCTCATCGCCGGTCGTGGTGGCGCGAGCGTGAGTGGCCGGGTCGACCTCATCCAGAGGCTCGAGCTCTGGTTCAGCGATCCGGCGGCGCGGAAGTCGAGCGGAAGTGCCGCCCGCGCCGTTGTCGAGAAAGGGCTCGGCGCCGCCGCGCGTTCAGCGGCGTTGGTGGAAGAACTGGTGCTGAACCGGAAATGAGTAAGGGCCGCCCGTGCCGGGCGGCCCTCTCACATCTCCCATCTCACCTCTGCCTCTATTTGATCCCGCGAGGCGTCCACGCGAACGAGATGCCGACGACGTCAGCGTCGCTCATCACCGCGGCGAGCCGCACCGCCATCCGCGGGTTGATCTCGAAGCTCCCGCCGAACTCGACCTCGAGGTCCGTCTGGCTCGCCGACGCGCCACCCGCCGAGAACCGGTTCCAGGCGAGTCGTGGATGGAGGAATGGGGAGATGGCGAAGCCGCCCTCGAGTGGGAAGCGGTGGCCGACCGAGGCGCCGAAGGGGAGCCTCAGGAAGTTCGCGCCATCGGTGAAGCCAAGACCGAGGCCGCCGGAAAGGACGATGTCGAACGGCATGTCGGTCCTGGCCGTCGCGAGCTGGTAGCCAAGGCCACCGCCGAAGAACAGGATCGTCGATCCGCCGAGACCGGAGTCGGCGAATCCGGCGTCGAGCGTGAACTGGAGCTTCGGCTGTCCCATCCCCTCGCGCCACTGGAAGGCGAGTGCGGTCCCGCCTCCATCGGCGTCGCCGAGGACGAAGTTGTATTCACGCTCGGCGATCCGGCCGGTCTGGAACGCGGGGTACGCGAAGGCCTGGGCCTGCGCGGGAACGGCGGAGAGGACGACGGCGCCGAAGAGCGCCAGGAGTCGACGGGAAGTGCGCATTGGGGATGGGGCGAGTGGTGAGGTCAGGTCGACGTCGCGTGCGTCGTGCGGACAGTCGAAGGACGAGTGTCTTGTACCCTGCGTTTCCGCTCGCCGTTCCGCGCAGCGCGAGCGATCAGAGCCGTGACGCGCGCTCGGTGACCACGCGCACAATGTCGTCGACCACCTGAAGGAACCCGCCCTCGACCTGGAATCGCGCCGTGCCGTCGCCGATGCGCAGCACGCCGCGGCCGAGGGTCGTGACCATCGGCGCGTGCCGCGGGAGGATCCCCACCTCGCCGTCGAAGGCGGGCGCCGTCACCGACGGCGCCTCTCCCTCGAAGAGCGTCGCCTCGGGCGAGATGACGGAGATCTTGAGGATCTTTGACTCCCCCACTACTGCATCGCCTTCGCGTTCTCGACCACGTCCTCGATCGCGCCGGCCATGAAGAAGGCCTGCTCGGGGAGGTGGTCGAACTCACCGGCGACGAGACGCTCGAAGGAACTGATCGTCTCCTCGAGCTTCACGAACTTGCCTGGACGGCCGGTGAACTGCTCGGCGACCGAGAAGGGCTGCGACATGAAGCGTTGGATGCGACGGGCGCGGCCGACGATCTTCTTGTCGTCCTCGGCGAGCTCGTCCATGCCGAGGATCGCGATGATGTCCTGCAGTTCCTTGTAGCGCTGCAGGATGCGCTGCACCGCGGACGCCGCGTTGTAGTGGCGCTCGCCGACGAACTGCGGGTCAAGGATGCGCGAGCCCGAGGCGAGCGGGTCAACTGCGGGGTAGATGCCGAGCTCGGTGATCGCGCGAGACAGCACGACGGTCGCGTCCAAGTGCGCGAAGGCCGTCGCCGGCGCCGGGTCGGTGATGTCGTCGGCGGGGACGTAGATCGCCTGAACCGATGTAATCGATCCGTCGCGCGTGGATGTAATGCGCTCCTGCAGGTCGCCCATCTCGGTCGCCAGTGTCGGCTGGTAGCCGACCGCGCTCGGCATCCGGCCGAGGAGCGCCGAGACCTCCGAGCCCGCCTGGGTGAAGCGGAAGATGTTGTCGATGAAGACGAGCACGTCGGCCTTCTCGACGTCGCGGAAGTACTCGGCGACGGTGAGGCCGGCGAGTCCGACCCGAAGACGCGCACCCGGCGGCTCGTTCATCTGGCCGTAGATCAGCGCGACCTTGTCGAGGATCTTCGCTTCCTTGAACTCGAGGTAGAGGTCGTTCCCCTCGCGCGTCCGCTCGCCGACGCCGCAGAAGACCGACTTGCCGCCGTGCGCCTTCGCGACGTTGTTGATGAGCTCCTGGATGACGACCGTCTTGCCGACGCCGGCGCCGCCGAAGAGCCCGATCTTCCCGCCCTTCACGAAGGGGGCGATGAGGTCGACGACCTTGATGCCCGTCTCGAAGATCTCGGTCTTGGGCTCGAGGTTCACGAAGTCGGGACGCTTGCGGTGGATCGGCCAGCGCTCGACCGAGGCGGGGATCGGCGCGCCCATGTCCACCGGCTCACCGAGCACGTTAAGGATGCGGCCGAGGGCAGCCTCGCCGACCGGCACCGCGATCGCGGCCCCAGTGTCGAGAGCGTCCATCCCGCGCGTCACGCCATCGGTGGAGCTCATCGCGACGGCGCGGACCTGGTTGCGGCCGATGTGCTGCTGCACCTCGGCGACGACGCGGACCGGCTGGCCCGATTCGGTCGTCCCCTTGATCTCGATCGCGTTGTAGAGCTCGGGGAGGTCGTTCGAGTCGAAGGCGACGTCGAGGACGGGTCCGATGACCTGGACGATCTTGCCAATGTGGGTCGCGGTCGCGGTAGTCATAGGATTGGTCAGCCCTGGAGCGCCGAAGCACCGCCGACGATCTCGGCGATCTCCTGCGTGATCTGCGCCTGGCGGGCGCGGTTGTAGGTGCGACGGAGGAGGTTCAACATCTCGCCGGCGTTGTCGGTGGCGTTCTTCATCGCCGTGCGTCTCGCGGCCTGCTCGGCCGCGACGGTCTCGACGAGCGCGCGATACACCGCATTGCGTACGTACGAGGGGAGCAACTCGGTGAGGATCGCCTCAGCCGAAGGGAAGAGCAGATAGTCCTTCTGCGCCGCCTTCGTGGCCGGCGGCTTCACCGGGAGCACGCGGTCGGTGGTGGGCGGAGTCGAGAGCACCGAGTTGAATCGCGAGCCGACGACGTAGACGGCGTCGAGCGAGCCGGCGATGAAGCGGGCCATCAAGTCGTCCACGAGTGACGTCGCGTCGGCGGCCGTCGGACGGTCGGTGATGTCGGTGCGGGCGACGGCGACAGCGCGGCCGATGTAGCGGAAGTACCCGTTCCCCTTCTTGCCGACGACGTGGAGCTCGACCTGCGTGCCAGCGGCCTCAAGGCGGGCCAGCGTCGCCCGCCCTTCCTTGATCAGGTTCGCGTTGAATGCGCCGGCGAGCCCGCGGTTCGACGTGAGGAGGATGATCGCCGCCCGCGACTCCTTCGCCGGCTGACGGAGGAGGGGAAAGCGCTCGGCGAGGGCGGGGTTGTAGAGACTCGCGATGACATCGCCCAAGGCACGCGCGTAGGGACGCGCCGCGACGACGCGGTCCTGAGCCCGCTTCATCTTGGACGTCGCGACCATCTCCATCGTGCGCGTGATCTTGCGCGTGTTCTCGACGGATTTGATGCGACCCTTGAGCTCTCTTCCCTTGGCCACGTCCTAGGCTCTTGTGCTCTTGTACTGCTCGATGGCCCGCTTGAGCGTCGCCTCGTTGTCCTTCGAGAGCACCTTCTCCTTCTTGATCGTCTCGCCGATCTGCGGGAACTGCGCCTTCACGTAGGCGTGGAATCCCGCCTCCCACTCTCGGACCTTGCCGACCGGAACGTCGTCGATGAAGCCGTTGGTGACGGCGAAGATGATCATCACCTGCTGCTCGACCGCCATCGGCCGATACTGGCCCTGCTTGAGGACCTCGACGGTGCGCGCGCCACGGTCGAGCTGGCGCTTGGTCGCCGCGTCGAGGTCGGAGGCGAAGGCCGAGAAGGCTTCGAGTTCGCGATACTGCGCAAGGTCGAGGCGGAGGCGGCCGGCGACGGTCTTCATCGCCTTGACCTGCGCCGCGCCGCCGACGCGCGAGACCGAGATGCCGACGTTGATGGCGGGTCGGACGCCGGCGAAGAAGAGGTCCGCCTCGAGGAAGATCTGGCCGTCGGTGATCGAGATGACGTTCGTCGGGATGTAGGCCGAGACGTCGCCGGCCTGGGTCTCGATGATCGGGAGCGCGGTGAGGGAGCCGCCGGGGGCGAAGATCGTCTTGTTGTCGACGATCTTCGGGTCGGTCGAGAGCTTCGCCGCGCGCTCGAGGAGGCGCGAGTGGAGATAGAAGACGTCGCCCGGGAAGGCCTCGCGACCCGGCGCCGAGCAGGCCGTCCCCCAGAGCGCCCAAGCGGCCGGGCTCGCGTCCGTCCGGGAACCGGCTGACGAGGAACGGTTCGCTCAGGAGGATGACCAGCACCAGGATCGTCGAGCCGAC
>JANNKK010000022.1:0-2870 GCA_031396245.1 Gemmatimonadaceae bacterium
GGTCGATCGTTCCGCTGTTCAGGTGGTCGGCCGAGACGTGGTTGATCAAGAGCGGCGTCAGGATCGACAGCAGGCCCTGGTTGTCCAGTTGCGCGTCGAGGGTGCGCGCGCCACCCGCCAGAGCACCCGGCAGCGCCGAGATCGTCCCACCGACGGCATTGACCAGCGTGCCGTTGGTAACGGAGAGTTGGGCGCCGTAGGCGATGCCGATCACCACGGTCAGCTCGATGCTGCCGAGGTTCGTGAAGCCGTTCGCCACGGTGAGCGTCGCCAGGCCGCTGCTGCCATCGACCTGTCCCACGCGGATCACCGAGCCGACGCTCGTCGTGAGCGCGCCGTTGATCGCCGAGCTGCCCGATGCGACCAGCGTCCCCTGATTGTCGAGCGGCATGTTGATCGTGCTGGCGACCAGTGTCAGTGTCTGGCCGACGGCATTCGTGAATGGGCCGGGCCCGTTGATCGTGCTGTTGGCAACGGTGAAGGCCACCGCCGCGGAGGTGAGCGCGGTCGCGAAGGTCGCGTTCGTCGAGGAGAAGGAGAGGGCAGTGACTGCCGGGGCCGCACCGTTGAAGGCGGCTGTGACGCCGGTGAGTGCGAAGGCCCCGCCGGTAATCGTCCCCGCCGGGTCGTTGGTGAACGATCCTCCGCTCACCGCGAGGGTCCGGCCCGCGCCGACCGTGATCGTCCCCGAGTTCGTGAAGCTCGGTGTCGTGCCTCCCTGCGTGATCGTGATGCTCGCGGCGGTCGCGTCGACGGTACCGCTGTTCAGGTGGTCGGCGGACGTGTGCGAGATAGTGAGCGGCGTCAGGGCAGTGAGGAGGCCCTGATTGTCAAGCTGCGCATCGAGGGTGCGCGATCCGCCGGCGGCCGCCCCCGGTAGCGCGCTGATCGTTGCGGTGGAGGCGTTGACGAGTGTGCCATTCGTGATCGAGAGCTGCGCGTTGTACGCGTTGCCGATCACCACGGTGAGTTCGATCGCGCCGAGGTTCGTGAAGCCGTTGGCCACGGTGAGCAGCGCCTGACTCGTGCTGCCGTCCACCTGGCCCACGCGGAGCAGCGACCCGGGATTCGTCGTCAGCGCGCCATTGATCGCCGAGTTCCCCGACGCGACCAACGTGCCCTGATTGTCCAGCGCGGCGTTCACGGTCGACGCGAGGAGAGTGAGCGTGCGTCCCGACGCGTTCGTCAGCGCCGCCGGACCATTGATCGTGCTGTTGGCAACCGTGAGCGCGGTTGTGGCGTTCGTGAACGGGACGCCGAGGGCGAGAGTGACGCCGTTGAGACTCAGCACCCCTGCGCCACCGAGCGTGCCCCCCGCGAGCGACAGTGCTCCCGAGGTCACCGTGAGGGTCCGCCCCGCGCCGATCGTGATCGTCCCGGTGTTCGTGAAGCTCGCCCCGCCGCCGCTCTGATTGATCGTGAGGTCGGCTGCCGTCAGGTCGAGCGTTCCGCTATTCTGGTGCGCGGAGCTGGCGCGGTTCACGACCAGCGGCACCTGCACGTCGAGCAGGCCCTGGTTGTCGAGCTGGACTGTGAGCGTCCGGCTGCCGCCCCCGACCGTGCCGGCCAGCGCCGAGATCGTCGCCCCAGGGGCATTCACTAGGGTCCCGTTCGTCACGGTGAGCTGCGCGTTGTACGCCTGCGCGACCACCACCGTCAGTTCGATCGCCCCCAGGTTCGTGAATCCGTTCGCCACGGTGAGCGTCGCCTGCCCGGTGCTCCCGTCGACCTGTCCCACGCGTAGCACCGAGCCGACGATCGTCGTGAACGCCCCGTTGATCGCAGAGCTCCCCGAAGCCACCAGCGTGCCCTGATTGTCGAAGGCGGTATTCACCGTGGACGCCACGAGCGTCAGTGTCCGCCCTGCCGTGTTCGTCAGCGCCGCCGGGCCATTGATCGTGCTGTTGGCGACCGTGAGCGCGGTGACGGCGTTCGTGAATGGGACGCCGAGGGCGAGGGTGACGCCGTTGAGACCCAGCGTCCCCGCGCCGCCGAGCGTGCCCCCCGCGAGCGACAGTGCTCCCGAGGTCACCGTGAGGGTCCGCCCCGCGCCGATCGTGATCGTCCCGGTGTTCGTGACGCTCGCCCCGCCGCCGCTCTGATTGATCGTGAGGTCAGCCACCGTCAGGTCGATCGTCCCGCTGTTGGAATGGACCGAGCTGCTGCGGTTCATGACCAACGGCACCTGCACGTCGAGCAGACCCTGGTTGTCGAGCTGGGCTGTGAGCGTCCGGGTCCCACCCCCGACCGTGCCCGCCAGCGCCGAGATCGTTCCCGTCGGGGCATTCACCAATGTCCCATTCGTCACGGTGAGCTGCGCGTTGTACGCCTGCGCGATCACCACCGTCAGTTCGATCGCCGCCACGTTGGTGAATCCGTTCGCCACGGTCAGCGTCGCCTGCCCGGTGCTCCCGTCGACCTGTCCGACGCGGAGCTCCGAGCCGACGCTCGTCGTGAACGCCCCGTTGATCGCCGAGCTCCCCGACGCGACGAGCGTCCCCTGATTGTCGATTGCCGCGTTGATCGTGGAAGCCACGAGCGTCAGCGTCCGGCCCGACGCGTTGGTGAGCCCGCCCGGGCCATTGACGGTCGTGTTCTGAATGAGAAGCGTCGTGACCGAGTTCGTGAGCGACACACCGAGCGAGAGGGAAACGCCGTTGAGACTCAGGGTCCCCGCGCCGCCGAGCGTGCCCGCCGCGAGCGACAGTGCTCCCGAGTTCACCGTGAAGGTCCGCCCCGCCCCGATCGTGATCGTCCCCGTGTTCGTGACGCTCGCCCCGCCGCCGCTCTGATTGATCGTGAGGTCGGCTGCCGTCAGGTCGATCGTCCCGCTGTTGGAATGGACCGAGCTGCTGCGGTTCATGACCAAC
>JANNKK010000087.1:0-28140 GCA_031396245.1 Gemmatimonadaceae bacterium
CATCGAGGATGTCTCGGTCGCAGCGGATCTCGAGGCTCTCGTCGCACGCGACAGTGACCGTCGCGTGCGGCTCGCGGCGATCCGCGCGCTCGGCAACCTGGAGCAGCCGCGCTCGGTGACGGTCCTCGCTCCGTTGGTGGAGGGCAGCGACCGCGGGCTCGCGATCGCCGCGATCGAAGCGATCTCCTCGCTCGACGAGCTGTCGGTGCCGCCCGCGTCAGTCGTCCGGGCGGCGTCGTCCAGCGACCGTGAGGTGATACTCGCGGCCCTCGATGCCCTCACCGACTTTGAAGACGAGTCGTTGGCGCCGGTGTTCCTCGCGCACATCACCGACAGCGATCCAGAGGTCCGGACCGCGATGATCGAGGCGCTCGGGGAGCTGGGGGCGCGGAGCGCTGTGGCGGCGATCACTCGGGCCCTGCGCGACCCCGACGCCGACGTGCGGCGCGCGGCGATCGAGGCCTTGGCCGAGATCGACGACCGCTGAACGCAGCGCATAGGTTTCGGGGCGTGGGAATCCCCCTCACGCCCCCGGAGCGGACGTGGAATACTCGATCATCGCCCTGAACTTCGGTTACGCGATCCTCGGTGTGGTGCTGATGTGGCTCAGCTACCGCGCCTTCGATCATCTCATGCCGCAGGTCAACTTCCCCGAAGAGCTCCGCAAGGGGAACGTCGCGGTGGCCATCTTCATCGGGGCGCTCTTCATCGCGATCGCGATCGTGGTCGGGAGCGCGCTCAACTGATGGTGGTGCGCTGGGCCGTCGCCCTGTGGCTCGCCCTCCAGGCGGACACCGCCGTTGCACCGATGCGCGCGCCGCCAGTCGCGGCGCCGAACGCGCCGAGCGCGCCAGTGCGGCGCGAGGCGCAGCGCACGCTGGACCGCTACGACGACACATTCCGCCGCTACTCCAAGCGCTACTTCGGTGCCGCATTCGACTGGCGTTGGTTCAAGGCGCAGGGGATCGCCGAGAGTGGGCTCGACTCGGCGGCCACGAGCCGCGTCGGCGCCAAGGGCGTTATGCAGCTGATGCCGAGCACGTTCGGGTATATCCAGACGCGCCGGCCCGAGTTCAGGTCGATCGACGATCCGGAGTGGAACATCGCGGCTGGGATCATGCACGACCGTCACCTGTGGAAGCTCTGGGTCGGCGCGCCGACCGAGGACCGGCTCCGATTCACCTTCGGGAGTTACAACGCCGGGGAGGGAACGATCAGCCGCGCCGCAGACTCGGCGCGGGTCGTGGCCGGCGCGCAGCCCCTTTGGCTGCACGTGGAGCAGGTCGCGCCAAGGGTCCCGCGGTGGCGTTACCGCGAGACCCTTGGCTACGTGCGGAAGATCGACAGCACGCACGCGCGGCTGCGCCGCGTGCGCTGAACGGGCACCGAACGCGCGCTACATCACGACCACCCGCTTCAGACGCTCGCGCAGGTCCTGCACCTCCCTCTTGAGTTCGACCAGCCGCGCCTTGGCGTCATTCCCGACCTTCTGGTCGGCGCGCATCATCGCCCCGTAGAGGTACTGCACATGTGCCGCGAGCCCGGGGCGGCCGTAGCGCCAGGGCTCGGACTGGACCAGCGCGCGGATCTCCCCCACGCGCTCCTTCTGCGCGCCGGTCGCGGTGCGATAGGCAGCGTCGACCTCCGCCGATAGGCCGTTCATATCGCTCACCAGCTCGCGCGCAGCGATGTTGTGGTCCAGCAGTTCCTGCATCACGGGAACCGTGACGCCGTCGGCGACCATCCGCGGATCTGGCTTGAGCACGAGCGGCCGCGTCTCGGTCATCGAGCCGGCGGTCAGTCTGATCTGATAGGCGCCGGGCACGATCGTCGGACCATTGCGTCCGCTCCGACCGGGGTTCGGATCCCAAGGGCCGGCGAGGGTGAGGTCCCAGATGAAGCGATTGTGGCCCTTCGCCGCGGGGAGCCGCGGCGTGCCGATGCGTTCCCACATCGGGGCGCGCATCGAGGGTTCGGCGGGTTCGACGCGCTGTTCGCCGCCGGCCTGACTGGAGAAGCGCCGCACGACGGCGCCCTTCGCGTCGAGCACTTCGAGCGAGACCTCTCCCGCGGGTGCATTCGCGAACCAGTAGTCCACCGTCGCGCCAGCGGGCGGGTACTCGGGATCGGCCGACACCTCGCGGGCGCTCTCCAGGCCGCCGAAGCCGGCGCGGTAGCGCATCCGGTACGCCTCGCGGGGCGTGAAGAGGTGCGCCTCGCGGCGGAGCAGGGCATCGCTCAGTTCGTGAAGCGGTGAAATGTCGTGCAGGATCCAGAAGGAACGACCCTGCGTCGAGATCACGACGTCGTTGTGATGGACCTTGAGGTCGGTGACCGGGGTGTTCGGCAGGTTCCGTTGCAGCGATTGCCAGGTGCGGCCGTCGTTGAAGGAGACGTAGATGCCGAACTCGGTGCCGGCGTAGAGGAGCCCCGGGCGATCCGGATCCTCGCGGACGACGCGCGTCGGCTCGTCGGCGGGGATCCCGTTGGTCCCGTCAGTGAGGAGCTTCCACGTGCGGCCGTAGTCGTCGGTCTTGTAGAGGTAGGGCTTGAAGTCGCCGAACTGATAGCGGAGCACGGCGTAGTAGGCGCCCCCGCGGCGATGGGGCGACGGCTCGATGTTCTGCACGCGGCCGCCGAGGGCGAGACCGGGTGGGGTGACCTTCGTCCAGCTCTTGCCGTCGTCGCGCGAGACGTGGAAGGGGCCGTCGTTCGCTCCCACCCAGATCACGCCCTTCTCGAGGGGCGATTCGCGGATCGCGTAGAGCGTCGAGTAGGACTCCTCACCGGTGTTGTCGACGGTGATCGGCCCGCCCGAGTAGTTCGCTCGCTTGTCGTCGGGGTTCCAGGTCAGGTCGCCGGAGATCGCCTCCCAGGTGACGCCCTCGTCACGCGTGCGATGCACGACCTGTGAGCCGTAGTAGACGACCCTGGGGTCGAAGGGAGAGATCTCCATCGGCGAGACGCGCTGGAAGCGGTACTTCATGTCCTTCGTCGCGTTGCCGTAGAGCGACTGCGCGCCGACCCAGTAGTGCTTCTCCTGGCCGGTGCGTAACGACATCCGCGAGTACTGGCCCTTGCACGAACCGTAGACCGTGTCGGGATTCGTCGGGTGCGGCATGATCGGTCCGGTCTCGCAGCCGGGACCCGACTGCCATCCTTGCACGGGATCGTCGAGACCGCCGCTCGAGACCGGGAGTGACGGCACGATCAGCGTCGAGTTGTCCTGCTGCGCGCCATAGAGCCGATAGGGGAACTGCTCGTCGACGTAGACCTGGTAGATCTCCGCCGTCGGTTGGTTGTACTGCGTGCTCCAGGTGCGGCCGCCGTTCAACGAGACGTTCACGCCGCCGTCGTTGGCCTGGATCATCACCTGGTTGTTCGACGGGTGCACCCACATGTCGTGGTTGTCTCCGTGCGGGGTTCGGAGCGACTGCCAGGTGCGGCCGCCATCGGTGCTCTTGAAGTAGCCCTCGGCGCCGGCATAGAGGATGTCGGCGTTGGTCGGATCGGCGGAGATCGTCGTGTAGTAGAAGGAGCGCGTGCTGAGCTGCGGATTGGTCGACGCGACGGCGAAGGAGCTGCCGCCGTCGTCGGAGCGGTAGAGTCCCATCCCCGGCTTGGCCTCGACGAGCGCGTACACGCGCATCGGGTTCGCCCTGCTCACCGCGATGTTGCTCTTGCCGATGAGGCCCGTTGGAAGGCCGTTCGTGACCTTGCTCCAGCTCGTGCCGCCGTCGGTCGAGCGGTAGATGCCGCCCTCCATCGCGCCGGAGATGATCGTCCAGGGCTTCCGTTCGGCGCGCCACATCGATGCGTAGAGGATGTTCGGGTCGCCGGTGTTGAACTCGACGTCGACCGCGCCGGTGGAGTCGCTGATGAAGAGGACCCGCTCCCAACTGGCTCCGCCGTCGCGGGTGCGGTAGACCCCGCGCGCATTCGTCGGCCGGAAGGGATCGCCGATCGCGGCGACGAAGGCGACGTTGGGGTTCGTGGGGTGGATCTCGACGCCGCCGATGTTCCCGACGTCCCTGAGGCCGACGTGGCGCCAGGTCTTCCCGGCGTCGAGGGACTTCCAGACGCCCCTGCCGATCGAGACGTTCGAGCGAAGGCCGTCGGACCCGGTGCCGACATAGAGCACGTTCGGGTCGGAGTCGGCGACGTCGATGTCGCCCATCGAGCCGACGGTGATCTGTCCGTCGGAGATGTTGCTCCACGTGGCGCCGGCGTCGGTGGTCTTCCAGACACCGCCGCCGGTCGAGCCGAAGTAGAAGGTGAAGGGGTCCTGATCGACGCCGGTGACCGTGGTGACGCGCCCGCCACGCGCGGGGCCGACCATCCGCCAGCGAAGTGAGGCGAAGGAGGCGGGGTCGACCGAGGAGGCGACGGTGAGGGCGGGGGCCTGCGCGACGAGTGCCGCAGGAAGGGCGAGGAGAAGCGCGAGCGTGGGTCGCATTGGGGGCGGACGCGAAGAGGGGAGTCAGTTGCGCGAACGTCTACGCAATTGACCCCCCGTCTGTTCGCGCGGCCAGTGCCGCACGCGTTCCACTCAGCGGACGACGATGCGGCCCGTCATTCCGGAGTGGATGATGCAGCTGTACTGATAGGTGCCGGCGTTGGCGAAGGTGAAGTTGAATGTGCCGGCCGACTGCACCGCACTGCTCGTGAAGGACGGCGCGCCATCGGAGTTGACGTTGTGATTGGCCGACGCCGCTTGCCACGTCCACGTCACCTGCCCGCCGACCGCCACCGTATCGATGGCCTGGTTGGAGGTGCCGTTGCGGATGCTCCGGAACTGGAAGTTCTCGACCGCGACCGCCGCCGTGCCCGGCGCCGATGGCACCTGGCCCGTGACCGTCACGAGCGCCGAGTCGAACCGCGTTCCGGCGGCCATGACGACATAGACCTGTCCATTCGCGACGGCGCTCGCGGTCGTCTGCAAACCGCCACCCGGGCTCACCGTCGCGATCCCGCCGTTCCGCGAGGTCCAGGTGATCGTGAGGTTCGTGTTGATGCTGTCCTGCGCGGCGCCGTTGAAGACCTGGATCCCGAGCGAAGTGGTGATGCTCGCCGAACTGGGTGTCATCGTGAAGGTCTCGGCGTAGCGGCGCACCGTGAGGGTCCGTTGGCCCTGGATGCCGGCTGCCGTTGCCACGATGCCGGCGTTGCCGTCGGCGACGGCGGTGGCGAGGCCGGTGTTCGCGTCGACGGTGGCGATCGTCGGCTGCGTGCTCGACCAGATGACCGCGGTGCCCATCACGTTCGACTGCGAGTCGCGCGGACTCGCCGTGTACTGCTTGGTGCGGGTCGTGGTTCGCAGGGTCTCGGGGGCCACCGGCGTCACCAGGACCGAGGCGACGAGCTGCGTGACGGTGATCGGGATGCGCACCGACTTCGTGCCGATCGTCGCGATCGCGGTGTCGGAGTTCCCGATCGCGAGCGCCGTCGCCAACCCGGTCGGGCTCACGCTGGCGACCGTTCCGCTCCCGACTCTGGTCCAGACGACCGCCGGTGCGGTCGCGACGGGGGCGTCGGACGAATCCACTGCGGCGGCGAGGAGCTGCCGCGTCGAGCCGATCGCGCCGAAGGCGACGGCGACCGGTGTCGGATTCACCGTGTCGACCACCTGCGCGATGGTAACGAGGACTCCAGTGGAGATGATCCCCGCGCTGCTCGCGGTGATCGTCGTCGTACCATTGGCTACGGCGGTCACGAGACCCGTGGTCGGGTTCACCGTCGCGGCGGCGGTATTCGTCGAACTCCATCCGATCGTCGCCGTCGCGATCGTCGCATTCGAGCCGTCGCGCGCGTTGGCAGTGAACTGCACGGTGCGGCCGAGCGTCTGGAACGACGGCGGCGCGGCGGGGGCAGTGATCACCACCGACGCCACCACCACCGGGTCGACGCCGCCGTCGCCGCCCCCTCCGCAAGAGCTGAGGAGCAGAAGGGGCGCTGCAACGAGGAGCGCGGAGGCGAGGGCGGGGGTCCGGCGCATTGGGGACTCGGGCTTCGGTTGGGTGGGGCGGGCAGGGTGGCCCCAATGCTCTACCTGTTCAGCATCGGTCCCCGTCACCGCCGGGGTCGCTCGGGGGATGGTTCGAGCTCGCGAAGGGCCGGATTCGCCATCCGCGCGAGGATCTCCGGGGCTCGGCTGTCGGCGACACGCCCCTGAGGGGTCCATCGGATCGGGCTCGGCAGCACCGCCGCGAGGCGCGCCGCCTCCTCCCGGGTGAGCGCTGACGCGCTCTTGCGATAGTGACGGCGTGCGGCGGCTTCCGCGCCGAACACCCCATCGCCCCACTCGGCGAGGTTCAAGTAGAGGTCAAGGATGCGGTCCTTGGGGAGGCAGATCTCGAGGACGAGGGTGAGGTAGGCCTCATAGCCCTTCCGCACGAACGAGCGTCCCTCCCAGAGGAAGATGTTCTTCGCGACCTGCTGGGTGATCGTCGAGGCGCCGCGGAGCTTCCGTCCGCGCCGGGCCCGGTCGATCGCCGACTGCAGTTCGATCAGGTCGAAACCCCAATGGAGGTAGAAGCGGTCGTCCTCCGACGCGAGGACGGCGCGCCGGAGGTAGGGGGAGATCGCGTCGCGGGCGACCACGTCGCGCACGGGGTAGATCGGCTTCTTGCCGGCACTCCAACGCTGGGCGGCGCGGCGCAGGATCATCGCCGTGGTCGTCGGCTGGACGAAGTTGAGCGGGAGGATCAGGAGGAAGGGACCGAGGATCGCGATCGCCGAGACGACCAGGAGCAATCGGCGGAGGCGAGGCCAGAGCGCGAGGAACCGTTCGCTTATCCAACTTCCCTGGGCGCGCCGTGGCATAGGGGAGGGAAGGTGCCGCCCCTGCGAGGGGACCGCGAGTCCTCGCGTGCTGGTCGCGCACCCGCGCTGGATGCATCGTTCCGCTATCGGACCGCCCCAGTTGAATCTGAGCCGACGGACCCTTCTCGCCGCGTGTTGCACGCTGGCAGCCTCCCCGCTCACCGCGCAGTCGGTGCGGGGAGATGTCGTGCGCAGGGATTCGATCCCGGTGGGTGGCGCGATCGTCGCCCTCGTCGACTCGCTCGGACTCGAGCCAGTGCGCGCCCTGAGCGATTCGTCGGGCCGATTCGACCTTCGCGCTCCACGCAGTGGCACGTATCGCCTGCGCGTGGATGCCGTTGGATTCGCGCGGGTGATCTCGGTGCCATTCGAACTCGCGCCACAGGAGCGCCGCGCGCAGCGGATCCATCTGGTCGCGGCGACCCAGCGGCTGACCTCACTCGAGATCCGCGCGCGGTCGCGCTGCGACGTGAAGCCCGCCGAGGGCACCCAGGTGGCGCTCCTCTGGACCGAGGCACAGAAGTCGCTCCAGGCGTCGCTTCTCTCCGCGGGGCGCGGCCCCCTGCTCGCCTACGATCAGGACCTGATCGACTACGACAGCGCCTTCCGGCGCGTGAAGGCGTCGACCCGCACCTCGCTCGCCGCGCGCGCGGACGAGGGCTACTCCTCGGCGTCGCCGCGGGCGCTCCGCGACCTGGGCTATGCCCAACGGCTCGCCGGCGCGAACGTGTACTTCGGCCCCGATGCGCGCGTGCTGCTCTCCGACGACTTCGCGGCGACGCACTGCTTCAACATCGAGGATCGCGATCCGACGTCGGGGCGCCGGGTCGGACTCCGCTTCTCACCGATCGTCGCCCCGAAGCGCGGCTACATCGGCATCACCGGCGTCCTCTGGCTCGACCGTGAGTCGTTCTCGCTGGACCGGGTGGAGTTCACCTACCGGCCGCGACAGAGCGACGATCATCCCGACTCGACCTTTGGCGGAACGGCGCGGTTCGCGCGGCTGGCGAACGGCCAGGTCATCATCTCGCGCTGGGAACTGCGCACGCCGGTGTTCCTCTCCGTGATCGAGATGAGCACCAGGGTACCGACCGGGAATGCCCGCGCGTCGAACGAACGAGAGCGACTCGTCGTCGTGCGCGTGGCGCGCGGCACGACGCGCGCCGTCTCGGACGACCCCAGCCCGCTCCCGGTCGTGAACGCCTCACTCCGCCGCGGCGATCCCCCGCCGGACTGCGACGGATTCGTCGCCGATCCGGCGCGGAGCGACCTGCCGGGGACGGTGATGGACCGCGCGGCTCGTGGCGTGACCGGCGTCCGTGTCCGTGCGAGCTGGACGTTGCTCCTGGCGGATGGCGCCCCGGCGCGGGAGCAATGGGCGGAGTCGGGCGCCGACGCCCAGGGGCGATTCGTCCTCTGTGCGCTCCCTCGCGGCGTGGAGCTGACCGTCGTCGCACGCAGCGACCGGGTGACGTCGACACCGACGGTGCTCACACTCGGTGCCGCGCCCCCGACGCCCCTCGTGCTCGGCGTGAGGTGACGTCGCGGGTCAGCGCGTCAGGCCGTAGATGATGTAGTTGGTCGCGAGCTTGTAGGCGTCGTTCGTGAAGTTGACCGGATACCACCCCTGGCCCGACCACTCCATGTAGTCGCCGATATCGTTGTTGTAGTTGATGATCACCGCGAGCCGCTTGCGCGGATCATTGTCCTCGTAGATCCCGAGATACTCCGCCGGGTAACGTCCCCCGCCGCCTTGCGGATGGCTGAGTCCCTCGAGCGTCGACAGGGAGAAGAAGGAGTGGAAGATCGGGTGCGAGACCTGCAGTCGCTCGATCCGCGCCTCGGGAAGCACCATCCGCATCGAGCGCTCGAAGTTCGCCCACTGATTGCCGAAGAAATCGTCGACGATGAGGAAGCCGCCCTTCGTGATCCAGGTGCGGAGGCCTGCGGCCTCCGTCTCGGTCGGCAACCAATACCCGGGCTCGGAGAGATACGCGATCGCGTATCGCGCGAGTTCCGGATCGTCCATCAGGTGGATGTTGCTCCCTCGCGTGTGCGGGTGCACGCTCGTGAGGTCATTCAGGATGGTCATGAAGTTGCGTTCCATGGCCGGATAGTCGAACGCCCATCCGCCACGCCCGCCAAGGTTCGAGTACTGCAGGCGGACGAAGGTGTAGCGGCCGTCGTACGGCACGTTGGGCTCGACGTCGACGCCCCCGCCGCGGAAGCCGCCGCGCTGGGCCCAGGCAGCCGAGGCGGCCGTGAGCACGAAGGTGCCGGCGAGGAGGAGGGTGCGTCGGACCCGCATCGGGTAGCTCATACGCCGATGGACGCCGCAGTGCCTCCGATCGTTGTCCTCCCCTCCATCAGCGCGCGGGCTGGTGCGCGAGCCAGGTCGCCGGGATCGCGCGCCACTCCCCGCCGGCGCGGCGCACGCGCAGGTCGAGCGACGCGCCTCCCTCACCCTGGAAGAAGCGCACCCTGATCGCGTGCGCGCCGGCACGAAGCGCGATCATCCCGATCCGCTCGTCGCTGCCGTGGAAGCCGTCGTTGTCGACGACCGTCGTGCCGCCCACCTGTAGCACGCTGCCGTCGTCCGACGTGAGTGCGAACTCGTACATGGCATCCTCCGGAACGCGCAGGAAGCCGGTGAAGAGTAGGGCGTAGAGCTCGGGCCGCTCATCTCCTCGCCGCGCGACCGAGGTTACGATCGCGCTCCGCACTGCGGGCAACGTGTCGATCGCGAAAGCCGTTCGCATTCGGGCCTCGACGTAGGCATACGTCAGGCCCGGCTGGAGCGACGATTGGTCGACGCGATCACCATCACGGAAGCGCGTGCGCCGGAAGGTCGCGGCGCGCGGGGGGCTCGCCTTGCCGTCGGCGGTGAAGGCACGCGCCGTGACCCGAACGCCTTCCGCGGTGAGCGCGAGTGTCACCGGGCCCGCATAGCGCGGGCTGGCCTCCGTCGGATCGGCACCGTCGGTCGTGTAGCGGATCGTCGCGCCGGCGAGTGGCGCCGAGAGGGTCACCTGCGCCGTCGAGTCGAGTGTCAGCAGGTCCCGCTCAAGGCCGCTCACTCCCGGAAGCCGGTAGTTCACACCCCCGCGGTCGAGCGCGCGCAGCGCGAACGGCAGACGGGCGGCGAACCCATCCCAGTTCCGGGACTCCCGGGGCGACCAGGTGACCTCCGCCAAGGCGAGCGCCCGCGGGAAGGCCATGTACTCCACCGATGACTGCTTCTCGAGGTATTCGGTCCAGAGGTTCCCCTGCGCGCCAAGGATGTGCCTCGCCTCGTCTGCGCTGAGCGCATCGGGGACGGGTTCATAGGAGTAGACCCGTTCGAGCGGCAGCAGTCCGCCGATCGCCATCGGTTCGAAGCGGGCGTCGCCCTGGTAGTAGTCGAAGTAGAGGTGCGAGTTCGGCGTCATCACGACGTCGCGCCCCTGCTTCGCCGCTTCGACGCCGCCGGCGATCCCGCGCCAGCTCATCACCGTGGCGCCAGGGGCGAGGCCACCTTCGAGGATCTCGTCCCACCCGACGAGACGACGTCCGTGGCGCGCGAGGAAGGCGTCGATCCGTCGGATGAACCAGCTCTGCAGTTCGAGTTCGTCCTTGAGTCCCTCGCGCCGCATCACCTCCTGCGCGAGCGGGCTCTCCTTCCAGCGGCGCTTCGGCGCCTCATCCCCGCCGATGTGGATGTACCGTGAGGGGAAGAGGGCCATCACCTCGGTGAGCACGTCCTCGAGGAAAGCGAAGGTGCGCTCGCTCGGGCAGAGGATGTTCTCGTCGACGCCCCAGATCGTCCGGACCGCGAAGGGGCCCTCGGTGCAGGCCAGCTCGGGATAGGCGGCGAGCGCGGCGACCGTGTGACCCGGCATCTCGATCTCCGGCATCACCGTGATCTGGCGCGCTGCGGCGTAGGCGACGACCTCGCGCACCTGCTCCTGCGTGTACCAGCCACAGTGCGGCCTTCCGTTGCCGACATAGGGATCGAAGTGCTTCTCGAGCATCGTCTCGGCGCGGCAGCCACCGACGGCGGTGAGGCGCGGGTACCGCTTGATCTCGAGGCGCCACCCCTGGTCCTCGGTGAGGTGCCAATGGAAGGTGTTCAGCTTGTAGCGCGCCATCAGGTCGATGTAGCGCTTGATGAAGGCGACCGGCTGGAAGTGACGGCCGACGTCGAGGTGCAGCCCGCGCCAGGGGAAGCGCGGCGCGTCGGTGATCGTCATCGCAGCGACGCGGGGCGCACGGGCGTCGGCGTCGCGCGCGGCATCGACGAGCTGCTGGAGCGTCACCAGTCCGTAGAAGCGTCCCGCGTCGCCCGGCGCCGTCAGTTCCGCCCCGCGGGGCGTGACCGCGAGGCGATAACTCTCGGCGCCGCGTGCGGAATCGGCCGGCACCAGGCGGACGCGGACTCCGGCGGCTGCGAGCTCGGCGTCGATCGCGAGGGCCAGGTCGGCTGGAAGGTCCGCACGCGGAGTCCACGCGCCGGCGCCGCGGACGACACTCGCCGGCAATGGCAGCAGAGGCAGAGGCGATCCACCGGGCTGGGCGCGCAGTGCGTCGGCGAGCGCGAGTGGGACGAGGAGCAGCAGCGAGGCTCTGGTCATCGGGCGAATCGAGCGTTGTGGAGCCAGACGGCACGGCTGAGATGCCGGTCGGCGCGGAATTGGATCGGCACACTGATCCCGACCAATGCCACGCCGGCGATCATCAGCGTGCTCGCGGTGCGGTCGAGGTCGTTGCGTGCCGCGCGCGCCGCGCCGGCGATCGCGAGGGCGAGCCCGGCGTCGGTCAGGAATGCGGCCACGCGCCGGGTGCGGACGGCGGACCGCGCCGCGTCTCGCGCCGGATCGTCGAACACGCGGCTGATGTCACGGGTCCAAAGGAATCCGAGTGTGGCGACAGGGTCCTCGTCCTCACCGCGAACCACGCGCAACCCGTGCAGCAGTGGGACGATATTCAGCGCGCAAGTCCGGTAGGTGCAGTTCGGCTCGACGACCTGCGCCTCGACCGCTGGCGCCGCAAGCGCGGCGAGCGCCGCGAGCAGGACGGCGGGCCGCGTCAGAGTCCCGCCATCAGCGCGCCGTGGAGCACGCGCTTCACCGTCGCCTTCGGCACGCGCGCTCCCGCCCCGAACTCGATGTACCGTCCCTTCTTCACGATCGGCTCCGGCTTCGAGAGACGGACGCCGCGCGGGAACTCGAGCCGCACGGTGTCGCGCGTCGTGAAGAGCCCGCAGAAGGCTCCGAACTGACGATCGTGATATCCCGCCGACGTGCGCCCCTTGTAGATGCGCTCCTCGGCGCCCGGGACCGTTTCGAGGATGAGGCGGCGGAGCGCGTCGGCGACCGACGCGAGTTCCTTCGGAAGATCGAGCGGCGCCAGCTCCGTCACGCCGAGTCGTGGCGACGGCGTCGCCGGAAGAGTCGAGCGAGCAGCGCCACGACCACCGCGAGCGGGATGAGGATGCCGAGGGAGCGGATGGCGAGTGCGACGAGTCCGACGAAGTTGCGCCACGCGCCCTTGAAGGCCTCGCCGATCACGCTCTCGCCCGGGGTCGGACTGACGAGCGGGGCGCGCTCACTCACGGTGACGTCGATCGTGCTCAGGGCGACGTTCGTCCGGAGATACCGGATCCGTCCCTCGTAGCGCTCGATCTCCTGGCGCACGCGGGCCAGCTCGCGTTCGACGGCGAGCACATCCTCGAGCTTGCCGGTGCGCGTGGCGAGGAGGGTCACGAGCCGGTCCTCGAGCCGCCGGCTGTTGGCCATCCGAGCGTTGACGTCGACGAACTCCTCGCCGACGTCCTCGGCCGAGACGGAACTGCTCTCGACGCGGCCGATCGGCTTGAGCCCACTCATCGCGTCGTCGAACCGGGCGGCGGGGATGCGCACCTGGAGCGTCGCGCTGCGCACCTGCATCTCGCCGGCGCTGATCGAGACGTCGCCGATCAACCCGCCGAGCGTGGCCGCGAGCCGCCGCACCGCTTCCATCGCCGATTCGAGGGAGTCGACGCGCACGAAGACGTTCCCGCGACGGATGAGCATCCGCGCGCCGGTCGAATCCTGGGCTCGCACCTGCGGGAGCGCGTCGCCAGCGTCGGCCCTGCCGCCGGCGACGCCTCGTGCCAGCGCGAACGGCGCCGCGTCGGCAGACGCCATCGCCATCTCGGCGGGGCGGGCGCCCCCGTCCTCGTCGGAGCGCGCGTCACCGCCGCACGCCAGTGCGAGAGCGACGACGAGCAGGGTGAGTGAATGGCGGTACTGCAGGGAGCGGCGCACGGGATCCTCGGTCGGCGGGTGGTTGTGATGGAGACGCCCACCGCCAGCGAAGTTGCACACCGGGAGGCGGAGCCGCCATATCTATGGAAGCCAGACACCCATCCGCACCTCCCTTCTTGGAGGCTGTATGCGTTCCCGCCCGATCCTCGCCGTCGCCGCACTCTTGGCCCTCGCGTCGGCAGCACCGCTGCCCGCCCAGTCCGACCGAGCGCTCGACCTCACCGAGGCGATCCTCGACCGGTTCTTCACGGCGCACGCCAAGGAGAAGTCGGAATCGGGTTCGGTGAGCACGCAGCTCTCCGACTCCGAGGCGAAGATCGCCAAGTTCGAGCAGTGCAAGCGGGACTACGAGACGGTCGCTTCGGTGGGTGGGGGACGGCTCGCCCAGATCGCCGCTCGCGCGGCGATAAAGGCCAAGTGTGGAGCCACCGACTCGGAGGGGATGCGCAAAGAGCGCCAGCGGATCATGGACGGTCCCGAGACGGCGGCAGCGACGGCCGGCGGGTTCAAGCTCCCCGAGTACCGGACCCTGCGTGACCGGCTCCACGGATACATGGCCGGCGATCGCTCGGGCTTCACGAAGGCCGGGCTCGACCTCCTCAAGTCGCGCGAGGGGCAGCTCTCGGCGGCGTTCGGGATCCCGGTCGCGTCGGCCGAGGGGATGGGAGGCGCCGGGATGCGTGGTGCCGGAATGCGCGGCGCCGGTGTCTGGAACACCGACTACACGTGGATCTTCGTCTCGCAGATGTTCGCGGTGCAGTACCTCTCCGGCGCGACGATGTTCGAGAAGGACTACGTGCCGGGCGAATGGACGCGCTGGTCGGTGAAGACGGACGACGATGAGGAAAGGCAGACGGTCGAGCGCGCGTTCCTCGGCCGCACCGTCGAGGGTGCCGAGTGGTGGCGGATGAAGACGATCACGATGAACGGGAAGGAGGCCGACACCGTCTCCTTCGAGACGCTCTTCAAGCCTGAGCAGGGGAACGAGGGAGTGCAGAAGCTCGTGCGGATGCGGGCCAAGCTCCCGGGCAACCCGGAACCGCAGGAGATGATGGTCCCCGAGCAGTGGTCGACGTGGAACATGATGGGCTCGTTCCAGGGCCGTCCGACACCCGAGAGCATCGCCGGCGCTACGGTGGGCACCGAGGAGGTGAAGACGGCGGCCGGCACCTTCCGCGCGAAGCACGTGAAGTTCGGGCAGGGCGGCGGGTCGCTGAACTGGTGGCTCGACGACGCGACCACGGGCGGATGGGTGAAGTTCCAGGCGATGGACAACGACAACAAGGCTCGCTACTCGATGGAACTCGTCGGCAAGGGCACTGGCGCGAAGAGCGAGCTCGGTGTCGACGTCAAGTAAGGCGCTGGTCCTCGCGTGGGCCGCGCTGGTCGCGGTCCATGCGAATGCCGCGGCGCAGGCGACCACCGGGTTCCCCGGCGCGTCGTGGCCGACGACGACGGTTGCCGCCGCTGGGGTGAATGCCGCCGTGCTCGATTCCCTCGACCGCGAGATCGCGGCTGGCACCTACGGATACATCGATCGGATGTTGGTGATCCGCGGTGGGCGCGTCCTCTTCGACAAGCGCTACCCGAACGACTACGACCGCATCTACGGCGACTCGGCCCGCTCGAGCAGCGCCCTCGCGATGCACCACCAGACGAGTCCGTACAACTACTTCGCCGCGTGGTGGCATCCGTACTACCAGCGGGGCGACCTGCACACGCTGCAGTCGGTGACGAAGACGGTCACGTCAGTGGTGATCGGCACGGCGGTGCAGCGCGGGGAGTTCCCCTCGCTCGACACGCCGGTCCTCTCCTACTTCGATACGACGCGCGTCAAGAACATCGACGACCGCAAGCGGCGGCTGACGATCCGCCACCTGATGAACATGTCGGGAGGGTTCGACTGGAATGAGAACCTGCCTTACGCCGATCTGCGGAACGACGCGAGCGTGATGGAGGCGAGCTACGACTGGGTGACGTACGCGATCGACAGGCCGATGACCCGCGAACCGGGGACGATGTTCAATTACAGCAGCGGCGAGACGGAGCTGCTGGCCCACATCTTCCACAAGGCGACGGGGGTCGACGTCGAGGAGTACGCGGCGCGACACCTCTTCCGTCCCCTCGGGATCACGCGCTGGTACTGGAAGCGCACTCCATCCGGAGTCGCCGACACGGAAGGTGGACTCTACCTCGAGGCGAGCGACCTGGCTCGGATCTGGTATCTCTTCACGCGCGGCGGCAGCTGGGCGGGGCAACGCATCGTGAGCGAGGCGTGGGTGCGCGCTTCGACGACCCCGGCGATCCGCGCCTCGAATCGCGCCGGCGCCCCGGGTTACAGCCTCAAATGGTGGATTCACGCGGATCCCACCGACTCGACGCGGACGGTATGGGCCGGATCCGGATTCGGCGGCCAGCTGCCCTACGCCTTCCCCGAACTCGACCTCATCGTCGTGTTCAACGGCTGGAACATCCTCCCCGGCGGCCCGCCCTTCCCGCAACGCCGCGTGATGGAGCGGCTCGCCCGCGCGGTCGTCGCGCCGACGCGCCGCTGACCCGACCAGCCGATGTGATCGTCGTCGGGGGCGGCGCGATGGGGAGCGCTGCCGCAGCTCATCTCTCGGCGCGTGGTCAGCGGGTGACGCTGCTCGAGCGATTCGGAGCGGCCCACGGGTTCGGTTCGTCGCACGGTCTCACCCGGATCATCCGACTCGCGTATTTCGAGGACCCGAGCTACGTGCCGCTGGTCCGTCGCGCCTTCACGCTCTGGCACGAACTCGAGGCACGGGCCGGCGAGCGGCTCTTCCACCGCACCGGCGGTCTCGACATCGGCGGGGAAGGGTCGCGCGTCTTCGAGGGGTCGCTCGCGACGTGTCGGATGCATTCCCTGGCGCACGACGTGCTCGACGCCGATGCGCTCGCCGCGCGTGTGCCGGCGTGGCGCGTGCCACCGGGCACGCAGGCGGTCCTCCAGCCCGACGCGGGGTTCCTGCTCTCCGAGCGTTGCATCGCGGCGCATCAGGCGTGGGCGGCGGCGAGTGGCGCCGACCTTCGATTCAACGAACGCGTACGCGAGTGGCAGCCGACCGCGTCCGGCGTGCGCGTGCGGACCGATGCGGGGACTTACGAGGCGGGTCAGCTCGTGCTCGCCGCCGGTGCGTGGATGGGGAGCCTCGCGCCCGCTCTCGCGTCGCGCCTCACTCCGGAGCGGCAGGTGCTCGGGTGGTTCGAGGTCGAGGACCACGATCTCTTCGCGCCGGCGCGATTCCCGATCTTCGTCTACGAGGCGGAGGAGGGCACGATCTACGGCTTCCCCGAGTGGGGCGTGCCGGGGATGAAGTTCGGCCTCTACCACCATCGCGGCGAGGTGGTCGATCCTGATGCGATGGATCGGGAGGTGAACGTCGCAGACGAACAGGTGCTGCGCGCGGCGGTGAGCCGCTACCTCCCGGCGGCGAATGGCGCGCTGGTGCGCTCCGCCACCTGTCTCTTCACGAACACCGCCGACGAGCACTTCATCGTGGCGCGGGATCCTGCGGCGCCGGCCGTCCTGATGCTCTCCCCCTGTTCAGGGCACGGATTCAAGTTCGCGAGCGTCATCGGGGAGATCGCGGCTGACCTCGTGACGACCGGCCGCACCGCGCACGACATCGGGCGATTCAGTCTCACCGGGCGCTAGCTACGACTACCTGACGCGAAGAGCACGAAGGACCAGAAGCACGCGAAGAACGGCAACTACAAGTACTTGGGGGAACCGCGTGTGCCCGGCGACGCGCAGTTCCCCCAAGTCTGTTGCGGTCTCCCCTGCAGTTCTTCGTGCGCTTCGTGTCTTCGTGGTGAGCAGTTCTCGATCTACCGCTGACCCGGCCGATAGACCCGCTCCGTCTTGCCGACGAGCTGCGAGGGATAGAAGTACACCGGCCGCAAGTTGCCCGTCGCATACCGCTCGGCCTGGTCGTTGAAGTGCTTCGACGAGGTGTCGCCGCTCTGTCCCCCCGCCGTGACCGCGAGGGCCCGCACCGAATCCCCGAACTCCACGACTGCGACGAAGCTGTTGCCGCTCGTGCCGTACATCCGCTTGGAGCCGCGGAACGTGCGCGCGCCGAACGACGCGAGTGATCCCCACTGCGCCGACGTGAACCCCACCGGGATGCTCGGCTTCGCGTCGTCGAAGGGATGTACGATGTCGTCGGTGAGACGCTGGAAGCGGTTGATCTCCCCCCATGGCGTCTTCCAGCTGCCGAAGTCAGCGGCGAGCCTGTCGGAGGCGGCCTTCAGCGCGGAGAGCATCTCCGCCGGGTCGGAGCGGCGTCCCGTATTGCCGTCGGACGCCGGATCCTCGGCGCCGGGATTCGCCCTCGCGCGCCGCGACAGCTCCTCACCCCAGAACACGGCGAGCGAGGTCGGCACCGATTCGACGCCCCAGCGGCGATCCCACGCGCGAAGCATCGCCACCTGCTCGGCGAGCGCGGACCGCAGCGGATCGGAACGCCGCAGCGCCTCGTAGGCGCGGCCCAGCGGCGGGATGAGCCCATCGAACGCGATGAGGTGCGGATCGTAGGCCGCGGCGATCAGCGTCTCGAGAGTGAAGTCGTTGCGACGCGACAACACCTCGATCGCGTGGAGGCCCCGCTCGTTCTCGCCCCCCTCCTCGAAATAGGGTGCGAAGTCGCGCGCCCGTCGGCTCTGCGGGCCCGCCGCCGACCAGGGAGCGTTGTTGGTGTTCTGGATCCAGCCATTCGTCGGATTCAACAGGTCCGGCGACTCCTCGATCGTGTGGATCCCCTTCCACTCGGTGGCCGAGGTGGAACCGTCGACCGGGCGATTCCAAGTGAACTTCGGATCGCGCTTCGGGACGTAGTTGGCGTGGAAGTACGCGATGTTCCCGGACGCGTCGGCGAAGATCGTGTTGTTGGACGAGTTGGTGTGGTTCCGCATCGTCGCGGTGAAGGTCGCGTGGTCGGTCGCCTTGGTCCGCTGGAACGACTGCGTGAGCGCCTTCACCGGTTCCTGCATCAGCCTGACCGTGACCCATTGGCCGCCATTCGAGCGGATCACCGGACCGTGGTGCGTGCGATAGGTGATGAACTCGCGAGTGCGAACGCCCGAGTCACCCTTGAAGCTGAGACGCACCGTGTCGGTCATCACCGGCCGATCAGCACCGTCGTACTTGTATGTGAATCCGTTCCCGGCGGCCGAGATCGTCTCGAGATACTCATCGATCTGGTCGACGTTGCTCGAGGTGTGCATCCACCCCGCCTTCTCGTTGAAGCCCTGGTAGATGAAGAACTGACCCCAAGTCACGGCGCCGTAGGCGTTGAGCCCCTCGTCACTGGTGACCTGCATCTCGGCGCGGAAGAAGAACGATGTATGCGGGTTGATCAGCAGCAGCGCCTTGCCGTTCTGCGTGCGCGCGGGCGCGATCGCGAAGCCGTTGGAGCCGGTGGGCTCGCGGTACTCTCCAACGGCCTCGGCGACTTGGATCTCGGCGTGCGATGTCGCGGCGACGGTGGCCGGCTGGGAATAGAACGCCTCGAGCTGCTGCAGCCGGACCGTCTCGAGGTCCCAGCCGATGCTCCCTTCGCTGAAGGGCAGCGCCATCCAGGGCTCGAACTTCGTGAGGACCTTCGGCTTCACCTCGGGATGCGTGAAGAGGAAATAGTTGAGTCCGTCGGCGGAGGCGTCCATCAGCGCGCGGAGCCATTCGGGACTCGACGCGTAGAGCGCCTTCATCGAGTCCGGATCGATGAAGAGCCGGGCCCGAAGGTCCTGCCAGATCGTACTGTCGCCCAGCGCCTCGGCGGTGCGGCCGAGCGCGTTCAGGTAGTTCATCTCCACCCGGTTGAAATCGTCCTCCGCCTGCGCGTAGAGCATCCCGAAGACCGCGTCGGCGTCGGTCGTGCCCTTCACGTGTGCGATGCCCCAGTCATCGCGGGTGATCGTCACGGCACTCGCGTGGGCCTCCCACCGGGCGCGGTCCGCGCGCGAGACGGTGCTCGGCGCGCAGGCGGAAGCGAGGAGGACGAGGAGGAGGTACGGCGCGAGGCGATTCATCGGATCGGCGGAGTCGGGGGAGCAGGCGGGGGCGGTGCGTCGCGCCAGGCGCGGTACGAGACCTTCAATCGCTGTTGGAAATGATGAACGCCCTGTTCGGCGTCCACCGAGAACCGGCCACGGTCATACGCCCGCGAGGAGAGTCCCCGTTGGACGTGCTGGCAGATGTCGATGTCCTCGCGCTGCACACGGTCGCTGTACTCGAGGTCCTCGGCGATCGCGCGCTGCGAGGCCGGCCCCTCGGTCTCACGGTAGAAGAAGCCGAACTCCACGCGGCAGCGATCGGGGCCGAGCGGCACGACGAGGTTCGTCTGCAGCCGCCCGGGAAGGATGTTCAGCATGAAGTTCGGGAAGAGGCAGAAGTAGTAAGCGTTGTCCCCGGTGCGGATGTCGTAGGGCGCATCCCCCGGCGCGAGCGGGCTCCACTGGACCGAGTAGTGCTCGAAGGTGTCCGTCGTGTACTGGCGGAAGTCGTAGAGCTTCATCAGCTCGGGGTGCACGTAGGGGACGTGGTATCCCTCGAGGAAGTTGTCGACGTACACCTTCCAGTTGCACGCGACCTCGTAGTCGACGCGCTTCACGAACGTCATCGCGGAGAGCTGCGTCGGCGCGATGCGTTCGACGATCCCGGCGACGCAGGTCGAGAGAGGCGCGGCGCCGGCGTCGAGGTTGACGAAGACGATGCCCTCCCAGGTCTCGACGCGGAGCGGCAGCAGCCCGAAGTCCTTCTTGTCGAAGAGGTCGACGCGATCCCAGCGCGGTACGCCGCGGAGGGAACCGTCCAACAGGTAGGTCCACCCGTGGTACTGGCAGGTGAGTGCCTTCACGCATCCGGTCGGCTCGGTCGCGAGGGGGCCGCCCCGGTGCCGGCAGACATTGAAGAAGGCGCGGATCACGCCCTCCTTGTCCCGCACGACGATCACCGGGTCGTCAGCGACGGTCGTCGTGAAGTACATGCCGGGTTCGGCGACCTGGGCCACGTGACCGACGCCCTGCCACGTGCGCGCGAAGACGCCGTCGCGATCCACTGCGTGGAATGACGGGTCGGTGTACCAGGCGGACGGGATGGTCGAGGCGCGTTCGATCGGCTCGAAGTCGAGGTCGGTCGGCCGCAGTGCCGGCCGCATCACTTCACGCCCGGGGTCGCGCCACCCTTCGGGAATCGCAGCGTGGTGCCGATCGCGGCGCCCGATCCCACGGCTCCCGCCGAGACGGAGATGGAGAATCCGATCGGTCGCCGCGGCGGCGCGAACGCATAGACCACGAGGAGACTCGGACCTTTCTTGAACGCCGTCTCCCGGTCCGCGAGGATCGGGCGGAAGGTGAAGGGATCGAGGGCGCCATAGCTGCTCACCGTCTCCTCGAACCGACCGTATCCGACGCCGACGGTCAGTGGGGTAAGCAGCCGATAGGTGAGGCCGAACTCCGACGCGGACTGTGTCGTGATCGTCGAGTTCACCCGCGGTGGCTCCTCGGGGTCGAGGCCCGGGAAGAACCGCACGTAGAGTCCGACGCGCTTGGTCGAGGTCCACGCGATGGCGACCGCCAACTTCTCGGTGGTCGGACCGACGCCGATGGAGATCTCGTTCCGGATCGGGCAGGTCACGTCGACCAACTCGTAGCACTGCGCCTGCGCGGCGCGTGCGCTGAGCAGGGCGTATCCGAGGCAGCCGGCGATGGCGAATGCTCTCACGGTCGAGTCCCGACGTGATGGTGAGGAGGGAAATGATGCGTCCGCGGCACCCGCGCGACCAGCCGGGGGTATGTTGGAATCAACCCACCGGACCCTCGCGATGCCACGCCGACCGATCCCAGCCGCCGCGCTCCTCGGACTCTCCCTGCTCTCGGCCTGCGCCGAGTCGACGGGGCCGGGCGACTCGACGCCGCCGGTGGTCGCGCTCACGAGTCCGGCGAGTGGCGCGCTCGACCTCACCGGCACCGTCGGTCTGACCGCCGACGCGACCGACTCGGCCGGTGTCGCGCTCGTGCAGTTCTTCCTCGATGGAGTGATGGTCGGTCAGGACGCGAGCGCGCCCTACGAGGCCACGGCACCCTCGACTGCGCTCTTCACGTCGGGCGCGCACGCCTTCGGCGCCGCGGCGCGTGACGTGAGCGGCAACTGGTCCGATACGACCTTCGCCTTCGTGACCTTCGGGGGCACGGTGGCGCTCCCCTCCGGATTCACGCGCGTTCCCTTTGTGACCGGACTCGGGGCACAGGCGACTGCGATCGCCGCAGCGCCCGACGGACGGCTCTTCGCGACAGAGAAGAGTGGCGCGATCCGCGTCATCAAGAACGGCGTCCTGCTCGCGCAGCCGTTCACGACGCTCCCGGTGCTCCTCGGGAGCGAACGGGGTCTCCTCGGCATCGCGCTCTCGCCCGGGATCGGCATCACCGGGCAGGTCTACGTCTACTACACGACCGCGAGCGGTGGCGCGCACAATCGGATCAGTCGGTTCACCTCACTCGGGGACATCGCCGGTGCCGCCGAGGAGATCCTCGTGGACCTTCCCGCGTTGTCGGCGGCGGAGAATCACAACGGTGGCGCCATGGCCTTCGGTCCGGATGGCAAGCTGTACGTGACGGTGGGCGACAACGCGAATGGGTCCCTGGCTCCGGTGCTCTCGTCGCGAATGGGCAAAGTGCTCCGCTACAATCCCGACGGCACGATCCCGACGGACAACCCGTTCTACGGAGTGGCGAGCGGGGAGAACCGCGCGATCTGGGCGAGGGGCCTGCGCAATCCGTACACCTTCGCCTTCGACCCGCTCACCGGCGTGATGTTCATCAACGACGTCGGGCAGAGCACGTGGGAGGAGATCAACTGGGGGTTCCCCGGCGCCGACTTCGGATGGCCCGCCACCGAAGGTCCGACGGTCACTGCCGGAGTGACGGCGCCGATCTTCGCGTACAAGCACACCGCGAGTCCGACGCTCTTCGAGGGAGCCGCGATTGTTGGCGCCGCATTCTACCGGCCGCCCGTGGCGCTCTTCGGCGCGTCCTTCGTTGGGGACTACTTCTTCGCCGATTACGTCAGTGGGTGGATCTATCGGCTCGCCAGCGCGAACGGAGGCGCGGCGGCCGCCTTCGCGCTCACCGGTGAGAACCCCACGAACCTCGTCGTCGGCGCCGACGGCGCGCTCTACGTCACGATCGGCAACCGGGTCGATCGCATCGCCAAGTAGTCGTGCCAGAGGATCCGCGCGGCGACCGATCGCCAGGGCCGCCACCGTTCAGCGTATCGCGCCGCCGCTTCACTCGAGGGGAGCTTGCTCTGGCCGCGCAAACGCGCGAGCGCGACGTGCAGCGCGAGGTCGCCGCGGGGCCACACGTCGGGCCGACGCAGCGCCATCAACAGGTAGATCGCCGCGCTCCAGGGGCCGATCCCCGGTAGCGCGATGAGCCGTGCCTCCGCCGCCTGATCGTCCAGCCGTGACACCGCTCGAAGGTCGAGGACGCCGCTCGTCACCTGCTCGGCGAGCGAGGCGAGGTAGCGCGCCTTCTGGCGGGTCACGCCGAGACGCCGGAGCCCCGCAACGCCGACGTCCGCGATCGCCGCGGCGCGCATGCCGCCGTCGATGTTGCGGTCGAGACGGCGGAAGAGCGTGGCCGCCGAGGCGAGCGAGACCTGCTGTTCGAGGATGATCCGCGCGAGCGTGCGGAATCCGCCCGGACGCGCCCAGAGTGGAGGCAGCCCGCGCGCGTCGACGATGCGGCCGAGACCCGCGTCCGCTGCGGCGAGCCGTCTCGTCGCGCGGGCGAGTGAACTCGCATCAAGGCGGTCGGGTTCAGAGGCCACGCCGGGAATTCTGCGTGACGTGCGTCACGTGCGCTCGGGTATCCTCGCCGTGCGCCGGACCGGGGCCTCCGGTGTACATTCTCGGAGCGCGCCCGATCGGCGGCGAAATGGGAGGAGGAACGCAAGACGATGACCTGGATCCGCACGATCCCGCTGGCCGAGGCGGACGAGGTGCTCCGGCGCGCGATCGAGGCGCAACGGGCGCTCTATCCGAGCGAGTATGCCCAGCCGGTGCACGATACCGGCGACGGGACCTCGGGGATCGTCGCATCGCATACCCTGATCCCCAGGGCCCTCGAGCACGCTTTCTCGACGTTCGGGGCCCTGATGGCGCCCGACCTCCCGCTCGACCGGTCACAGCACGAGATGATCAGTACGATGGTCTCGGTGACGAATCGATGCCGTTATTGAATCGAGTCGCACGCAGAGTTCCTGCGTCGCGTGACCTTGGATGAATCGCTCGTCGCCGCGCTCCAGCGGGACTACGCCAACGCGCCCCTCAGCGAGCGGGACCGGGCGATGCTCGACTATGTGGTGCAACTCACGCTCGACGCCACACGGCTCTCGCCGGCCGACCACGACCGGCTCCGCGCGGTGGGATTCGATGATCGTGGCATCCTCCAGATCACGCTCATCGCAGCCTGGTTCAACTACATCAATCGTGTGGCCGACGCCCTCGGGGTCGGCCGCGATGATCCCCGCACGGCCTGATCGGCCCGCCAACACTCCCTGACCCTCCCTCGAATGCGCTCCCTCCGTCCCCTCCTGTTGGTCGGCCTCGTGGCTCTGGGCTCCTGCACCTCGGCCACCGAGGGGAAGCGGGCGACGACGATCACCGTCGCTCCGCTCGTGCTCACCTTCGACGCGATCGGGGACAATCAGGCGCTGACGGCGACGGTGCTCGACCAGGACGGGAACGTGATGGCGTCGGCGACGCCGGCCTGGAGCACGACCGCCGCGTCCGTCGCCACGGTGACGTCGGCCGGCGTCGTGATCGCCGCCGGAAGCGGCACGGCGAAGGTGCGGGCGACGATCGGGACCGCGGTCGGCGAGGTCGACGTCACGGTGGATCAGCTGCCCGCAGCGTTCACCTACGCCGCGAGCGCGAGCGGGAATGGGCTCAACGCGACCCGCGGGGTGAATGTCACGGTGCGGCCGGGAGTCCGTGTCCTCGACGGGAACGGGAACGGTGTCTCCGGTGAGGCGGTCACCTTCGCGGTCCTCTCCGGGGGAGGTTCGATCGGCGGCGTGGGCGCGACGACCGATGCGAATGGGGAGGCGCGCGTCGTTTCCTGGATGCTGGGACCGAATCTCGGCGACAACACACTCCAAGCCTCATACGGCGCCTTCACGCCGGTGGTGTTCACCGTGACCGGGGTCGACGACCCATGCACCGCGGCTGGCGCGGCGGCGATCGCGCCCGGCGAGACGAAGAACGGGACGCTCAGCGCCTCCGACTGTCTCGCGGTCGACCTGAGGCGCTACGACCTCTACAAGCTCGTGCTCGCCTCGCCGGCGGGTGTGGTGATCGACATGGACGGTGTTCCGCCGCTCGACTCCTGGCTCACTCTTTTCGCGGCCGACAATGCGACGATCGTAGCCGAGAACGACGATATCCAGCTCGGCGTGATCCAGGATTCGCGGATCGGGATCGCGCTGGCCGCAGGCACCTACTTCCTCCGGGCGACGAGCTTCGACCCAGGTGAGACCGGGGGGTATTCCCTCACCGTCACCGAGGCGGCGATCGGTGTGCCGGCGTCGGTCACAGTGAATGCGGGGGAAGGGCAGGTCGCCGCACCGGGGAACCCGGTCGCGATCGCGCCGTCGGTGGTGGTGCGCGATGCGATCGGGACGCCGGTGGCGAGCGTCCCGGTGGAGTTCGCGACGGTGCCGGGCGTGGGCAGCGTGACCGGGGCGTCAGTGGTCACCGATGCGAACGGGGTCGCGACGATCGGGAGCTGGACGCTCGCTGCGGGCGCGAACGTGCTCTCGGCGACGGTGACGGGTGCCGGGATCACGGGCAATCCGTCGGTCCTCTCGGCCTCGGGCAGCGCGAGCGCCGCGGGGTTCAATGTGAGCCTGCGCTTCACCTCGATGCCGACGGCCAATCAACTCACGACATTCAGCGCTGCCGCGCTGCGGTGGGAGTCGATCATCACCGGCGATGTGCCGCCCATCCCCCTGAACGCCCCGGCCGGGAGCTGCTCGACGTCGCCGGCGATCAATGAGACGATCGACGACCTCATCATCTATGTGCTCCTCGAGCCGATCGATGGCGTGGGCCAAGTCCTCGGCTCAGCCGGTCCCTGCTTCGTCCGGAACACGGCGCCCAGTCCCGGACTCCTCGGACTGCCGGTCGTCGGCGTGATGCGATTCGATACCGCCGACCTGCCCTCACTCGAGGCCGGCGGAAACTTCGGCAACGTGATCCTGCACGAGATGGGGCACGTGATCGGCATCGGCACGCGGTGGGGGAACTTCCTCCTCAATCCGTCGCTGCCGAGCGCGCCGGGGGTGAACACGCACTTCAACGGACCGAACGCGATCGCGGGTTTCAACGCGATCGGCGGCGGCACCTGGACGGGTTCGACGACCCCCCTCGCGACCTCGAAGGTGCCGGTCGAGAACACGCAGGGTGGCCAGGGGACACGCGACTCGCATTGGCGCGAATCGGTGCTCGCGAACGAACTGATGACGGGCTTCGTCAATGCCGGGTCCAATCCGCTCAGTGAGCTCACCATCCGCTCGCTGATCGACCTCGGGTACGTCGTGAACCCTGCGGAGGCGGATGCCCTATTCCTCGCCCTCGCGATCCGCGACGCGGCCTCGCCGGTGGGACCGTCGCTCGAACTCAAGGACGACATCCTCCGGATGACGATCCGCGAGGTGGGCGCGACCCCCGTGATGAAGGGGAAGAAGCCGCGGCAGTGAGCGCGGGGGGGGGGCTCCGTCACGACGTGACGGGCGTCACCGGGCGATCGGCGCCCCGGGACCGCTTCTTGCGATAGCTTCCTCTGGTAGCCAGCCGCTGTTGTCCCACCCTCTGCGAAAGGCCCAATGACGTTCTCCCTCCTGCGACGGCGGGGACAACTCGTCCCGCTCCTCTGCGCATTGGGGGTCGCCGCGTGCGACATCCCGTCGGCACCCCCGATCTTCGAACAGACGTGGATCGTTCCGGCCGATTCGACGACCGTGGGCGTCTCCGCGTTCCTCCCCAGCGACGTCGTGGTGAACGGTGGCGGCACGGCGTTCGTCGTGACGACGCCGGCGGCGAACATCAGCTCGACGCTCGGGGCGATCTGCGGGCAGCCGGCGTGTCAGAATCCCATCTCGGCCTCTGTGCCCACGCCGGCTTTCTCATCGCCGGGTGGTGCCCTGGGTACGACCATCACTTTCCCAGACAGCGTGACCGCCCTCACCGTCACCGGTGGCTCGCTGCAGGTCCAGGTCACGAATAACATCGGATTCGACCCCCTCCGCCCCTCCGGTGTCGGCGGTCCCTTCGGGCAGATCGTCGTCGGCATCACCAGTGGCGCTGTGTCATCCAACACGATCATCAATGGCAGTGCGACGCAGGGCATGGCGAACGGCGCGACGACGACCCTGAACATCCCGCTCCCGACCGGGAACTACGCGAGCTCGGTCACCGTCGCGGTGACCCTGACGGCGCCGGCCGGGCCGGCGGCCAACGTTGCCTCGGGGAACACCTTCTCGCTCGCGGCGTCGCTCGTCGGCTTCTCGGTCTCGGCGGCGACGGTCGTCGTGAACCTGAAGCCGATCACCACGACGCCGACCGAGTTCGACCTCGAAGGCGTCGACGTCGGCGACATTCTCCAAGGCGGTGGCCTCGTGCTCGAAGTGGTCAATCCCTTCAACGCGACGGCGGATCTCAGCGTCGTCCTCGCCGCACCGGCGCAGGGGGGCGGACCGGCGGTGAACATCAACAAGGATATCAGCATCGCGGCGAGCACCACCACCAACGTGAACATCATCCTGCTGAAGGCGGAGCTCGAGTCGCTCCTCGGCAAATCGAACGTGACGATCAGCGTCACCGGTGACGCGACGGGCGCCGGAGCTGGGAGCACGGTCTCCGTGTCGCCGGGCGACGTGATCAAGGTGCGCTCGAAGCTCTCGCTCACCATCCACGTCGGAGGCTGACCATGACCCGCCAGAACATCGCGGGCCCGGCCCGCCTCCTCGCCCTCACCCTCGCCTTCGCGGCCACCGCGCAGGCGCAGGGGAATGCCTCGGCTGCGGCCGCGGCGATGGGCGACAACTACACCGCCGTCGCCCGGAACTTCAACGCCGTCGCCTGGAATCCGGCGAACCTGGCGCTCCCGGGCAATTCCCTCTTCTCGATCGCCCTCTCGGGGCAGATGGCGATGGGCACCGGACCGCTCACCCTCACCGACCTCAAGGAGTACGAAGGGCAGGTCGTGCCTGCCGCGGTGCGTGAGGCGTGGCTGCAGAAGATCTCGGACAACGGGGGACAGAACATCGGCGGGGACATCAAGATCACGCCGCTGGCGCTCTCGATCGGCCGGATCGCGATGAGTGCGACGAGCACCGTGCGCTCCGAAGGGACACTGCCGACGGCGCTCGCTGAACTCGTGTTCTTCGGCAACGCCGGACGCACGGGCTCGGCGACCGACCTCGTGCTGCCCGACCTTGGACTGAATGCGAACCTGACATCGACCTTCGCGCTGGCGTACGGCCGCAAGTTCGGCTTGGGTCCGCTGCCCGATCTCGCGATCGGATTCACCGGCAAATACACCATCGGCCACATGATGGTCTCGATGGCCGACAACGGCTCGGTGCTGACGTCGTCTCCACTCGGGGTGGTGATCGACGCCCCGATCGTCCTCACCGACACCGCGAACGTGAGCAACAACGGCTCGGGGTACGGGCTCGACGTCGGTGCGGCGTGGACCTTCCGCTCGATCCGCGTCGGCGCGGTGCTGCAGAACGTCGTGAACACCTTCGAGTGGAACACCGACAAGCTCTATTACATCCCGGTGAACGTCACGTTCGACGGGACGTCGAGCGAGACCGAGGTCGACAGCATCCTGCCACTCGAGTCGGCGCCGCCGGCGTTGCAAGAGGAACTGCGCGCACGGATCGGCGAGGCGAAGTTCAAGCCGACGCTCGTCCTCGGCGTCGCGTGGAGTCCCTTCAAGCGAC
>JANNKK010000127.1:0-1823 GCA_031396245.1 Gemmatimonadaceae bacterium
GAGCGTTCACGGCTCGCCGACGTCCTCTCGAGCGCGATCGGGGCGGACGAGGCAGTGCCCGTTGTGACGCGCCTCAAGTCGGATTGGGGGAACGTCTTCCTCTTCTGCACCGACGGCCTCACGAAGCACGTGACCGACGAGCGGATCGCCGAGGTCCTACGGACGATGACGGGCTCGAAACAGGCTGCCGAGCAGCTCCTTCAGGAAGCGCTCGACGGCGGCGGCACCGACAACATCACCGTCATTGTGGGGCGGACGCTGGAGCAGTAGCCGCGTCCACGGTAGCGGGACGGCGGAACAACCACCGCACCAGCCAATAGATGATGAGCACCGGGATCGCGATCTTGAGCGCCGCGATGCCGAGGGTGAGCAGCATCCCGACCACCGCCATCAGCAGGCCGCCGACGAGGATCACCGCGAGGATCGGCAGGCCGATGATGAAGAGCAGGATGAGCACCGGGAGCCCGAGGACGCCGAGCACCGAGAGGAGCGGGAGCCCGACGAACTTGAGCAGGAATCCCACCGGCAGCAGCCAGGCGAACCAGCCGACCGAGCGCACGAGCGTCTTGGCGAGAAGGCCTTGAGCCAGCAATCCCTTCAGCAGAGCCCACATGACGGCATCCCGGGTGAGAAGTCATCCCCCCTACGGCCGGGAAGGGTGGGGGGTTACACCAGCTGAAGACGGCGGACGGCGGACGGCAGACGGCGAACGGCGGACGGCGAACGGCGACGACGAACGGCGACGACAACGAACCGCGGGTCAGCGAGGGGGCCGGAGGACGTTGCGCAGGTAGAGGGCCAGCCCCGCGCCGATCAGGAGCATCGAGGTCGCGCCCCAGATGAGCCCCTTCCGCTCCTCGGCATCCAGTCCCGCGACGGGGCCGACGGCAAGGATGAGCACGGCCGTGACCACCCCGTACAAGAGTGAGGCGACCCACGCCCAAGGGCGCCGCCGGAACGTGCCCACTGCGGCCGCGTAGGCGCAGGCGCCGCTCACGAGCTTGAGGAGCGTGAGGATGCGGTAGTCGCTGTCCAATCCTAGGCCGGCACGTACGACCTCGCCCCACTGCACCATGCAGAGGAGGGCGAACACGACCGTGATGATCAGCAGGCTGAGGCGGCGCGGATGGGGCGTGACGGGAGTGGTCATCTCGTGATGGCTGGCTGAAGGGCTGAATCTACCGCCATCTTTGTAGTCCTCGCTCATGACGACTCCCGTTCACGACCTCTCGAAGTTGCGGATCGACCGCGACGCTGCGCCTCCGGCGCGCTCGCGCTGGCCCCTTCTCGTCGTGGGCGTGGTGCTCCTCTCGCTCGCTGCATTCATCGCACTCCAGCTCTCGCGAGGGAGCCCGGTCCCGGTGCAGGTCGTCGTCGCTACGGCACTCGACCAGGCTGGTGGCGCCGCCAGCGCCGGCGGCGGCATCGCCGTGACCGCGAACGGCTATGTCGTCGCGCGCACCCGCGCCGCAGTCGCCGCCAAACTCCCGGGCCGGCTCGCCGTGCTGAACGTCGACGAGGGATCGTACGTCCAGAAGGGGGCGGTACTCGCGCAGGTCGAGAACGCCGACTACACCGCGGCGATGGAGGAGGCACGCGCCAACCTCGCGAGCGCACGTGCCTTGCTCGTCGAGGCCGAGACCGATCGGGACCAGGCGCTCCGCGAGTCGGCTCGACTCACGCGCATCCGGGGCGAACGGCCCGATCTCGTGTCGGCGCAGGAGCTGGAGGTCGCGCAGAGCCGCGCCGCGCAGTCGACCGCCCGTGCCAACTCCGCCGCGGCGCGGGTCGAGGCCGGGGCGGCCTCGCTCCGCTACGCCGAA
>JANNKK010000167.1:0-1912 GCA_031396245.1 Gemmatimonadaceae bacterium
TGGGCTTCTGAGCATTCGAGTCCAGTCCACGGTGGTCGTGTCGAGCGTGTAGGGCGTGCCGCCCGCAATCGGCGCGACCGTCTCCCCTAACTTCTGCCGCGTCGCCTCATATACGCCGGAGTCTGTGATCTCCGACACGAGGTAGAGCGCGTGCGCCCCGTTCTTGGACTTGCTGATCCAGTTCGGCGGATGGGCCAATGCCCGGCCTGCTGTAACGAGCGCGTCGAAGTCGGCGTCCGTCGCCTTCGTCGCCCCGTGGGCGTCGTGGTCGTAGACCATGACTCCGAACGAGAGCGGCCCGTGCGGCAGGTCCTTCCGCAGCCGTGTTGCGGTCTCCTCGGTGTAGGCCACGTAGTGGACGTCGTGGTCGTACGGTTGCAGCAGCGCCGAGACCGGCGCATGGGTACCCCAGCCCCCTCCGGGTACGAACTTCGATGGGAACATCGTCAGCTCGGTCTCGTCGAAGGAGGCTGGGTAGTCGCTCACCTGGCTCGCTGTCTCTTTTCCATCGCACGGATCCGGCGCAGCGCCTCTACGGCATCCGCGGCGGTCAGGTCGGTCGGCAGACGTCGGACGCTGGGGAGTGCCCGGAATCGCTCGATGGCTGTAATGGTCTCGTTGGTCGGCGCATGTATCTGATTCATTGGTTCTCTCCTTGGGGTTGCTCCGGCCGGGGTCGGCACGAACCGACCCCGGCCCTCTACTTCTTCGGCTTCGCGTCGATCCCGGCCACGCGCTTCCGCAGCGCAGCGAGTTCGGCCTTGAGGCGAGCGCGGTACGCGACGCGGTACGCCTGCATGTACGCGATCCCGCGCGGAGTCCTGCGCCACCGTCGGGCGGATTCCCGGCTCATCTCCTTGACGAGCTCGGCCTGCGGCCCACGGCGATACGCGCGCATGTAGGCCGCGCGGCGCTTGCGAAGTTCGGGTGTGGATTTTCTCATCGGGCACCTCATCACGCAGGAACCTTACGTTTGCCTCCGCATTACTTGCTCGCATGGTGAGTAAGAGGGCACGTCAGGCGATCAGCTTCGGCCTGCGCCCGCCTTCTCGATCAGGTAGGCGCGCAGGATGGCCATGCCCCCGATGTCGGTCGGGTTCAGGAGTCGCACCACCGGATAGGTGTAGCCGATCCAGACGCCCCGCTCGCTGGCGACACTGGTCTCGCCCAGCAGCAAGATCATGCCGTCCCTCACGAGTGCGCGGCGCCCACCGTTCACGTAGACGTCGTTGAACATCTCGAACCTGATGCGCGAGTCGCCGATCCCCTTGACCAGCGCCCTGATCTGGTCGCACAGGCGTTGGTCAGGATCGGGCGGCGGCGTGATGTACGCCAACAGCGCGACGAACTCGGCGTCTTGCTCGTCGAGCATGGTCCCCTCCAAAGAGGAGGGCGCGGCGAGTCTCCCCGCCGCGCCCTCGGTGGTTAGATCCGCTCGATCGCGCGGTCCATCTCGGTGCGTTGCGCCTCCGAGAGCTCAACGTCCGTCGAGACCAGCGGTTCCTTCGTGGTCGCCTTCGACTTCCTCGACCTCAGCGCCGTCGCCGGAGTCTCGGCCTGCTCGTCGTCGTGCCACACCTCCTCGGTGGGCGGCGCTTCGACCGGCGCGGGCTCCTTCAGCCGCTTCTTGATCCGCGCCCGCAGTTCCTCCTGCGAGGGCTTCGGGCGGTTCTCATCGAGCGGCCAGACCGACACGACTTCCGGCGTCGCCGTCGGACTCGTTGGTGTTGCGACTCGGACCTTACAGCCTCGCCCAACCAGCGCATCGAGCCGATCCAAGTACGTGTCGTCGTCGGGATCGACGCCGAGCGCCTCTAGGATCTCGTCGGTGTACGGCTTCGCCGCTGGCGTCAGGTACAGGAAGCGGGTCGCGAGCGACCCGTCCCCCGACTCGAAGCCCAGCTCGATCCGC
>JANNKK010000182.1:0-11854 GCA_031396245.1 Gemmatimonadaceae bacterium
ACTACACCCAGGGAAAAAATATCGGTGCGGTGATCCAGTGCCCTGCCGATGACCTGTTCGGGAGACATATAGCGCGGGCTGCCGAGGATCAGGCCGGTCATGGTCTTGACGGCAGACGACGGCATGCGCGCAATGCCAACCCATTGGTTGCCGTTGCCCTGCTCTGTGGCCCTCTGTGCCTCTGTGTTGAATGCCGTGGTAGTCCTTCGTGTCCTTCGTGTCCTTCGTGTCCTTCGTGTCCTTCGTGTCCTTCGTGTCCTTCGTGTCCTCGTTGCGAACCGTCCCTCAGGGCGCCGCGACCTCTCCATCCTCGGCGTGGTGCTTGATCGACTTCCCCTCGACGAGATAGACCACCCCCTCGGCGATGTTCGTCGCGAGGTCAGCGACCCGTTCGAGGTTGCGGGAGACGAGCACCAACTCCATCCCCACGCTGATGCGCTGTGGATCCTTCACCATCTGCGAGAGCGCGGCCGCGAAGACCGACCGGTTGAGCCCGTCCACCTGGTCATCGCGCCGGCAGATCTCGCGGCCGGCCACCGCGTCGCCGCGGATGAAGGCGTCGATCGCGTCGGCCAGCATCCCCCGCGCGATCCGCGCCATCTCGACGAGCTCGGGCTCGGGGAGTGTCGTCTTGGACCCTGCGAGCCGGATCGCTGCCTCGGCGATGTTTACGGCGTGGTCCCCGACTCGCTCGAGAGCGTTCGCGAACTTGAGCACCGAGGTGAGCATGCGCAGGTCGCGCGCCATCGGCTGTTGCAGCGCGATGAGGGCGATGCAGCGCTCCTCGATCTCGACCTCGCGCCGATCGATGTCGTGGTCGCCGGTGAGCACTTCACGCGCCCGCACGGCGTCACGCGTCAGGAGCGCCTCCACCGCGAGCGCGAGCGCCGACTCGGCGGCCCCCGACATCGTGAGCAGGCGGTCGCGCACCTCCGCGAGCTCCCCGTGGAAGTGGCGGTGCATCTCGCTGGTCATCCGAATCTCCCGGTGATGTAGGCCTCGGTGCGCGGCTGCGCGGGGGCGGTGAAGATCTTCTCGGTGCGGTCGTACTCGACGAGGCGCCCGGCCTCGAAGAAAGCCGTGCGGTCGGCCACCCGGGCGGCCTGCTGCATGTTGTGGGTCACGATCACGATGGTGTAGTCACGCTTGAGTTCGACGATGAGCTCCTCGATCCGTTGCGTCGCGATCGGGTCGAGTGCTGAACAGGGTTCGTCCATCAGGAGGATCTCGGGGGAGTTGGCGAGGGCACGGGCGATCGAGAGCCGCTGCTGCTGGCCACCCGAGAGCCCCGTCGCCGGCTGCGCGAGACGGTCCTTCACCTCGTCCCAGAGAGCGGCACGCCGCAGCGACCGTTCAACGACCGCCGGCAGTTCGCGCTTCGCGACGAGCGCGTTGAGCCGCGGACCGTACGCGACGTTCTCCGCAATCGAACCAGGGAAGGCATTCGCGCGCTGGAAGACCATCCCGACGCGTTGACGATGGACCACGAGGTCCATCTGCGGGTCGTAGACCGACCGGCCATCGACCTGGACCTCTCCGGTGACCCGCACCCCCGCCACCAGGTCGTTCATCCGATTGATGCTGCGCAGGAAGGTGCTCTTGCCGCATCCCGACGGGCCGATGATCGCCGTGACGGCGCGCGGCGCGATCGCCAGCGACACCTCGTGCAGCGCACGCCGTTCGCCGTACCAGAGCGAGAACTCGTGCGCCTCGATCGCCGGCGCGTCGGCGTCCCGGGCGATCACCCGAACCTCCCGGTCACGTACGCTTCGGTCCGCGAGTCGACCGGCGCGGTGAAGAGCCGCTTCGTCTCGGCGTGCTCCACCATCGCGCCCATGTAGAAGAAGCTCGTGGTGTCGGCGACCCGCGCCGCCTGCTGCATGTTGTGGGTGACGATGATGATGGTGAACTCGCGCTTGAGGTCGAAGACGAGTTCCTCGATCCGCTGCGTTCCCTGCGGGTCGAGCGAGGCGGTCGGCTCATCGAGGAGCACCACCTCTGGACGGGGCGCGATGGTCCGCGCGATGCAGAGTCGCTGCTGCTGGCCCCCGGAGAGTCCGCGTGCATCGGCGCCGAGGCGGTCCTTCACCTCGTCCCAGAGTGCGGCGCGCCGAAGCGATTCCTCGACGCGGTCGGTGATCGCCGCCTTGCTGAGCCCCCGCTCGGTCACGAGACCTGCCGCGACGTTCTGGGCGATCGAGTAGAAGGGGAAGGGTGTCGGCTTCTGGAAGACCATCCCGACCCGTCGGCGGAGTCGCATCGGCGAGACGTCGGGAGCGTAGACGTCCTCGCCGTACAGCAGCACCTGTCCCTTCACCCACGCGCCCGGCGTCATCTCGTGCAGCCGGTTGAGCGTACGCAGGAACGTCGACTTCCCGCATCCCGACGGACCGATCAGCGCGTGGACGCGGTGAGGTTCGAGCTCGAGCGAGACCTCATAGACGGCGCGCAGTTCGCCATACGCGGCGGTGAGCCGCTCGGTGCGGATCGCCGAAGGCATCGTGTTATCGGCCATCACGGAAGCGGTCCCGCGTCGCCAGTCGCGCGGCGACGCCCAGCACGAGCACGACGAGGATCAGCACGAGCGACGCCGTCCACGCGAGCTGGTGCCACTCGGGATAGGGCCCCGTCGCGTACTTGTAGACCACCAGCGGGAGCGCCGCCATCGGCCGGTCCAGGTCGAGCGAGAAGTACTCCGAGCCGAGGGCGGTGAAGAGGAGCGGGGCGGTCTCGCCGGAGACCCGCGCGACCGCGAGGAGTGCGCCGGTCACGATCCCCGGCAATGCGGTCCGCAGCACCACCACGAGCGTCGTGCGCCAGCGCGAGTAGCCCAGCGCGAGCGCGGCCTCGCGGAGTTCGTTGGGGACCAGTGCGACCAGCTCCTCGGTCGTGCGCATCACCATCGGCACCATCAGGATGCCGAGGGCGACGCTGCCCGCCGCCGCCGAGAAATGCCGCTGCACGGCGACCACCCAGGTCCACGCCAGGATGCCGACCACGATCGACGGCGTGCCGTTGAGCACGTCGGCGACGAAGCGGGTCAGGCGCGCCATTGCCGTTCCGCGGTACTCGTTCGCGTAGAGGCCAGCCGCGATGCCGATCGGCACCGCGAAGAGTGAGGCCGTGCCGACGATCAGCAGCGTGCCGAGGATCGCGTGGGCCACGCCGCCGCCGGTCTCGCCGACCGGCGCCGGACGATTGAGGAAGAAGTCGAGGTTGAGCGACTGCGCCCCGCGCAGCACCAGCGAAGCGAGGATCAGGAAGAGGGGCAGCACGGCGACGACGACTGCGGCCCCCATCACCACGACCATCCCATCGGACTTGAGGCGGCGCAGGCGACGGCGATCCATCAGCGCGCTCCCCCGCGGCGCGAGACGCGCCAGATCATCAGGCGTGCGGCCCCGTTCACGATCACCGTCACCGCGAAGAGGATCAGCGCGAGGAGGATCAGCGAGGATTCGTGGAGCGGCCCCCCGGCCGCGTCGGCGAACTCGTTCGCGATCACCGCCGCCATCGAATAGCCGGGGGCGAAGAGCGACGCCGCGACCTCGTGGCGATTCCCGATCAGCATCGTCACTGCCATCGTCTCGCCGAGGGCGCGCCCGAGACCGAGGATCACCGCGCCGATGATCCCTGACTTGGCGTAGGGCACGATCACCGTGCTCACCGCTTCCCACCGGGTCGCCCCGAGGGCGAGCGCCGCCTCGCGCTGCCCGGGCGGCACCGCAAGCAACACCTCGCGCGACACCGACATGATGAAGGGCACGATCATCACGGTCAGGATCAACGCCGCCGAGAGGATCGAGGGCCCATAGATCGGCCCCTGGAAGAAGGGCAGGAACCCGAGGTACGACTCGAGCGCCGGATAGACCCACTTCGTGAGGAAGGGGATCAGCACGAAGATCCCCCAGAGCCCGTACACGACCGAGGGGATCGCGGCCAGGAGCTCGATCACCGTCGCGATCGGGCGCCGGATCCGCATCGGCGCGAACTCGGTCAGGTAGATCGCGACGCCGAGCGCGAGCGGGACGGCGAAGAGCAGTGCGAGGAGCGAAGTGACGAGCGTTCCATAGATCGCCGGCCACGCCCCAAAGTCACCGACGACTGGGTCCCATCCCGAGCCGACGATGAAGCCCGCGCCGAACTGGCCCATGGCGAGCCGGGACCCGCGGACGAGCTCGACCAACAGCGCGACGAGCAGCGCCGGGATCGTGCTCGCCGCGAGGAACAGCAGCCACTTGAAGACCGCGTCGCCTCGCGCCTTGCCCGCGAGGCGGCTCGGTGTGTTCACTCTCGGTCCGGAATCGGGGCGCCGCCCGAGGTGAGGGTCCCGATACGCTCCGACACCAGCGTAGCGACCGGCGCGGGAAGCGGCGCGTAGTGCAGCTCGGCCGCCATCTTCGCCGCGTCGGGCCCGACCATCCAGCGGAGGAAGTCGCGGATCGCGGCGGCCTTCGCGGCGTCGGCCATCTCGGGGCGGACGAGCAACCAGGTGAATGAGCTCACCGGGTACGCCTCCGGGCCCGCAGCATCCACGATCGAGACGCGGAAATCCGTGTCGGGCGGCAGGTCCACGCCGGCGGCGGCCGCGCTCACGCTCTCCAGGGTCGGCGCGACGAAGGCGCCGCTCTTGTTCTTGATCGCGGCGTACGGCATCCCGTTCGCCATCGCGTAGATGAGCTCGACGTAACCGATCGTCCCCTCGACCTGCTTCACTTGCTGCGTGACCCCTTCGTTCCCCTTGCCGCCCAAGCCGACCGGCCAGTTCACCGACTTGCCGCGCCCGACCTTCGTGTTCCACTCCGGCGAGACGGTGCTCAGGTAGTCGGTCCAGATGTAGGTCGTGCCCGAACCATCGGAGCGATGCACGACGAGGATGTCCTTCGCCGGCAGCGCAACGCCGGGGTTCAGCGCGGCGATCCGCGTGTCGTTCCACTTGATGATCTTGCCGAGGAAGATGTCGGCGATCGTCGCACCATCGAACTTGAGCTGCGTGGTTCCGAGCGATGGGAGGTTCCAGGTGACGACGTCGGCCCCGAGCACCGTCGGGATGTGGAGCACCTTGCCGCCGACCGCGGTGAGTTCGGCTTCGTTCATCGGACCGTCGGTCGCACCGAAGTCGACGGTGCCCTCGGTGTACTGCTTCACCCCGGCCCCCGATCCGATCGACTGATAGTTCACCTGATGTCCGGTCGCCGTGTAATACGCGTCGAACCACTTCGAGTAGACGGGATAGGGGAAGGTCGCGCCGGCGCCGGTGAGCTGCACGGTGACCTTCTCGCCGCCGCAGGCGACGAGCGCCGCAGTGACGAGGGAAAGTACGATCGTGTTGCGAGTCATTGGTCGATGGGTAGGGGAGGTCAGAACTTGATCTCGGTATGGAGGAACAGCGATCGGTTCGTCGCCGTGAAGGCGTTCGGCACGGCGCTTCCCTGCGCCGAGACGATGTCGGCGTCGAGGAGGAGGCGGACGGTCGGCGCGAGCTTGTAGGATACGCCGGCGATCAGGCGCGACTGCTTGCTCGACGCCGCCGTGAAGGCCGCGGGCGAGATGTCGGTGTTGGGATCCCAGCGATCCATCCGCGCGACGAGGCCGAGCTTCGACTCCGCGCGCTGATGCACCGCGAAGACGCTGACGATGCTCCCCTTCGTCTCGGGATCGGCGGCGGTCGAATCGGTCGTGCGCCCATACTCGGCACCGAGTGTCAGCGTCTTGCTCTGGTAGGAGAGCAGGCCGACGAACCGGTTGCGCACCGCGTCGCCATTCGCGCGACCGATCGAGGCATATCCGGTGAGTCGGAGGCCAGCGAGCCGCCCATCGTTGTCCGTCTGGCGCAATCGAACCGAGACCCGCGCGGCGACGTCCTTGTGCTGGTCACCCGGTGCGACGCTGTAGCCCTCCCCGTTGAAGAGGCCCGCGTACGCCGTCACGCCGCGGTTCTTCGAGGTGGCATCGACCGCGAATCCGAGGTCGGAGGAGGAGGTGTACTTGTACCGGTCGAGTGGCACCGTTCCCTGCATCCGATAGCCCCAAAGGTCCTCGACGTAGCCGACCAAGGGCGTATTCTGCATCCCGAGGCGATAGGTGAGCTGGCTCCCCTCGGGTGTCCAATCGACGTAGGCGTACTTGAGCCGGAAGGTCTGCTGGTTCGCCGCGGCCTTGCGGCCATCGACGTCGATCGTGACGCGCGTCGCGATGCCTCCTGCCGCCTTGCTGCGCACGCTAAGGTAGGCGCGATCGATCTCGAAGTTGTTCGGCGCGCCGTCGGGGACGAACGAGGTGTCCTTCGCGAGCCCGTAGCGGTAGCTCGCGTAGATCAGGCCGTCGACGGTGGTCTGGGCTTCGACTGCCGGAGCGAGGCCGATCACGAGTAGTGCGGAAAGGGAGAGTTTCATCATGGGCGAAGGATTTCACGGACCGGGTAGTATCACGTCACGTCTGTGTCACGAACGTGTCACGTCGGGCGACACCTGAGGGGCTTCCCCGGCCCGGGTGTCGGGAAACGCGCTCTTGCGCGCTCGGGCCGGGGGATGAGTATTGGATTCGCATTCACGCGACGGCTCGTACGTGAATGGATCCCTTCCCAGGACGCTGACGAAGGGAATGCTCATCGGCCGTTCGAATCCGGTGGGCCGGTCACGAGGTCGCTGGAGGTGACCGTAGCTGTTCGGAAAGAGCAGCACCGCGCATCGACCGTCCGATGTGAGGAAGAGGCTGGGCCTGGCCGCTTCGGCGGCGCCGAACCGGGTACCCAAACCTCACCAGCGGAACGAACCGCCCCTCGCCGATCGTGCCGATCGACGAGGGGCGGTTCATTCCGCCAGACGGCGGAGGGCAGACGGCGGACGGCGGTAACTGCGATGCGGGGGGCGATGCGGGGGACCGCCGTCCGCCGTCTATCGCTTGAGCACGCGTCCGGGCCGAGCTGCCGTGAATCCGCCGTCGGCCACCACGGGCGTTCCGTTGACGATGACCCACGGGATCCCGACCGCATACTGATGCGGCTCGGCGAAGGTCGCGGGACTCCCCACCCTCGCCTCATCGAAGATCGTGATGTCGGCGAAACACCCCACCGCGACGCAGCCGCGCTTACCCGTGAGCCCCATCCGCGCGGCGGGCATCCCGGTCATCTTCCGGACCGCCTGCTCGAGCGTGAGCACGTGCTCCTCTCGCACATAGTGGCCGAGCACGCGCGGGAAGGTCCCGTAGGCGCGGGGATGCGGAACGCCATTCCCGGGCGAGGCGAGACTCCCGTCGGACGCGATCATCGTCTGCGGGTGCGCCATGATGCGGCGCACGTCGCGCTCATCAATGATGTGGAACACCATCGAAGCGCCGCCCTTGAGCTCCCCCTCGAGCACGAGCTTCGCCGCGGCCTCGAGCGAATGCCCGACCCCCTGACGCTCGGCCCAATCCCACAACGTCCTCCCTTCGAGGGTGCGGTCCCAACCGACGCTCGCGAACTGCACGCGGCGCGTGTCGCCGCCGCCGCGATCGTTCTTGAGGAGTTCGACGATCCCGCGCTCGATGCTGTCGCGGAGTGCGGGCTGCGTGAGCCGTTGACGGAGCGCCGCCGTCCCGCCGGAGAGTGCCCAGGGTGGGATGAGCACGCCGAGTCCGGTCGAACTCGCGGTGTAGGGATACTGGTCCATCATCAGGTCGAGGCCGGCAGCGCGCGCCTCGTCCACCATCCGCAGGGTCTCGACGCTCTTCCCCCACATCGGCTGGCCGATCGCCTTGTGGTGCGTGAGGACGACCGGGATCCGTGCGTCGCGCGCGATCTGGATCGCCTCGGCGACGGCATCGAGCAGCCCGAGCCCTTCCTCACGGAGGTGCGACGTGTAGAAGCCGCCGGAGTCAGCGGCAGCACGCGAGAGCGCGATGACCTCATCGATCTTCGAGTAATAGCCGGGCACGTAGCGCAGCCCGGTGCTGATGCCGAACGCGCCTTCCCCCATCCCCTGTCGGATGAGCGCCACCATCCGTGCGAGTTCCTCGGCCGTCGGCGCGCGGTTCTCCGTTCCCATCACGAGCCGGCGGACGGTGTTGTGCCCGACGAGATAGGCGACATTCATCCCGAGTCCGATCTTGGCCGCGCTGTCGATGTAGGCCTTGAACGGCCACGGACTGCTTCCGTCAGGACCACCGAGCGCGAGTGTCACGCCCTGCGTGACGTGACTCTTCGCGTCGGGGCGCGCCATCAGGGGCTCGATGTGCGCGTGGAGGTCGATGAAGCCGGGCGTGACGATGAGTCCGCGCGCGTCGATCACCCGCGCCGCGCGCGCGGCGTCGAGTGGCGTCCGGGAGAGAAGGGCGATGCGGTCCCCTTGCACCGCGATGTCGGCAGCGTATCGCGGCGCGCCGGTGCCATCCACCACCGTGCCGTTCCTGATGAGCAGCGACCACTCGGGCTGCTGGGCGGCGAGTGGGGCGGCGACGACGTAGAGCGCGACCGCGAGTGCGTTTCGAAGTGTCACGACGGACCCAAGTGGGAGGGGAAGGCGAAGGTACGCGTCGACGGTGGAAGTGGCGAGAGGCGCGCCGGCAGTCTCCGGCGCGCCCCTTTCAACTTCCACCTTCCACCTGCAGTCTGGCCCGTTTGCGCCGCGTCAGATACGGCAGGATCCAGAGATAGAGTCCCGTCAGCCAGAGTCCGAGCAGCACGATCCCCATAGGCAGGAAGATCCAGAGCTTCACCGAAGCCCCGTAGAAGGACCCGTCGTGCAGCGTCTCGATCAGGTCGCTCCGCCGGTACGCGACCTGGAGGATCTCCCCGGTCGCGAGCGCGATCTGCACTTCCCAGCGCGAGTTCGTCACGACCTTGAGGATCCCCTTTCCCGGCCGCACGTCGACGCGGTCGATGTCGCTCCACTGCTCGACCCCGGCACCCGGGATCCCCTTCGCGGCCGCGAGGATCAGGCCCCAGTCGACTGCCGGCGTGCTCTGCTCAGTGCGCTGTTCGTGCGGCTGCACCCACGGGACCTGCTTCTTCACCTGAAGGAGTATCCCTGACGCAAGCACGGAGACGAGGGGGAGGCCGATGGCGATGGCGCCCCAGCGATGGAGCTTCCGTGAGAGTTTGGAGAGTCGCATATGGCAAGTACGCTAAGCCAAAGAGGGATGTTGCGCCGCAACGCGGTTCGTGGTCCCTTTCGCCAACCCCGGAGCGCGTCGCCGCGTAACCGGGACGTACCCCACTGGAGGAAGCTCGATGTCCCGATTCGCCCGCCACGGACGCGCCCTCGCTTGCGCGTCTGCGTTCGCCGCCCTCGCCCTCCCCGCAGCGCTCCTCGCACAGGCTCCTGATTCGGCGCGCATCGAGCGGCTCAAGGCGGAGGCGCTCACCAAGGTCGATGCCCGCGCCAAGCTCGTGCAGGAGATCGTCGACCAGCTCTTCTCGTACAGTGAACTCGGGATGCAGGAGTTCGAGACGCAGAAGTACATCACCGGGATCCTCGAAGGCGCTGGTTTCAAGGTGGAGCGCGGCTACGCGGGGATGCCGAGCGCGTGGGTGGCCCGCTGGGTGAGCCCCGCTGGCGCCAAGCCGGAGATCTCCCTCGGCTCCGACGTCGACGGGATCCCGCAGGCGAACAACATGCCGGCCTACGCCTTCCATAGTCCGCAGGTCGAAGGCGCGCCGGGTCACGGGGAAGGACACAACTCCGGGCAGGCGGTGAACATCGCCGCCGCGCTCGTGGTGAAAGAACTGATGATCCGCGAGAAGATCCCCGGCACGCTCGTGCTCTGGCCGGGCATCGCCGAGGAGCAGATGGCGGGCAAGGCCTTCCTCGTGCGCGCGGGCCTCTTCAAGAACACCGACGTCGCGCTCTTCACACACGTCGGCGGCGACCTCGGCGTCAGTTGGGGACAGAGCGGCTCGACGGCACTGATCTCGGCGATCTTCAAGTTCCAGGGGACCAGCGCGCACTCCGCCGGTTCGCCGGCGCGTGGCCGCTCGGCGCTCGACGCTGCGATGCTGATGGGCCAGGGCTGGGAGTACCAGCGCGAACACCTCGAGATCAACCAACGCTCACACTATGTGATCCGCGACGGCGGCGACCAGCCGAACGTCGTACCGAGCACGGCGAGCATCTGGTTCTACTTCCGCGAGCGCGACTATCCGCGGACGATGGCGCTCTTCGAGCAGGGCAAGCGGATCGCACAGGGCGCGGCGATGATCGCGAACGTCGAGGTCGACACGGTGATGATGGTCGGCTCGGGCTGGAGCGGGCACTTCAACAAGACGATCGCCGAGGTGACCTTCGCGAACATCCAGCGGGTCGGCCTCCCCGTGTGGGACGAGAACGACATCGCGATGGCCAAGGCCGTGCAGAAGGACCTCGGCGTGCGGGAGCAGGGGCTGCCAACGCAGTCGCGCGGTAGCCTCGGCGGTCCCGTGCCCGACAACCTGCGGACGGGTGGCGGCTCCGACGACATCGGCGACGTCTCGTGGAACGTGCCAACGGTGACGTTGCGCTTCCCGTCGAACATCCCCGGACCGCCGGGACACAACTGGGCCAACGCGATCGTGATGGCGACGCCGATCGCTCATAAAGGCGCGCTGGCCGGTGCGAAGGTGCAGGCCCTCACGATGCTCGACATCCTGATGAAGCCGCAGGTGGTCGTCGATTCGTGGGCGTACTTCCGTGACGTGCAGACGAAGGACACCAAGTACGTCGCCTTCATCGCGCCGACCGACGAGCCGCCGATCTACCTCAACGCCGAGATCATGGCGCGCTACAAGCCGCAACTCTCGAAGTACTACTACGACTCGAAGAAGTTCAAGAGCTACCTCGAGCAGCTCGGCATCGCATATCCGACGACAAAGGACATGCTGAAGCCGAAGATGGACAACTGACCGCCTATCGGTTGGTCGGAGCCGACGGATCCGTCGTCTCGAGCCAGATCCCCGGCGCGTTCGGGGGTCATCGGCGACGGCGGATCTACGGCAAGCTCGACTGCAAGAGCGCGAAGCGTTCGCTCGTGATGGGGAGCAGCTACGCCCAGCAGCGGGTGTTCTTCAAGGATGAGGCGACGGCACGGGCGGCGGGATATCGCCCCTGCGCCGTCTGCCTGCCTGACGAGTACAAGGCGTGGAAAGCGGGACGATGATCGGGAGCGGCCGCGTCGAGGCGCTCTGGAGCAAGCGGGCGCATCACGGCTCGATGGTCCCGAAGCGCGAGGCGGACTTCGTGGCGGGCCAGGGGATCGAGGGGAGTGTCGGCGGCAGCAGCGTGCGACAGGTGACGATCGTCTCCCTCGAGTCATGGCAGGCGATGAACAAGGACCTCGGCGTCACCGTGGATCCGATCGCGCGGCGGGCGAATGTGCTGGTGAGTGGCGTTGATCTCGCGAGGACGCGCGGACGGATCCTCAGGCTCGGCAGCGTGCGCATCCGCGTGCTCGGCGAGACGCGCCCCTGCGAGCGGATGGATGAAGCGCAGCCGGGGATGCGCGCGGCGATGGGCGGCGATTGGCGCGGTGGGGTCTATGGTCAGGTGCTCGACGACGGCTTGGTGACAGTCGGCGATGCGGCCGCCTTCGAGCCTCAGCCCGAGCGGTAGAGACCCACCGCGAGCGAGAGCGGCACCTCGATCGCATCCTCGATGGTGATGCGCACCGCTCGCAGCGGCACCGGCGCGAACCGGTCGAGCTTCCGGTAGCCGATCGTCGTCCCGCGCGTGATCGGCTGCCAGACCCCGCTTACGAGCCCCTCGACCGCATAGCGCGCGACACGCTGGCCCTGCCAGATGTCCTCACGAAGATCGAGGACCCCGGCGAGCACCTCACGCGGGAACTCGAGCGTGCCGGTCGCGGTGGTCGCCGATGTCGCGGTCCATTTGGACTCAGCGTC
>JANNKK010000250.1:0-2583 GCA_031396245.1 Gemmatimonadaceae bacterium
CGAGCCGCAAACGCGCTTGTACTGGGACTAGTAGAGGCGATTGATCGAGACGCGAACTCGCGGCGCTGACTCGCGAAGAATGTCACTCGACTGCTTTCGTCGTGCCGCGCCTCTGGACGTCGCGCTTACGGCGACTCGAGATGGACGCTGTTCAAAACGTGGGATTGGTGGCGCCGCTCGAAAAGTAGACCAGTACGCCGCTCGGAAAGTAGACCACTCGAGGGCGGTTCATTCTACGTTCTTTGCTCTGAAACCCAGGCGATCGGCTGTGGGAAAGTGGGAATCTCGCGGTCTGTGCGAGATTTCCACTTTTCCATAGCCGCGTGTTCGTCGCGTCACCTCCTTCAGAAGGGTAAGAGGGGGGTGCTATCCCTTCATCCCTCTCCCGATCGTCGTTCCTACGGCATCCTCGGCGGTCGCGTGTCCGGGCGATCGGCCTGTGGACCGCGCGCGGGGCGTTATGCGTTCGGTTCCGGTGGTCGCCGTTTGCGCATGCGGTAGCTCTTGCCTTTCGTCGTCAGGACCGTCGAGGAGCACCGTCGTCAGTTTCTCGTCGCCGGCAAACACGGTGACCCATTCGGCGAACGCCAGGTTGCTCGTGACCACCGTCGCGCGTCGCTCATACCGATCGGCGAGGAGATTAAAGAGCAGTTCGCCGCCGACGCGATCAAAGGGCACAAACCCCAGTTCGTCGACGATGAGGACATCCACGCGGAGGAGCCGCTGCTGCAGGCGCGTGAGCGCGCGGGCATCGCGCGCCTCGAGCAATTGCCGCACGAGATCGGCCGCGCGCGTAAAGAGGACCCGGCGTTTCTGTTTCGTCGCTTCGACGCCGAGCGCGATCGCCAAGTGGGTTTTCCCCGTGCCGATCGGGCCGGCGAGAATGAGATTCTCGGGCGCCGTCACCCACTCGCCGCGCGCGAGCGTGTGGACCTGCGTGGCGTTGATGCCGTCGGCGGCCGCGAAGTCAAAGGTGTCGAGCGTCTTCACCTCCGGGAAGTGCGCCTCCCGCAGCCGCTGGCGGATCACCGACTCATGCCGCGAGGCTTGCTCGGCACTGAGGACCTCCTGCAGATAGTCTTCGTGGGGCCAGTGGGCGTCTCGGGCTTGCCGGGCCAAGCCTTCAAACGTGCGGGCCACGCCGGGCAGCTTCAACACCCGCGTGTGGGCGACGACGAGGTCTCGGACGACCAGGGGGGCGCTCATACGGCGACCTCCCCGAGCCACCCGTCATAGTCGGCGGCACAGCCGCTGATCACCTCGATGTCGCGCAGCAGGGGCGGCACCGCGTCCAGCGCGACGCGATCGGGCGAGGGGTGCACCGGGGCGAACGCGAGCAGCCAGGGCGTCCCGGTCATGAGCGCCGTGGTCAGCGCGGGCACCGCGATCGCCGCGCCGTACGTGTCCAGGTGCCCGAGCACCTTGGCGAAGAGGCGCGCCGCCTCCCGCGGGCCGTGCGCCGCGTGGAGCTGATCCCAGATCGCGGGAAACGGGTCGCCCACATCCCGCCGTAACTCGGGCAGGACCTGGCGTACGGCTTGCGGCTTGTGCGCCAGCTCCGGCAGGTAATGTCGGTAGTCGATCGACCGCTGCCCGAAGCGCAGGCGCGGGTGGAGAATCCGCGTCCCGTCGCGCCCGATGATCGTCACCGTCGTGGCGCCAGTGCGGACGAGGAGGTCGAGCCCCGCCCACCGACAGGGGACCGAGTAGTACGCGCCTTCCAGTCGTACCAACGCGCGCGGCGAGACCGTGACGAACGTCGTGGCCTCCGGCGCGAACGGCACCGGGGTCGGGCGGCACGCGCGCTGCTCCTCGGCGAAGCGGGCCCCGATCGTCTGGCCGGCCGCGTCCCGCGTGGTGTCGAGGCGCGCGTCCATTTGCGCCAGGAGGGCCGTGTTGATCACCGCGAGCGTCGCGCCGACCGGAATCGGGACGAGCGCTTGCTGCCGTACGGCCTTGCCGCGCGCCTCGACGCCGCCCTTATCGTGGCCCTCGCCGGGCCGACAGAAACAGGCTTCCAGCAGGTAGTGCGAGGCGAGCGCCCCCGACCAGGATCCGGACCACCGCGGCCCGCAGATTGTCGTACGCGACGCGGGCCGGGACACGGTCGAAGTGCGCAAACGCGCGGACGTGCCCATCCAGAAAGCTGATTTGATCCTGCCGCTCGTAGATCCACGCAAAGTCGCGGCCCGAGTACATCAGGCGCATCAGGAAGAGCCATGCCTTCCGGCGCGTCCCATTGACGTCGACCAGCACCTCGAAAAAGTCGACCTCGGCCAGATCGCCGGGCCGGTAGGTCAGCGGCACGAACACCTCGCGCCGCTCGCGCTTCCATTCCGCGACTGCTTCCTTGACGACGGTCACCCCAACGACGAGCCCCTCGGCGATCAGCAGCCCGTGCAGGCGCGTGGCGGTCAGCCGCTGTTTGCCCCCGGTCCACTGCTTCGACTCGGCCAGTAGGGTCTGCACCCGCTTGCCGACCACGTCCCACACCGGCCGGACCCGGGGCCCGGCCTCTATCTTCCGCGCGGGGGCCGCCTCCTCCAGGTACTTGCGGACCGTGACGCGCGCCACCCCCAGCTC
>JANNKK010000251.1:0-8434 GCA_031396245.1 Gemmatimonadaceae bacterium
GCGGACGATGACGCTCTCCTTGGCCTCGACCGCCTGGTGCAACCCCTCGCTCCAGCGGCGACCCGGCATCGTGCGGCCCGTGAACTCGTCGACGATCAGCACCTGCGCGTCCTGCACCACGTAGTTCACATCGCGCTCGTAGAGCGTGTGCGCCCGCAGCAGCTGGTGCACGATGTTGAGCTTCTCCGACTTGATCGCGTACTCCACCTCGAGTTGGTGCCGTGCCTCGAGCTTCGCCGCGGGATCCATCTCGTGGTCCTTGTCGAGCCGACCCATCGCGAGCGAGATGTCGGGGAGGACGAAGGCGTCGTGGTCCGACGGGGAGAGGAAATCCACACCCTTGTCGGTGAGATGGACCGTGAGCCCGCGCTCGTCGAGCACGAAGAGGAGGTCCTCCTCGATGTCGCGGAAGAGCTGCTTGGAGAGCGGCACCTTCCGGTCGGAGAGGTGCTCCAGCTCCTTCCGTTGCACGAGCTGCTTGATCCCGGTCTCCTGCAGCGCCTTGATGAGCCGCTTGTTCTTCGGATTGCCGAGCCGCGCCTTGTAGAGGGCGAGACTCCCTTCCTCCTCGTTCCCCGCGGCGAGCGCGCGCTCCCCCCGGGCCACGAGATCGTTCGCCATCTCGGTCTGCCGGCGAACGAGCCGCGAGACGTTGGCGTTGTGCTCGGCGTACTGGAGGTCCCCCTCGTTGCCCACCGGGCCCGAGATGATCAGCGGCGTGCGCGCCTCGTCGATCAGGACCGAGTCCACCTCGTCGACGATCGCGTAGACGTGCGGCCGCTGCACTCGCTGGTCGAGCGAGACTACCATGTTGTCTCGGAGGTAGTCGAACCCGAACTCGTTGTTCGTGCCGTACGTGATGTCGCAGAGGTAGGCGGCGCGACGTTCCGGCGTCCCCGGCTCGGTGTCGTCGAGGCAACCGATGGTGAGGCCGAGCCACCTGAAGAGGTGCCCCATCCACTGCGAGTCGCGGCGGGCGAGGTAGGAGTTCACCGTGACGAGGTGGCAGCCGCGCCCGGTCAGCGCATTCAGGTACATCGGCAGGGTCGCGACGAGGGTCTTGCCTTCACCGGTCGCCATCTCGGCGATCCGCCCGAGATGGAGCTGGATGCCGCCCACGAGCTGGACGTCGTAGTGCACCATATCCCACGACTGCTCGTGCCCGGTGACGATCACCGGTGTGCCGACGAGGCGCCGCGCCGCTTCGCGCACGGTGGCGAACGCCTCGGGCAGCAGCTCGTCGAGCGTCTCGCGGACCGCGTCCCGATACTCCTGCTCGAGCCCTCCCTGTCCGTCGGGGCCGGTGAGCTGGTGATCGAGCGCCTCGCGGGCGGCGGCGTCGGCGGCGGTGTGCTTCTCCGCCCTGATCGCCTCGATCCGCGCCTTCAGCGCCGCGGTCCGCTCCTCGATCGTCGCCCGGAAGCGCGCCGTCTGCGCCTGGAGCTCGATGTCGGTGATGTCGCGCAGTCGGGCATAGTGCACGTTGATCTCATCGACGATCGGCTGCACCCGGCGCTGTTCGCGCTGGTGCCGCGTTCCGAAGACCGACCCGATCAGCTTCTTCAGCATCCGTTCATCACTCGGTGGTTGGACCGTACAGACCGTGCGTCGCGATATAGGTGGCGACCGCGTCCGGGACGAACCCGCAGATGGACTTCCCGGCCCGGACCCGGGCGCGGATCTCGGTCGCCGAGATGTCCACGCGCCTGGTCGCGAGCCGCTCGAGAGGCAACCCAACGTCGAGCCGGACCGGTGTCTCGCCGCGGGTGAGGACTACGATCCGGGCGAGGGACGCGAGGGCCTGCGGTTCGCGCCACTGCGGCAGCGTCGCCGCCGCGTCCTCCCCGACCAGGAACACCAGCTCGGCGGTCGGACGTGCCGCCCGATACGCCCGCACCGTCTCGACGGAGAATGATAATCCGTCGCGGTCCAATTCGATGGGGTCCATCGCCAGCTGTGGGTGGCACTCGGCCAGGTGGAGACACATCGCCCGGCGGTGCGCCGCGTCGGCCGTCACCGTCGCGCTCTTGAGCGGCTGTTGGCGCGCCGGGACGAGGACCACACGGTCGAGCCCCAGACGCTCGATCGCCCCGATCGCGGCGTGGAGATGACCCAAGTGAGGCGGGTCGAAGGTGCCGCCGAGGAGACCGAGCCGCTCGTGTTGGGCCACTCGCCTGTCAGCGACCAGCGGGAAGGGCGGTCGCGGTGTCCGCGATGGCGAGCTTGCAGGTGGTCAGGACCTTGGCGTCGCTCGGGTAGGCGGCGCGCAGCGCCCCACAGACCTCCTCGGCGTCCTCCGTGTACTTGAGGACCGGGAGCCGGTAGACGCGCACCAGTTCCAGCATCGCACGCCGGGCGGCATCCGACTCGGGCCAGCCCCGGACGACGTCCTTGAAGTAGATGATCGCCGAGTCGTACGCCCGCCGGCGCACGTACTGCATCCCGGTCTCGAAGTCCTTCATCGCGAAGCGCTCGTCGAGGCGACGGATCGCCGCACGCGAGGAGTCGGCGAGGCGCGAGTCGGGGTAGATGCCGAGGAGCAGCCGATGCTGGGTCTGCGCGAGCAGGCCGTACTGGGGATCGAGCGCCGGGCGCCGCCAGAGCCCGGCATAGGCGCGGCCCGCCTGGTAGATCGCGTCGTCGGCGAGCGAATCGTCGGGCAGCTGCTCGGCGAGCCGGATGAACGCCTGCGCGGCGAGGAGTCGCTCCCCATTCCGGAGTCGCGACTGCGCGAGGAACCAGTGGGCGCGCCCGAGGAGTGAGTCGCGCGTCGGGAGGTCGAGCGTCAGGCGCTCGAAGGCGGAGATCGCCGCATCCCACTTGCGGTCGCGGTACTTCGCCAATCCGGCGTCGTAGAGCGCGACGGAGGTCGGGAACTGCGCGACGTCGAACTGCTTGAAGCATCCGGCGCCGAGGGCGAGCGCGAGGACGATGAGAGGGAGCGTGGCGCGGCGCTTCACGTCGACGGCTGCATCCGTGCGGACCCTGAGAGCCCGCGGAAATAAGCGATGGTCCGCTCGAGCCCCTCCCGGAGGGGCACCGCGGGTTCCCAGCCCAACAGCTTGCGGGCTCGGGTGATGTCGGGCTGCCGGACCTTCGGATCGTCGGTCGGCAGCGGGTGGCTCTTGATAGTCGAGCGGGAGCCGGTGAGTTCCAGCACGAGCTCGGCGAGTTGGCGGACGGTGAACTCGATCGGGTTGCCGATGTTGACCGGCATCCGCTCGTCACTCATGAAGAGCCGATAGATCCCTTCGACCTCGTCGGAGACGAAGCAGAACGAACGCGTTTGGGATCCATCGCCGTACAGGCTGAGTGGCTCCCCCTGCAGCGCCTGCACGATGAAGTTGGAGACCACGCGTCCATCGCCGGGCCGCATCCGCGGGCCGTAGGTATTGAAGATGCGGACGATCCGCGTGTCCACGCCCTGGGCGCGATGATAGGCCATCGTCATCGCCTCGGCGAAACGCTTCGCCTCGTCATTGCATCCGCGGTTACCGATCGGGTTCACGTTCCCCCAGTACGACTCTGGCTGGGGATGCACGAGGGGATCGCCGTACACCTCGGAGGTCGAGGCAAGGAGGAAGCGCGCCTTCTTGGCGAGCGCGATCCCGAGCGCGTTGTGCGTCCCGAGCGAACCGACCTTCAGCGTCTGGATCGGCTTCTCCAGATAGTCCACGGGGCTCGCCGGCGACGCGAAGTGCAGCACGCCGTCGAGGTCGCCGGCGATGTAGGTGTAGTCCGAGATGTTGTGGCGCACGAAGCTGAACCGCTCGTGGCCGGTCAGGTGCGCGAAGTTGTCGGGATGCCCGGTGAGGAAGTTGTCGAGCCCCACGACGGAGTGGCCGTCGGCGATGAATCGGTCGGCAAGGTGCGAGCCCAGGAAACCCGCTACGCCGGTGATGAGGACCCTCACGCGGCCCCCCGCCCGATCGAGCGATAGGTGAAGCCGAGCGCCGCCAGCTTCGCCGGGTCGTAGAGATTCCGTCCGTCCACGATGACCGGCGTCCGCAGCGCTCCCTTGAGCCGCGCGAAATCGGGGAAGCGGTACTCGTTCCAATCGGTGACGATGACGAGCGCGTCGGCGCCATTCGCTGCGTCGTAGTTGGTCTTCGCGTACGTGATGCGGTCGCCGATCCGGCGTTCGGCTTCGTGCATCGCGGCCGGGTCGTGGGCGACGACGGTGGCGCCGGCGGCGAGGAGGTTCTCGATGAGGACCAGCGACGGGGACTCCCGCATATCGTCGGTGTTCGCCTTGAAGGCGAGGCCCCAGAGCGCGATCCGCTTCCCCTTCACCGACCCGCCGAGGGCCGCCGAGAGCTTCTCGAAGAGGCGCTGCTTCTGGCGGTCGTTCGCCAGCTCCACGGCACGGAGCACGCCCATCGGAGCGCCACGCTCCTCCGAAGTCTTGAGCAGCGCCTGCACGTCCTTCGGGAAGCAGGAGCCGCCGTAGCCAGGTCCCGGGAAGAGGAAGGCCGACCCGATGCGCGTGTCGCTGCCGATCCCCTTCCGCACGAGGTCGACATTCGCGCCGACCCGCTCGCAGAGGTTCGCGATCTCATTCATGAAGGAGATGCGCGTCGCCAGCATCGCGTTGGCGGCGTACTTCGTCATCTCGGCCGAGGGGATGTCCATGAAGATGATCGGCTTGCCGGTCCGCACGAACGGGGCATAGAGCTCCGCCATCCGGCTGCGCGCGAAGTCGGTCTCGACCCCGATCACGACGCGGTCGGGCTTCATGAAATCGTCGACCGCGGCCCCCTCCTTCAGGAACTCGGGATTCGAGCACATGTGGAAGGCGTGCTGGGCGAGCGGCCCGATCACCGCCGCGACCTTCTCGGCCGTCCCGACGGGGACCGTCGACTTGGTGACCACGACGAGCTCGCGCTGGGCGTGCGTCCCGATCTCCCGCGCGACGGCGAGGACGTGCTTGAGGTCGGCCGAGCCGTCCTCGTCCGGTGGCGTACCGACGGCGATGAAGATGACCTCGGCCGATCGGATCGCCGCGGCGACGTCGGTCGTGAAGCCGAGACGGCCGGCGGTCTGGTTCCGCTCGACGTACTCCTCGAGCCCCGGCTCGTAGATCGGGAGGACGTTCTTCTTGAGCCCCTCGATCTTCGCGGCGTCGAGGTCGGCGCAGGCCACGTCGTTCCCCGTCTCGGCCAGGCACGCCCCGACGACGAGGCCCACATAGCCGGTCCCGATCACCGTGATCCTCACTTCGAATGCTCCTTCGCCATGACGGGTCGCGACGAGGTGAGGGTGACCAGGCGGGCCCGGCCAGGCCGCAGCTTCGCGGTCACATTGCGGGCGTCGATCACGAGGACGGCGCGGTCCACCATGCGTTGGTAGTCGACCGCCTTGTGGTCGGTGATGATCACGATCGCATCCACCTTGTCGAGCAGGGCGTCGGTGAACGCGACGCCGTGCATCTCGTGCCCATCCTCGCGGAAGGAGGGGATGTGCGGATCGTGGTACGACACCACCGCGCCACGCTCCTCGAGGAGGCGGATCACGTCGAGTGCCGGGCTCTCCCGCATGTCGTCGATGTCGCGCTTGTAGGCGACCCCCAGCACGAGCACGTGGCTCCCCCGCACCGGCTTGCGATCGTCATTCAGCGCCCAGGCGACCTTCTCGACCACGTAGTCGGGCATCGCCGAATTGACCTCGCTCGCGAGGTCGATGAAGCGCGTCTTGTAGTTGAGCCCGCGCATCTTCCATGCGAGATAGTGCGGGTCGAGCGGGATGCAGTGACCGCCGATCCCCGGGCCCGGGGTGAACTTCATGAAACCGAAGGGCTTGGTCGCCGCGGCCTCGATCACCTCCCAGACATCCACGCCGAGCCGGTCGCAGACGATCGCCATCTCGTTGACCAGACCGATGTTCACGGAGCGGAAGGTGTTCTCGAGGAGCTTCACGAGCTCCGCTGCCTCGGGGGACGAGACCGGGACCACGGTGTCGATCGTCGCCGAGTAGAAGGCGATCGCCACCGTGTTGCAGGCGGGGGTGATGCCGCCGACGACCTTCGGCGTGTTCTTCGTGTGGTAGACGGGGTTCCCCGGATCCACGCGTTCCGGACTGAAGGCGAGGAAGACCGTCTCGCCAACGACGAGCCCCCGTTCCTCGAGTCGCGGCTGGAGGAGTTCCCGGGTCGTGCCCGGGTAGGTCGTGCTCTCGAGGACGATCAACATCCCGGGATGCGCCTGCCGCGCCACCGTCTCGGAGGCCGAGAGCACGTACGACATGTCGGGGTCGCGCGTCTTCGCGAGGGGCGTCGGCACCGCGATCGAGACGGTGTCGGCCGCGGCGAGGTGCTTCTCGTCGGTGGTCGGCAGGAACTTGCCGCTCTTCACGTGCTTCGCGACCTGAGCCGGCGGCACATCCTGGATGTGCGACTCGCCGCGCGCGAGGAGCCCGACCACCCGGTCGCTCACGTCGTAGCCGACGACCTTGAACCCCGCCTCGCAGAGTTCCATCGCGAGCGGGAGGCCAACATAGCCGAGTCCGATCACCGCGCTCACGGCCGTGCGGTCCTCGATCTTCCGAAGGAGGGTCTGGTGCATCGTCATTGGCAGGGGGAGGAGAGGATGCGCGTCACTTGCCGAAGAAGGACCGCACCCCGGCAACGACCTCGTCGAGCTGGTCGAGCGTGAGTTCCGGGAACACTGGGAGCGAGATGACCTCGCGCGCGGCTTGCTCCGACACTGGGCAGGCGCCTTCGCGGTAGCCCAGATAGGCGAAGCAGGGTTGCTGGTGCAGCGGCAACGGATAGTAGACCGAGTGCCCGATCCCCTTCGCCGCCAGATGCGCCTTGAGGGCATCGCGCTTCGGGACGCGGAGCGTGTACTGGTTCACGATCGTCTCGTTCAGCGGATCGATGTAGGGCGTGCCCACGTCGGAGAGGTCGCCGAAAGCGGCGTCGTAGTAGGCGGCGTTCTCGCGCCGCTTCGCGCTCCACGCCGCGAGGTGCGGCAGCTTCGCCGAGAGCACGGCGGCCTGCAGCGCGTCGAGCCGCGAGTTGTAACCGACCTCCTCGTGCAGGTAGGTCTGCACCGAGCCGTGCGTCCGCAGGCGGCGGAGCCGGTCGGCGAGACCCTGGTCCTGGGTCACGATCATCCCGCCGTCGCCGTAGCCGCCGAGGTTCTTCGAGGGGAAGAACGAGAAGGTGCCGATCGTCGCGACCTCGCCCGCCATCCGCCATTCGCCGCCGATCTTCCGACGCGCGCCGATGCTCTGCGCCGCGTCCTCGATGATCGGCATCGACGGCAGGAGCCGCCGGATCTCCTCGAGCGGCGCCATCTGGCCGAAGAGGTCGACCGGGATGACTGCTTTCGTGCGCGGAGTGACCGCCGCCGCCGCGAGGTCGGGGCGGATGTTGTAGGTCCGCGGGTCGATGTCGACGAAGACCGGCGTCGCGCCGACGTTGTGGATCGTGCCCGCGGTGGCGAAGAAGGTGAAAGGCGTGGTGACGACCTCGTCGCCGCGCCCGATGTCGAGGGCCCGCAGCGCGATCAGGAGGGCGTCGGTGCCGTTGGCACAGCCGATGGCGAACCGGGCGCGCGAGAGCAGCGCGAGCTCCGATTCCAGCTGCGTGACCGGGGTCCCGAGGATGAAGGCCTGATCGTCGACGACCTTCATCATCGCCCGGACCACGTCATCGCGGATGGTCGCGTGCTGGGCCTTCAAGTCGAGGAGCGGGACGGACATAGGTCGAATGGGTCAGGAAATACGGGCGCTGGCCGGCGTCACCCGCCGTGCGAACCACGAAAGTTCGCCGGGTGCGGGGGGAGAGTCAACGAAGCCGGCTATCGCCGCGACGGGAGCGGCAACGGGACCTCACGGCCCGTCTTGGCCGACTCGTAGATCCCGAGGATCAGCTCCAGCGACTTCCGCCCGCCTCGCCCGTCGGTGTCGGGCAGCGCCTCGCCGCGCAGGACACGAAGCACGTTGCGGTAGTAGGGCTCGTGGCCGAACCCGTAGACCGTCGGAGGCGCCGTGTTCGCCGCTTCGACAAGCTTGTCATCATCGTCGTAGTCGGCGAACTGCCAGGTCTCGATCCGGTTCACCGCAGTCCCGCCGAGCTTCACCGTGCCCTTCTCGCCGAGCAGCGTGAAGGAGCCCTCGAGATTCTTCGGGAAGGTCAGCATCGTGACCTCGAGGACGCCCAACGCGCCGTTCCGGAAGCGCATCACGGCGGCCCCGCTATCCTCGGCCTCGATCTTCCGGGCGAGCGTCGCCGTCTTCGCCATCACGCTCTCGACCGGGCCGAGGAGCCACTGAAAGAGGTCCACGTAATGCGACGCCTGGTTCATGATCGCGCCGCCGTCGAACTCCCAGGTCCCGCGCCAGGGTGCCTGGTCGTAGTACTCCTGCGGCCGCGACCAGCGGACAGTCGCGTTCGCGAGGTAGAGCCGGCCGAAGCGTCCCTTGTCGAGCG
>JANNKK010000252.1:0-1743 GCA_031396245.1 Gemmatimonadaceae bacterium
GAGCTGGGGAACGTACGGCAGCGGCGCGCAGCGCGGAGGCGTAACGGTCTCCGGTCAATGCGGGATGACGGTCAGAAACAATTCCGGAACCTGCCCGTGACCGAGGCGCCTCGAGTCCACACCGGCCACAAGACATCACCGCGACGTTCGCCTTGACTTCCTCCCCCACCGAGCGAACCTGTGCGGCCACGAGGCCACCGTGCCGCACCTCTCCCCCACAACCCTGACGACCGACGAACAGCGCCAAATCCTCCGCGCGACCGCCGGCAACGTTCGCGACCACACGATCATCTCCCTCGCGCTCGGCACCGGTCTGCGCCTCGCCGAGATCGTCGGGCTCGATGTCGGCGACGAGTTCGCGCCGGATGTGGCACCTCGAACACGCGTGCGCGTTCGTGCCATGAGACCGCGGGCAACTACCGATCCCGCCACCCCGAGCGTGCCGTCGTCTACCGGCCGTTCGAGGAGCACTTCGCGCCTGCTGCTCGGGGGTTCTCGATCCCGAGACTTACGAATGCCGGTGTGCCGGCGGGCTTGCCTGCGTCACGGGCGAATTGCGCCGCCCTGGCGGTGGACGGACGGAGCCCGAGAGCCGCGGAATCCTGAAATGCCGGCCGCTGGCGACTGCTTCGGCCCGCTGTAATGCGCTAATAATGAAGAGCGGCGGAATCTCAAGCCGCGCCGTCGGGGCCAGAACGAAGTTCGCGCAGACGCTCTGTCGGGCCAGCGCTGGAAGGGACCCTCGCATGAACTTGTTTTCCATTCTCGGGATCGTGGTCATCGTGGTGGCCATCCTGTCCGTATTCGGAGTCAAGCCGAAAGGCGGAAGACCGGTAGGTCGGACGCGACTGATGTTCACAGCTCGGATCGTCCTCATCGTGATCGGAATAGTCCTACTCTACCTCGCGTACACAGTCTGAATTCCCGACGTTCCCATCACCGGCCGCGGCGACGACGAAACAGGGCGCGCGCTGCAAGCGCTCGGTCAAGCCAGGCAGCCGCTCGTTCGTAATCGGTGGAGTGCGCCAGCGAATCGATTGGGGCATAACTTTCCAGTGAAAATCAAAGTTGGTGGAAGCGGCGGGAATCGAACCCGCGTCCATGTGAAGAGAGCGACGACGGGCGATTACCGCCGACCCAATTCGCTCCTATTGACTTCCTCCTTCGCCGAGGGAACCTGTGCGGCCTGGAGGCCACTGTGCCGCACCTGTCCCCCACCACTCTTACGTCCGAGGAGCAGCGGCTGATCCTCCGCGCCACCGCCGGCAATGTCCGGGACCACACGATCATCTCGCTCGCTCTCGGCACCGGGCTGCGGCTCGCGGAAGTCGTCGGTCTCGACGTCGGCGACGTGTTCGTGCCCGATGGGACACCGCGCGTTCGGGTGCGCGTTCGGAAGGAGATCGCCAAGGGCGGCCGAGCGGCGGACGTGTTCCTACCGGATCGGCTCGTTGCGAAGCTGAAATGGTTCGGGCGGTGGAAGCGGGAACGCGGCGAGGACCTCTTCCCCGACGCGCCGCTGTTCGCGAACCAGTCCGGCCGCCGGATCTCGAAACGCCGAGTCCAGTTCGCGTGGGCGACGTGGCAGCGGCGAGCGGGGTTCGACCGGGCGTACGGGTTCCGCGCTCTGCGCCACACGGCGGTCACGAACGTCTACCGGGCATCGAGAGACCTATTCCTGGCCCAACGATTCGCCCGACACGCGTCGCCGCTTACGACGACGTTCGAGGGCGTATTCGAGCC
>JANNKK010000009.1:0-3913 GCA_031396245.1 Gemmatimonadaceae bacterium
GTGATCGTCCCCGTGTTCGTGACGCTCGCCCCGCCGCCGCTCTGATTGATCGTGAGGTCGGCTGCCGTCAGGTCGATCGTCCCGCTGTTGGAATGGACCGAGCTGCTGCGATTCATGACCAACGGCACCTGCACGTCGAGCAGCCCCTGGTTGTCGAGTGCCGCGGCGAGGATCCGACTGCCTCCGCCCACTGTCCCGGTGAGCGCCGAGATCGTTCCCGTCGGGGCATTCACCAACGTCCCGCTCGTCACGGTGAGCTGCGCGTTGTACGCCTGCGCGATCACCACCGTCAGTTCGATCGCTGCCACGTTGGTGAATCCGTTCGCCACGGTGAGCGTCGCCTGCCCGGTGCTCCCGTCGACCTGTCCCACGCGCAGCACCGAGCCGAGGTTCGTCGTGAGTGCCCCGTTGATCGCCGAGCTCCCCGAAGCCACCAGCGTGCCCTGATTGTCGAAGGCGGTATTCACCGTCGACGCCACGAGCGTCAGCGTCCGGCCCGACGCGTTCGTCAGCGCCGCCGGGCCATTGATCGTCGTATTCGCGACCGTGAGCCCCGTGACGGCGTTCGTGAAAGGGACGCCGAGGGCAAGGGTGACACCGTTGAGACTCAGCGTCCCCGCGCCGCCGAGCGTGCCCGCCGCGAGCGACAGTGCTCCCGAGGTCACCGTGAAGGTCCGCCCCGCCCCGATCGTGATCGTCCCCGTGTTCGTGAGGCTCGCGCCGCCCCCGCTCTGGTTGAGGGTCAGGTCGGCCGCCGTGACGGCGATCGTCCCGCCGTTCTGATGCGCCAGGCCGCTGCCGTTGAGGGTCAGCGGCACCTGCACGTCCAAGAGGCCCTGGTTGTCGAGCTGGCCCGTGATCGTTCGGCTGCCCCCGCCCTGCGTGCCGGCCATCGCGCGGATCGTGCCGCTGGCGGCGTTCCCAAGGACACCGTTCGGCACCAAGAGCTGTGCGCTGTACGGCTGCGCGATCACGACGCTGAGCTCGATCGTCCCGGTGTTCGTGAAGCCATTCGCGACCGTGAGGCTCGCGGTCCCGGTGCTCCCATCCACCTGTGCGACCCTGAGGAGCGACCCCGGATTCGTCGTCACGCCGTTGAGCACCGAGTTGCCCGACGCGACGAGGGTCGCGCGATTGTCGACGACGGGGTTCACGCTGCTGGCGACCAGAGTCACTTGGCCATCATTCACGAGGGGCCCGGTACCAGCGATCAGGCTCGAGTTGAGCAGCAGCACGCCACGCGTACCGATGTTCGAGGTCGCGGCGGTCCCGAGCGTCTGACTCGTCATCGTCAGGGTCTGAGCGCCGCTCGCGCCGCCCAGGACCAGCCCCGCGACGGTCGCGTTGACGTCCATCGTGACCGTGTAGGTGCCGCCGAGCGTGATATTCACGACATCGGACGCATTGGGCAGGCGGCCCAGATTCCAGTTCGCGGTCGTGCTCCAGAGCCCACCGCTCGGGTTGATCCACGAGATGACCGTCGCGCCGATCGTGAAGGGATCGCTCGTCGCGTTGGTCATGCCGGAAGCACTCGCGACCAGCGTGTACCCTACGCCCGTCGCATCCAACTGCAGGTTGGTGAAGGTCGCCTCGCCATTCGCTGCGGCGACCGAGGTGGTGCCGGTGAGTGTGGCGCCGCCAGGGTTGGTTCCGATCGCGACCGCGATCGCGCCGGCATAGGGCGTCACGTTCCCGAACGCGTCGAGCGCGGCGACGCGAGGCGCCGGAATGAGTGTCGCGCCGGGTGTCCCGCCCCCCGGCTGCACGGTGAAGGCGAGCGTCACCGGCGCCGCCGCCGCGACCGCGAACGTGTTCGAGGTCGTCTGCGTGAGCGCCCCCGACGTCGCGACCAGCGTGTAGCCCGTGGCGATCTTGTTGAGCGTGAGCGTGCTGAAGGTCGCGATGCCGTTCACCGCCGCGACGGTGACCGTCCCGCCAAGGGTGCTCGCCCCCGGATTCGCACCGAGCGCGAGCGTCACGTTGCCTGAGTACGTCGTCGCGGTCTGTCCGCCGGCCGTGCGCGCGGTCACCACTACCGCGGGGGCGATCGCCGCGCCGGCGACGACGTTCGACGGCTGCGTCGTGACCGCGAGCTGCGTCGCGGTGCCGGCGACGGAAGTCGCGCCGAATGTGATGGGACTCCCCGTCAACCCCGCAGCGCTCGCCGTGAGCGAGTGCGCGCCGATCGTCGGCCCGAGCACCCACGTCGAACTCGCGAGACCCGCCACATCGGTCACCACGATCGAGGAGGAGGGCGCGCCCCCCGACCCGGCGGCGAAGGTCACGGGCACCCCGGCGACCGGCACGTTGTCGACCGCGCGCGCCCGCACGACGACGTTCTGGCCGAGCACCGCCCCCGCGACCCCCGTCTGCCCATTCCCGCTCACCAGCTCGATCATCGAGGCGCGGAGCGCGACGGTCACGTCAGCCGTGTCCGCCTGCCCGGTGAGCAGCGATGCGATCACCTGTGCGGTCCCACGCTTCGGCCGCGCCACGCCGACGCCCGCTTCGCTCACGAACACGATCGAGGTATCGGTGCTGCTGAAGGAGACCGGCGTGCCCACGATCACGTTGTCCAGCACGTCGAACGCCTGCGCTCCGAAGCTCAGCGGATCCCCGGCGAACACATTCGCCGCGCCGGGCGTGATCACGACCCTCGTCGCGTTCGATCCGGTGCCGATGTAATCGAGCGTGACCGTGGTCGCGGTGGTCGGATCCCCGACACTCCCGTCGCGGACGACGATCGCGAGCGGGCCGCCGCGGAATACGACCACGTTCGCCGCGTCGATCAGTTCGACGAGAATGGTCATCGGCTCGCCGGTCGCTGGCGCGTCGGGATCGAGCGTGACGGAGAGCGCCAGTGGCAACGAATCGGCGTCGGCCGGGAAGTCGACCGTCTTCTCCAGGGCGACCGCGCCGCTCACCCGTGTCAGCTTGATGTGCACCCGCTCGAACGCGACGAGACTCGCGCCGTCCGATCGCCGGGCGTTCGCCGGGAACTCGAGCGCGAGCGCTGGCAGTCGGACGATCCGGCCGCCCTGGGACGGCGGCCCCGTGATCTCCCGGCCGCAACTGATCGTCGCGGCGAGCAGGGCCGCGAGGACCGTGATGCTGCGTCGGGCCGAGAAGCGCATCAGGGCGGCGGTGACGTCGGCTCGGTGAACCGATAGAGGATCTCGCGATCCCCCTTCACCATCCCGAACTCCTCGCGAGCGATCCGCTCCTGCGTGGCCGGGTCGGATTCGACCAGCTTCTTGAATGCCTGCAGCCGCTTCACCTCAGCGTCGAGGGAGTCGACCGCGGCGCGTTCGCGCACAAGTTGCCGCTGCTGCCGGATGAGGTCCGTCGTTCCATACTCCCCGCCCTGGACCGCGAAGGCGATGACCGAGACGGCCCCGGCCGCGAGCACCACTCGACCGAGGATCTGCTTGCTGGTGAGGGCGCCGGCACCGGCCGCCCCCCGCGCCCTCGGCTTCCTAGCTGCCGATCCCATAGATCGCCCCTCCCGGATACTCGGCGTGCTCGCCGAGTTCGGCCTCGATCCGCAGCAGCTGGTTGTACTTCGCGACCCGGTCCGTTCGGCTCGCCGATCCGGTCTTGATCTGTCCCGCGTTCGTCGCCACCGCGAGGTCGGCGATGAAGGTGTCCACGGTCTCTCCCGAGCGGTGCGAGATGATCGAGCGATAGCCGTTCCGTCCCGCCATCTCGATCGTCTCGAGCGTTTCGGTCAGCGTGCCGATCTGGTTCACCTTGACCAGGATCGCATTCGCCACATCCTCCTCGATCCCACGGGCGAGGAACTCGGTGTTCGTGACAAAGAGGTCGTCGCCGACCAGTTGGCACCGGTCGCCCAGCTTCTCCGTGAGTACACCCCACCCGGTCCAATCGCTCTCGGCGAGCCCATCCTCGATCG
>JANNKK010000014.1:0-5706 GCA_031396245.1 Gemmatimonadaceae bacterium
CGCCAGCGCCGCGTCTTCCTCGAATGGCTCCGCCGCGAGGGGGTCGCAGCGATCGTGCAGGCGAGCCCGAACGAACTCACGATCACGGCGACGCAGTACAACAGCGCCATCACAGCGCGGGATGCGAACGTCACCTCCTTCGTCGTCGCGCGCGAACAGTACCGCCGCGTGCAGTACCTCCTTGATCGCGGGGAAGCGGTGACGCTCGAACTCTCCCTCGCAACTCGCGAGGACGCCGCCGACACGATCGGCGTGAATGTCGTCGGGGAGATCGCGGGAAGCGACCCGCGAGTGGGCGACGAGGTCGTCCTGATGGGCGGCCACTTCGACAGCTGGCACGCGGCCGGGGGCGCGACCGACAATGCCGCCGGCTCGGCGGTGGCGATGGAGGCGCTCCGGATCCTCGCCGCGATCGGCGCCAGGCCCCGCCGCACGATCCGCGTCGTGCTCTGGGATGGCGAGGAGCAGGAGGACTACATCGGTTCGGCTGGATACGTCCGGCTCCACTACGGCGACCACGCGACAATGCGCCTCAAGCCCGACCACGCGAAGGTCTCGGCCTACTTCAACGTCGACCACGGCACCGGACGGATCCGTGGATGGACGTTGCAGGGCAACCGTGACGCGCGGCCCATCCTCGCGCAGTTCCTCGCGCCCTGGGGCGACCTCGGCGCGACGACCCTCTCGATCGCGAATCGCGGGAGCACCGACCATCTCGCCTTCTCCGGTGTCGGACTCCCCGCCTTCAACTCGATCCAGGATCCGATCGACTACGAGTCGCGCACGCACCACACCGGGCTCGATGGCGCCGGCTTCCTGCTCGAACAGGACCTGCAGCAGGCGGCGATGGTGCTCGCCTCGACGGTGTACCACGTGGCGATGCGCGACGAGTTGATGCCGCGCACGCCACTGCCGGCGCCGCGGGGGCGGTAGGGTGCGGATCATCGCGCTCGCGGGGCTCGTCGTCGTTGCCACTGCGGCGACGCTCGAGTCGCAGGTGCCGGCGCACCGGCCGGTGCAGGTGCTGATCCAAGTGCGCACCGAACTCGAGGGCGCCGGACTGGGCCACAGCGTGATCTCCTTGCCGGAGCTCGGTCTCGAGCGATTCGTCGGCGCAGGTGCCTCGGTCGTGTTCCCGATCCCACCCGGGTCGACGCACCTGGTGGTGAAGCGGCTCGGCTATCTCCCGAAGGACACGACGATCCTCGTGACTGATGCACCCTCGCAGGTGATCACTATCGTGCTCACGCAGCTGTCGGTGCGACTGGGCGCAGTGCAGGTCGCGGACTGGCCGCCCTGCTTGGACCCCGGACTCCCTCATCCGGTCACGGACCGCGACGGCTGGAACGTGATCGAGCAGCTGCAGCAGAACGCCGAGCGTTATCGTCTCCTCGAGCGCAGCTACCCCTTCCTGTACACGTACGAACGCAGCTTCGCGCGCCGGAGCGCCGAGGGACTCGAGGTCGTGGAGCGGACCGACACGAGCGCGATGAGCAGCCAGCCGAACTGGTCGTACAAGCCGGGTACCGTGGTGCGCACCGTGCGGCGAGCGCTCTCGCGGTCGAACGACTCCTACGCGATGCGGATCCCGTCTCTGCGCGACATCGGCGACGCGAGCTTCATCGCGAACCACTGCTTCCATCTCGCGGGGATCGAGGAGAAGGGGGGCCAGCGACTGGTGCGGCTCGACATCGTCGCCGCCGAGGCCCTGAAGTCGGCCGACGTCAACATCGTGGCGTGGCTCGACACCGCCGACTTCCGGCTGCGCGCCGCAAGCTTCCACCTCACGCGTATCCCCTCGGCGCTGGCGGAGATCGAACGCGTCACGAGCGAAGCTTTCTACCTCGAGGTCATCCCCTTCGTACCGGTGCTCTACTCGACGACCGCCGAACGGATAGAGCGGCTCCGCGGCGGCACGCGGGTCACCCACATCGAACGACAGTTGGTACTCGATCTAGAGTTCGTCGACGCGGTCCCCGAAGGGCATCCGCAGCCTACAAGGCCCGCGCCGCGCCGGCGCCGCCCCTAGATTCGGCTCCCGTGACCCTCGTCCTCACGATCGTCTTCGTCCTCTCGGGGGCGGCTGGGCTCATCTACGAGTCGATCTGGAGCCGGTACCTCGGGCTCTTCGTCGGCCACAGCGCCTACGCCCAGGTGATCGTGCTCGTGATCTTCCTCGGCGGGATGTCCCTCGGCGCCGCGCTCACGTCGCGCTACTCGACGCGTTTGCGGGAACCGCTGCTCTGGTACGCGGGGATCGAGGCGGCCGTCGGCCTGATGGGACTCGCCTTCCATCCGGTGTACGCCGCGACGACCGGCTTCGCGTATGACGCGATCTTCCCGGCGCTCGCCGGCAGCGGCGCGCTCGGGATGGTGAAGTGGGGGATCGCCGCGTCGATGATCCTCCCGCAGTCGGTGCTCCTCGGGGCGACCTTCCCGCTGATGAGCGCCGGCATCCTGCGGCGGGTGAGAGGATCGAGCGGGCGCGTGCTCGGCGTGCTCTACTTCGCGAACTCGCTCGGCGCCGCGCTCGGCGTGCTCGTGGCGGGGTTCTGGCTGATCGGCGAGGTCGGGCTACCGGGCACGCTGGCGACAGCGGCGGTGATCAACCTCGTCGTGGCGGCCGCGACCTTTGCCGCGGTGCGGTTCGCCCCTGACGCCGAGGATGACATCGCGCAGGTGATGGACCGCGCGGTGGTCGGGGAGGTGGAGGCCGCCGCAGTGGACGCGACGCCGATCGGGGAAAGGCGGGCCCTCTGGCAACTCCTCCTTGCGGTGAGCTTCGGCACCGCGGTCGCGTCGTTCATCTACGAGATCGCGTGGATCCGGATGCTCTCGCTCGTGCTCGGCAGTGCGACGCACTCTTTCGAGCTGATGCTCTCGGCGTTCATCCTCGGGCTCGCGCTCGGCGCGTTCTGGGTGCGGAAGCGCGCCGACCGCGTGCCCGACCCGCTGCGGATGCTCGGCTTCACGCAGTTCCTGATGGGCGTGCTCGCGATCGCGACGTTGACGGTGTACTCGGACTCCTTCTATTGGATGGCGAGTCTCCTCGAGGCGGTCGACGAGAACGACGCCGGCTACCGGGTTTTCAACTTCGCGCGCTACGGGCTATCGCTCGCGGTGATGCTGCCGCCGACCTTCTGCGCCGGGATCACGCTGCCGCTCATCACGCGGATGCTGATCAGCAATGGCGAGGGGGAGCGTGCGATCGGTGCGGTCTATTCGTGGAACACGTTGGGGTCGATCGTCGGTGTCGCCGCGGCCGCGCTCTGGCTGATGCCGGCGCTCGGCCTGCGCGGACTGCTCATCCTCGGGGGCGCGGTCGACATCGCCCTCGGCGTCTGGGTGCTCTGGCGCCGCGCCGGCACCGGCGTCCCACTCCGGCAGACGGCGGGACTCGCGGGACTCGCCGGACTCGCGGTCGTTGCCGTGACGATGATCTCGCCCGGACTCGACCCGGGGATCCTCTCAAGTGGCGTCTTCCGCTACGGCACGGTGCCCGACCCCGGGAGCCGCAACGTCGTCTTCTACGAGGATGGGCGCACGGCGAGCGTGAGCGTGCGGCTTGGCGGGGACAGCGCCTACTCCCTCGCGACGAACGGCAAGCCCGACGCCTCGGTCTCGCACTTGTGGTTCGCCGAGCCGCCGGTCGACTCCCTGCGGACGCCACTCGACGGCGACGAGTCCACGCAGGTGCTTCTCCCGCTCATCACACTCGCACACGTGCCTGACGCGCGCGAGGCGGCGGTGATCGGCCACGGATCGGGGATCACGTCGCACTTCCTCCTCGGCAACGAGACGGTCGAACGGCTCGTGACGATCGACATCGAGCCGCAGATGATCGCGGCGTCGCGGATCTTCCTGCCGGCGAACGCGCGCGCGTTCGAGGACCCGAGGAGCCATTTCGTCCACGACGATGCGAAGTCCTTCTTCGCCGCGTCGGACCACAAGTACGACCTGATCCTCTCCGAGCCGTCGAATCCCTGGGTGAGCGGCGTTTCGGGCCTCTTCACGGAGGAGTTCTACCAGCGCATCTCGGGGTACCTCGCGCCGGGCGGCGTGTTCGGGCAGTGGCTGCATCTCTATGAGATCGACGACGATCTCGTGCTCGGCGTGCTCGCGGCGCTGCACCGACACTTCGCGTCGTACGCGATCTACCTCACGAACGACGTGGACATCCTCGTGGTCGCGTCGAACGAGCGGAATCTGCCGGCCCCCGATTGGTCGGTGTTCACGACCGAGGATGTGCGGCTCGACCTCGCACGATTCTCCCCGATCGACCCTGCAGCGCTCCGTCAGGCGCTGCTCCTCACGCGCGCCGACCTCACCCCCCTCCTCGACTCGGTCGCACCGAACTCGGACTTCCATCCGCTACTCGACCTCGGCGCCGAGCGAGCGCGCTTCCTGCGGCACAGCGCGGAGGGCTTCCTCGGGCTCTCGACCGACCGGTTCGATCTCGGTGCCGCGCTCGGCGACCGGACGATCCCGCTCGGCGAATCGCGACGGCTGGCGCTCGGTCTCCGGCGCCTCGAGCGGCAGACCCTCGCGGCGCGCCTGCGGGCGGGGGACCGGTTGAGTCCGATCGACACCACGAGCGCGAACCGCGATTTCCAGGGGGCGCGGCTCCGCGGTGAGCAGTTGGCGCAGGGGATCGCGTCGGGGCGCGCGCCGGCCGACTGGTTCCTCTGGTTCATCGAGATGATCGCGGTCGAGGAGGACCGCCACGGCGGGACGATGGGCGTGGTGGACTCGGTCTGGTACGCTGGGGTCGAGCGCTACATGGTCGCGCAAGGAGCGCCGGCGGACGGCCTCTCGGCGCTCCGGATGCTGCGCGCGGCGGCGACCTACGACTGGGCGACGGCGGCGCGCGAGACCGAGGTCCAGATCGACGCGTACGACCGTGGGCGCCGATGGCTCCCGCCGGGACTCTTCTTCGATGCAGCGGTGCTCGCCCGCCTCAAGGCGGGGGACTTCAATGGGGCGCGGGCAGTGTTCAACCGGCTGAGCGGCGCGTCGGGCCGCGCCGCCAACGACCTGCGCACCCGGCTGCTGGATGCACACGTCGCGGCGACGACGGCCGTGCTCACACGCTAGGGACTACATCGACGCTACGGCTTCGTCGGCAGGGGCTTCGCCGGTTTGTTCTTGAAGTCGCCGGCCTTGACGGTGGAGATCTTCGACAGCGAGATGTGCTTCTTGAGCGCCGCGTTCACCTGGTCGGTGGTAAGGGCGCGGATCCGCTGCTCGAACTGCGACTCGAACGCCATCGTCCGGCCGGTGAGTGACTGGTTCGAGAACATCACGGTCATCGTGCCGTCGCTACTGCGCTGCTGCTCCCGCTGCTGCAGGAGCGCCGACCGCGCCGCGTCGAGTTCGGCCTGCGTGATCCCCTCGCTCAGCATGCGCCCCATCTCCTCTCCGAACGCCGATTCGAGCCGGAGGATGTTCTCCGGTGCGTAGATGGCTTGGGCAGTGAACGCGCCGACGCTGTCGAGCTGCTGTGCGTTGAGGCCCGACCCCACACCATAGCTGATCCCATCCTTCTGGCGGATCCGAACCGCGAGGCGAGAGTTCAGGAAGCCGCCACCGATCACGAAGTTGCCCATCACCAGGGCAGCGTAGTCGGGGCTGTCGTCGCGCACCTTGAGGTTCTGGCCGGCGAGGAAGACGGCGTTCGCCTTGTCGGGCGTCTCGATCGACTCGTTG
>JANNKK010000048.1:0-14987 GCA_031396245.1 Gemmatimonadaceae bacterium
CGGTTGTTGTCGTGCCCGATGTACTTCTGGTAGAGGCGCGGGATGTTCATCGTGCGGCGGCGCGGATCGGCGTTGCGCATGTACCAGTCGGCGACCAGCTCCATGCCGTCGGGATTCGCGTGGACCATCACGATGACGAGGTCGTTGCGGAAGCGCGTGGTCTCCTCGTCGTCGCCGGAGACGAGCTGCCAGCTCGTTTCGATCAACTGGTTGGCTCCAAGCACCTCGGTCGCGTGCAGGCCGCCGTCGATCCAGACGATCCCCTTCCCTTCCTTCGCCATCTGGCGCGCCTGAGCCTCAGTCACGCCCTCAGCGCGCGCGAGTCGCTCGGCGATCTGCCGGTACCGTTCCTTGTTGCGCAGGTTCTCGGGGCTCGAGATGATCGCCATCAGCTGCGGCCGACCCTCGGCGGTGCGTCCGATCGTGTCGAGCTCCATCCGGTCGGATTCGGTCGCGAGCTTGGCCCAGTACTCGGCGAACTTGGTGTAGTTGGGGAGGACGTAATCGGCGCCGATCTCGTGGCCGAAGAAATCCTTGGGGGCGGTGAGACGCTGCTGCGCCTCGGCGGTGAGGGCCATCGCGGCAACGAGGACAACCGCGCGGCGGAACGAGCGCCAGGACATCACGGAAATGACTCCGGTTGGGGGGGTACGACCTAAGTCTACGCCGCCCTCGCGGCGTCCGCTGGCAGGTGACCATCTTTCGCTCGCCCTCCAGTCCACACTCGTCCGGAGCCGTCGTGCGCCGCGCCTCACGCCTCATCCTCCCCCTCTTCGCCTCACTGATCGTCGCGGCTCCGGCCGCGGCGCAGATCCCGGCCACCGAGTTCGCGGCGCGGCGCAGCGCGCTCCTCGATTCGCTCGCCGACGGCGTCGTGCTCGTCCTTGGCGGGGGAGAGCCGGTCGCCGACTATCTCCCCTTCATCCAGTCGCGGCCCTTCTTCTACCTGACGGGGTTCCTCGAGCCGGGTGCGGCGCTGGTGCTGGTGAAACAGGGGGCGTTGCGGCGCGAGACGCTCTTCCTTCGCGAGCGGAACCCAGCGCGCGAGGTGTGGAACGGCGCGCGCGTCGGCTCGGCGGGCGCGCGCGCACGCCTCGGGCTCGACGGCCGCGACGTCGAGCAGTTGGGCGGCCTGCTCGACTCGCTCCTCAAGACGCATTCGACGATGCACGTGCTCGGCGACTTCGGGGGCGCGGTGAATGAACGCTTGCCTCACAGCCAATTCGTCGATGCGCTGCGCACGTCGCACCCCGGCCTCAGCGTAGGCGACGCGAAGCGCGTCCTGGACCGGATGCGCGGCCGCAAGAGCCCAGCCGAGCACGACCGACTACGCATCGCTGCCGAGATCAGTGCGCGCGGACATCTCGCCGCGTGGCGTCTCGTCCAGCCGGGGGTCGCGGAGTTCGAACTGCAGGCGGCCGCGGAGGGTGCGTGGCGCGGGGAGGGGGGAGACGGCCCCGCCTACGGCTCGATCGTCGGCTCGGGCCCGAACTCGACGACGTTGCACTACAACCGCGATGACCGCGTGGCGCGGGACGGCGAGGTGATCGTGATGGACCTCGCGAGCTACTATGACGGCTACGCCGCGGATATCACGCGGACGGTGCCGGTGAACGGGCGGTTCTCCCCGGCCCAGCGTGACATCTATGCGATCGTCCTCACCGCGCAGAAGGCGGCCGAGCGGCAGGTCCGGATCGGGGGACTCGGGCGCACGATGAGCGATTCGGCGAGCGCAGTGCTCGCGTCCGGGCTCGCCTCGATCGGGCTGATCGAGTCGGCTTCGGCGACGTACGACTGCGGGACGGCCACGCAGCCGCGGCAGTGTTCCCAGCTCTCGCTCTACTATATGCACGGCCTCGGCCACGGCATCGGCCTCGACGTACACGACCCGGAGCAGTACGCGCTCGGCGGACGGATCGACGTCGGCAGCGCCTTCACGATCGAGCCGGGGATCTACGTGCGGGCGAACCTGATCGAGATCATCCCGGCGAGCCCGCGCAACGACGTCCTTAAGACGCGCCTCCGAGGCGCGGTGGAGAAGTATGCGAACATAGGCATCCGGATCGAGGACGATTTCCTCGTGACCGAGCAGGGAGTCGTTCGCGTGACCGCTGGCGTGCCGCGCGAGCTCGATGAGGTCGAGCGGGAACTCGCGAAGCCGCGCGCGCCGCACGACGCCGAGGCCGTCGCTCGCTACCTGCGGTACAAGACGGGGCGCTGAGCGGTCAGGGCTGGACGCGGCCGCGGAGGATGCCGGCCCGCACCCGCTTCGCGCGCGGCGTCGCATCCGGCGCCGGCTCGACGTGCCGGTCGATCAGCGTCGTCACCTCGACCGTTGCTTCGAGCGTGCGGGTCGCGCCGCCGCGGAGCACCTCGAGCGACATCGCCGCGCCGGGCCGTTTGCCCCAGTAGTCGCGCCACCGCTCGCCGAACGCGGGGTCGAGCGTCGGTCGCCCGCCGATCGCGGTGATCACATCGTCGACCGCGAGTCCGGCGCGAGCGCCGGCTCCCTGCTCGTCGAGCGCGGCGACCCGCACGCCCCTGGGGTCGGCGCGCAGGAGGGCGCCAAGGCGCGGCTCGCTGATCGAGTCGGTGACGATGCGCCATCCGCCGAGCGCGAGCCACTCCTCCCAGGGATAGGGCTCGCGTCCGTCGATGAAGCGTTGCGCGAATGCGCCCAGTGCCTTGCCGCCGGCCGCGCGCGTGACCGCGTTCCAGAAGTCGTCGGCCGTGAACCCGCGTCCCGCCTTCTGGGGCCCGTCCCAGAGTTCGCGCATCACATCGTCAAGCGAGTGCGCGCCGTCGGACGCATCGCGGATCAGGATGTCGAGCGCGAGCCCGGCGAGCGATCCTTTCGCATAGTAGAGGTCGGCGGTGCCGTCGGTCATCGAGAGCCAAGCCTGCAGCGAGGCGTCCTCGAGCGCGGTCGTCGGGAGGCCGCGCACCTGGTCGATCTTCTCGAGCGATGCGGCGAGGAACGCCGTCTCGTCGGTGAGTCCGGCCCGCAGGAGCGCCAAGTCGGCGTAATAGTCGGTGATCCCCTCGCTCATCCAGAGCCAGGTGGTCGGCTGCGCGACATCGTACCGATACGGCACGAGGTCGGCCGGACGGAGTCGCTTGACGTTCCAGGCGTGCGCGAGCTCGTGGGCGTGGATCGTCCGCACGAAACCCTCGTCGAGGTATTCGGCGCCGACGATCGCCAACTCGCTCTCGGCGTGCTCGAGCGCGCTCATCCCGGGGAACCCCGAGTCGACGACCTGCAGGACCGTGTAGGTCTTCCACGGCACTTCGCCGAAGACGGCCTCGAGCGGGGCCACCGCGCGCGACAGGGTCTCCCAATGCGCGGCGCGGCGTGCGGCGCTCAGCGCGCCCACGGGATAGGTCGCGAATCGCATCCAGCGGTCGGCGACGCGCGACGAGTCGATGTCGAAGCGGCCGACGAAGAAGGGGTGATCCATCAGGTCGTGGACGTCGCGGGCGACGAAGCGGAGTGCCGAGTCGCCCGGCGTCATCGCCGTTGCGACTCGCCAGTCGCGCTCGGTGCGCACCCGCACCTCGGCGCCGGTCTCGGGCCGACCCTCGACGAACAGGAAGAGCGTCGTGCCATTGAAGAAGGCGAAGTCCTCGCGTGCCCACGCCCGCGAGGTGTCGAGCGAATCGGCCTTCACCCGGTACGAGAGCTCGACGGCGCCGGTCCCGGAAGGGATGATCCGCCAGGTGTCGGGATCGGCCTTGTCCCACCGCAGCTCGCGCCCCTGTTGCCGGGCGGAGAAACCCGAGACTTGCCGCGCGAAGTCGGCGATCTCGTAGGCACCCGGTGTCCAGGCCGGCATCGAGAGCAGGACGGGCGAGCGGCCGGTCACCGTGAACCGCACCCCGACCTCGATCATGCCCGCGAGGGCCTCGCGGGCCCCGAGGGTGACCTCGAACCGGAGTCCGGCGACCGGCGCCGACTGGAGGGCGCGCGCGGCGGGCTGCGCGCCGGCAAGCGTCGCGGCGCAGCCGAGAAGGGCGAGGGAGGCGAGCCGTGGCATCGGGGAAGCCTCGGCAGGGGACCCGGCGGCGCGCAAGCCATTGCGTGCCGTTCTGTTCAGGTGGATCGTCAACCTGTTCGGACCCACCTGCCCCTACTATGACCGCTCCGACCGGCCGGACCCGCGCGCAGGAGAACAAGCGACTTCACGTCGTGATGCGAGATGGTTCCCTCGTCGAGGGCGCCATCTTCATCGCTGAGGACATGTCGCTCGTGAGCTTCCTCGGAAGCCGAAAGGGCGGCTGGATGAACATGGTCGACGCGAGGCGTCCAAAGCTCCAGGAAGCGCCGGGTCACCTCATCCTCCAGACCGACCTCGTGGTACTCGTCTCGGCCCCCGACACCGATATGCAGGTGGTCGGGGCGGCCGGCGCTGGCGCCGGGGAGCGTGAGGTGGAGCTGCACCTGATCGGAGGCAAGGCGGTGAAGGGGACGATGTACCTCGCCCCGATGCAGCGCCTGAGCGACTACCTCTCACACTGCGGCAAGTTCGTCGGCGTAGTGAGGGCGACGCTCCAGCCCGATGGCAAGGAGATCGGTGACGTGGCCGTGAACACCGCCGCGATCGGGATGATCCGCGAGCAGCGCGCGCCCGAGGAGTAGGCTCGGGCGAAGGCTGGCGCAGGCACATCCGAGGGGCGAGGTTGAGCGGGTCCGCGCAGCGACCCATCGAACCGACCCGCCCGATGCGAAATCCCATCCTGTTCCTTGCCGTCCTCTCCGTCGCCCCAGCGCTCAGCGCGCAGGGTGCGACCGCCCCCGCCGACCTCGTCGTCACGAACGGCCGCATCTACACGGCGGAGGGCGCCCGGCCGGTGGTCGATGCGCTTGCGATCCGCGGCGGCCGCATCGTCTTCGCCGGCGATCGGCAGGGAGCGCGAGCCCTGACCGGCCCGAACACGCAGACCCTCGACCTGCGCGGCCGCACCGTGATCCCAGGCATGACCGACGCGCACGCGCATGTCGCCGGCCTCGGCGGCGCGCTCCGAAACGTCGACCTCACCGGCACCACCTCCTACGATCAGGTGATCGCGCGCGTCGTCGAGCGGGCCCGGACCACGCCGAAGGGCGAGTGGATCATCGGCCGAGGCTGGGACCAGAACGACTGGGGTGACACCCGCTGGCCGACGCACGACGCGTTGAGCCGCGCAGTGCCGGAGAATCCGGTCTACCTCACGCGAGTCGATGGACACGCCGGACTCGCCAATGCGATGGCGATGCAACGGGCCGGCGTCACGAAGGACACGAAGGATCCGACCGGCGGACAGATCGAGCGCGACGCCCAGGGGACTCCGTCGGGCGTCTTCATCGACAACGCGCAGGGGCTCGTCGGCCGCACCATCCCGGCGCAGACCCGCGCGCAGGTGAAGGAATCCCTCAAGGCGGCGATCGCCGAGATGCACCGCTGGGGGATGACCGGCGTGCACGATGCGGGCTCGTCGGCCCAGGTGCTCGAACTCTACGAGGAACTCGGCAGGGAGAACGCGCTGAACATCCGGATGTACACGATGATCAGCGACAACGCCCCGACGGTCGACGCCTGGATGCGCCGCGGCCCGCAGAGCGGACTCTACGATGGGATGCTCTGGGTGCGGTCGATCAAGCTCTATCAGGACGGCGCCCTCGGCTCGCGCGGCGCGGCGCTGCTCGAGCCCTACGCCGACGCCCCGGCGACGAGCGGACTCCTCGTCTCGCCGCCAGAGCACATCAAGGACGTGGCGACGCGCGCGCTTCGCGCCGGGTTCCAGGTGAACACCCACGCGATCGGCGACCGCGGGAACCGGCTTGTCCTCGACTCATACGAAGCCGCCCTCAAGGCGGTGCCGACGGCGGACCATCGGTTCCGGATCGAACACGCGCAGATCCTGAACTTCGATGACGTCCCGCGATTCGCCGGACTCGGCGTGATCCCATCGATGCAGGCATCGCACCAGACGAGCGACATGTACTGGGCCGGCGTGCGCCTCGGCGAGACGCGGCTGCGCGGCGCCTACGCGTGGCGCTCACTCCTCGACGCCGGCGTCATCATCCCCAACGGTTCCGACTTCCCGGTGGAGGAGGTGAACCCGCTCATCTCGTTCAAGGCGAGCGTCTCGCGGCAGGATGCACGAGGATGGCCGGCCGGTGGCTGGTATCCGGAACAGCGGATGACGCGGGACGAAGCGCTCAAGTCGATGTCGCTCTGGCCCGCCTACGCGGCGTTCCAGGAGGCGGAGCTGGGTTCGCTCACCCCGGGGAAGCGCGCCGACTTCGTGGTGCTCGACCAGGACATCATGCGGGTGCCTGACGCGATCCTCCTCGACACGCAGGTGCTCTCGACGTGGGTCGGGGGCAAGCGGGTCTACGAGCGGAAGTGACCTGATGCGAGCGAAGCAGCTCTTCCTCGTCCGGATCGCCCTCGTCACCGGCGTCGCGGCGTTCGCGGCGCTCGCCGCCTATCAACGATCGCGACTCGAGGCCGCCTCGATCGACGTCGCCGCCGCCGGAGCCGCCCTTCCGCTCGACCTCCTCCGGTACATCCTCTGGGGGTTGTCGGGGGCCGCGGTCGCCGCCGCGTTCCTCCTGCGTACGCGACTGGAGCCCGCCGCCCCGGCCCAACGCGGCGCCTTCCTGGTGGTCGGTTGGTCGTTCGGCGAAGGCGTGGCCCTCTTCGGCATCGTGCAGTACTTCGTCGGCGCGCACCTCAGCACGATGGCCTTGGGGCTCATCGCTTTCACCACGGTGCTGATGATCCTGCCGATCCCTCCCGAGCGAGGCTGATGCGGATCGTGTCGCTGCTGCCGAGTGCGACGGAGATGGTCGCCGCGCTCGGCGGCTTGGAACATCTCGTCGGCGTGACGCACGCCTGTGATCATCCTGCGGTGGTCGCGTCGCGCATCCGGGTCACGAAGCTCCGGGACGAGGGCGGTCCGCCGTACTTCACGCTGCTCGAGGACCGCATCCGTGCACTGCGCCCCGACCTCATCCTGACGCAGGCTCTGTGCGCTGTGTGCGCGGTGATTGAGACCGATGTGCGCGCGCTCGCGAGCCGACTCGACCCCGCGCCGCGGATCGAGACGCTCTCGGCCACGACGCTCGACGGCGTGCTCGCGGATCTCCAGCGGGTCGGAGCCGCGCTCGGTCTCGCCGACGAGGCCGAGGAGTTCAACGCCGGAGCACGCGCACGACTGCGCACGGTGCACGAGCGACTCAAGGGGGCGCGGGCTTCCCGCCCTCGCGTCGTCGTGATCGAGTGGGGTGACCCGCTCTACGCGGCCGGACACTGGGTCCCTGAGATGGTCCATCGTGCCGGGGGCCTTGACGTGCTCGCTGAGCACGGCACGCACTCCGTCGTCGTCACGGTTGAGGCGGTGCGCGCGGCCGATCCCGAGGTGCTGCTGATCGCGCCTTGCGGGTACGACCTCGCACGGTCGACGAGCGAGGCCAGGCGCCTCCTCGATGCGCCAGCGTGGGCCTGGGCCAGCGACTGCCGCGTCTTCGCTCTCGATGGGAATGCGCTGGTGAGCCGCCCGGGGCCCCGGATCATCGACGGCGTCGAGACGTTCGCGCGCTGCTTCAACCCGGCGCTATTCTCCCCGCTCGATCCCACCTACGCGCTCGGGCTCACGCCGCGCTAAACGCTGGGCACCACCGGGATCCCGGTGCTGGTGGTCCGGCGCTGGGCCTGTGCGACGAGCCGGACCGCGGCCTCCCGCACCTCGCCGTCACGGTCCTCGCGAAGTCCCTGCACTGCGGCCATCGAGGCCGGGGTGCGGATCGCCACCAGGGCGATGCACCCCTGCACCCGCATCCCGGCGGACCGGCGCTGCGAGTTCTCCCCCTCGCCATGCGCGATGCGCATGAGGAGCTGCACCGCTTCCGGGGAACCGACGCTCCCCACGGCCCCGATCGCCGCGTAGAGCACCTCGCGATCCGGCTCCTTCTCGATCAAGGGCGCGAGGAGCGCGAGCACCCGCGGTTCGCGCCGTCCCGCGAGAGCGGACACCGCGCGCTGGCGCACGAGTGGCGATTCATCCTGAAGCGCGAAGCCGATCGCCTCGAGTGCGGCGGTGCTCTCGGAGCGGGCGAGCGCCGCCACCGCCGAGCGTCGCGCGCGGGCGTCAGGGTGGTGGAGGAGCTCGATCAGGATCTCCTCTCCTCGCGCATCGCGGAGCTCGCCGAGGATCGCCGCCGCTTGGCGCACCACGAGGTCGCGCGTGTCGCGGGCGAGTGCGAGCAGGGCGTCGTAGGTGCGGCTCAGCGCCCGAAGGGCTTCGAGACAGGTCGCCCGCGCTTCCGTGCTCGTCGCGCTCACGTACTCGTCGACGAGGGCCTCGGCCCCGCTCGTGCCGTAGCGGTGGAGGATCGCCTGCAACCGCGCGACCGCGACCGGATCGCCCGAGCGCTGATGGCGGAGCACGGCGATCTGCCGCAACATCATCGGTCGCTTCGTGAGGCGTCCGAGCGCCGCATTGAACGCCGAACGTCGATCGTCCGAGGAATCACGCTCGAGGGCCTCGAACTCGATCGCCACCAAGGCCGCGAGCGACTCGATGAGATCGTCGCCGCGGCCGGTGCGGAAGGCGAGGTCGGTCGCGAGGACCATCGCGTCGAGCGCGGCCTGCAGGTTCGTGAGGTCGGTCGCGTCGCGCAGGAGGGTCACCGCTCCTGCGATCGCCGGGTTCGAGGGCTCCGGCACCGCGAGAGCCTGCGTCAACCGTTCGGGCGCGTCGGGCACCCCGGGCGCGGCGGCGGGGGTCGCCGCCTTCGTCTCCGCCGCAGCCGCCGCGGCCGGCGGCGCCACGACCGCTTTCGGCTTGAGGCGTCGCGGGAATCCCTTGGGATCGATCGCCGCGGCGCGGCCCGCGAACCGCGCTGCCGCTTCATCCCCCGACGGGACCGAGGAGAGGAGGCGCACGAGGTCCATCAGGTCGGCGAGGGCCGCCTGGGCGGTCACCGAGATCTCCTCGATCCCGTAGGCCTCGAACCGCTGCGCGAGGAGGGGCGCGTCGAGCGGTGCTCCGTCGCCGCGGAGGCCCTCCGCGGCGCTCCACGAGATGATCGCCGTCCCCTTCTTCGCGGCGTCGATCACTCCCTTGGCTGCCTCGCGCTGCTCGATGACGGTCGAAGAGGGGGCCGCGGCGAGCGCAACGAGCGCCGCGAATCGCTCGGCCAGCACCGGGTTCGAAGGGGAGGAGGGTTCGGTCATCGTCTGCTGGTCTGCGCGGCGGCGCGCCGATAACATACCCCAGCCCGCAGGGCGACGTTACGCTACGGTCGCCTCATTCCCGCTCCGGAGTCCGTTCGATGCGTGCCTCGATCCGTCTTGCCGCTCTCGCGGCCCTTCTCGTTCCCGCCCTCTCCGCGCAAACGCCGGTGGCCGGCCGGGGCACGGTCGTCCTCCGCGCCGCGCGCGTCATCGACGGCACCGGCTCGGCACCGATCGCGAATGGCGTGGTGATCGTGGAGAACGATCGGATCATCGCGGTGGGCGCCGAGGCGAGCGTTCGCATTCCCGCCGGCGCGCGCCGCGTCGACCTCGGGGACGTGACGCTCCTGCCCGGTTTCATCGACGTACACGTCCATCTCGCCGGCCGTCAGATCGAGGATCCGGGCGCTGGCGAACAGGCGACGCGTGATCTCCCTGGCTTCGCCGCGATCCTTGGTGCCGAGCACGCCCGGCGCACGCTGATGGCCGGCTTCACGAGCGTCCGGTTCGCCGGCGCGGCGAACTTCGACGACATCGCATTGATGCGGGCGATCGACGGCGGCTACGTGCCGGGCCCGCGGATCCAACCGGTCGGCCACGCCCTCGGCATTACCGGCGGCCATTGCGACGAGAACAACTATCGGCCGGGGCTCGCCGACGGCACGCCCGAGACGGGAATCGCCGATGGCGTCGCCGAGATCGTGAAGGCGGTGCGCTATCAGGTGAAGTACGGCGCGGGCGCGATCAAGACCTGCGCGACCGGCGGTGTACTCTCGGCCGGCGACGCGGTGGGGGTGCAGCAATACACGTTCGAGGAGATGCACGCGATGGTCGAAGAGGCGAAGCTCCTTGAGCGGAAGGTGATGGCCCACGCGCACGGCGCCGAGGGGATCAAGGCGGCGGTGCGCGCCGGCGTCGCGAGCATCGAGCACGGCTCGTTCCTCGACGCTGAGGGCGCCAAGCTGATGGCCGCCGGCGGCACCTTCCTCGTCCCGACGATGATGGCCGGTGAGGCCGTGCTGCGCGCCGCCGACGCCGGCGCGATCCCGCCCTTCGTGGCCGAGAAGGCGCGCGCCGCGGGAGCGGCGATGAAGAGCGCGACGAGGATCGCCCGCGCCGCCGGCGTCCGGATCGCGCTCGGCACCGACGCCGGGGTCGGGCACCACGGTGAGAACGGGCACGAGTTCACGCTGATGGTCGAGTGGGGCGGCCTTGCCCCGATGGAGGCGATCGTCGCTGGCACGTCGAACGCGGCGAAGCTGCTCGGATGGGACGCCCGCGTCGGGACGCTCGCCGTCGGCAAGCTCGCCGACATCGTCGCGGTGCCGGGAGACCCGACCCGCGACATCAAGGTGATGGAGCGCGTCTCGTTCGTGATGAAGAACGGCGTCGTCTACAAGGGCGAGGGCGCCGCGCGGTAACGCCGATGGCGCTGCACGCCTGGTCCAGCGCGCACTACGCGATCCCCCTCCCCGGGGGGCATCGGTTCCCGATCGCGAAGTACGCCCTGCTGCGCGATGCCCTGCTCGCCGACGGCACCATCGCGCGAGCGGATCTGCACGACCCGGCCCGCGCACCGTCGCATGCGGTGGCGCGCGTGCACGACACGAGTTACGTCGCGCGGCTCACCGCGGGACGGATGCCGGCGGCCGAGCAGCGCGCCCTCGGATTCCCGTGGAGCGAGGCGTTGGTCGAGCGTTCCTTCCGCGCGGCCGGCGGCACCCTCGAGGCGGCAACCCACGCGCTCGAGGCCGGAGTCGCGATGAACCTCGCCGGCGGCACCCACCACGCCTTCGCCTCGCACGGCGAGGGCTTCTGCGTGCTCAACGACGTGGCGATCGCGGTGCGAGAGCTGCGCGCGCAGGAGCGTCTCGGGCGCGTCGCGATCGTCGACCTCGACGTGCATCAGGGGAATGGCACGCACTCGATCCTCGCCTCCGATCGGGAGAGCTTCACCTTCTCGATGCACGGCCGTCGCAATTACCCGTTCCGCAAGGTCGCCGGCCGGCTCGACGTCGAACTCGAGGATGGGACGGGGGACACCGAGTACCTGGAGCGGCTCGCTGCGGCGCTGCCGCAGGTCCTCGCCGAGGCGCGGCCCGACCTCGTCCTCTATCTCGCCGGCGCCGATCCGCACGAAGGGGACACCCTCGGCCGACTCGCGCTCACCTTCGCCGGCTTGATGCGGCGCGATGCGCTCGTGCTCGAGTCGGCGCGAGCGGTCGGCGTGCCGGTCGCGATCGTGATCGCCGGCGGTTATGGACGCGACATCAACGACACCGTGCGCGTGCACGCCAATACCGCGCGCGTCGCGCGGAGCTTCAGCTGAGCGCGATGCCGCCGATCCCCGCCCCCACGTCGAGCGGATTCACCGCGACCACTGCGCTCCCGCTCTACTGGTGCCGGTACGCGCCGGCGGCTCCTCGCGGCCGCCTCCTCATCCTGCACGGGGGGCCCGGCGCGCATCACGACTACCTCCTGCCGCAACTCCTCGCGCTCGCCGAGGAGCGTGAGTGCGTCTTCTACGACCAGCGCGGCGGTGGCCGGTCGAGGACCGACGACCGCACCCCGATCACGTGGCGGACCGCCGTCGAGGATCTCGCCCGGGTGGCCGCCGAGGTCGCACCAGGGCCGCTCACCCTTGTCGGCTTCTCGTGGGGAGGGCTTCTGGCACTGCTCTACGCGACCGAGGCCGCGGCGGGGCGCGCCGCCCCCGCTCCTCGTCGGCTGGTACTCCTCGACCCGGGCCCGGTGAAGCGCGAATGGCGGAGTGCCTTCGAGGCGGAGTTCGCTCAGCGACAGGCCGGGCCGGAGGTCGCCGCGCTGCGTGAGGAACTGTCGGCCAGCGGGCTCCGCGAGACCGACGCCGACGCCTTCCGGCAGCGGTCGTTCGAGTTGAGTGTCGCCGGCTATTTCGCCGACCCTCGCCGCGCAAAGGCTCTGACACCATTTCGTGTCACGGGACGCGTGCAGCAGTCGATCTGGGACTCGCTAGATGACTACGACCTCCTCCCCGCCCTGCGTGGCCTTCGCCTCCCTACGCTCGTCGTTCACGGAAGGCAGGATCCCATCCCCATCGCCTCCTCGGAGGCGGTGGCCACCGCGCTCGACGCCGAGCGACTCTGGCTGGATGACTGTGGCCACGTGCCGTATGTTGAGCGACCGGAAGCACTCTTCCCGGCCGTTCGCGACTTCCTCGACAGGACCGAGTGATCGGTCACGGGGTGAGATGGCGGCTCACGACGAGATCACCCAACCCTACGTCGGTACGATCGAGCACGAGGGACGTCGCTACAACGTCTCGGTGCGGATCGTTTTCGACGGCATCGAATACGTCGGCCGGCTCTGGTTCGCCGACGAGTCGTGGGATGACCTGGGCCTTCCCGACCGGGGAGCGTTCCCGGGGCGGACGCGCGATGAGGTGATCGCGATGACGAAGCGCCTCACCCAGTCGGAGATCGTGAAGCGCCACAAGCGCGCCCTCGCGGAGAAGCGGCGCTTCAGCGCCCTCCGCAAGCACACCGAGGAGATCCTCGCCAAGATCCGCTACCTGAATCAGGTCGCGATCTCGATGCGCGCCGGCCTGCTCGATGTCGAGGGCGCGGCGCAGGAGATCGAGCTGACGGAGCAGCAGATGCATACGCTCGTCGACAGCGTCAGCAACCACGCAGGAGTCGAGGGATAGCAAGCAGCCGACGGCAGACGGCGGACGGCAGTAACCGCCGACCGCCGTCTGCCGTCTATATTCTGCGGTTATGGATTCGAAAGTGGCCGCGCATTTGCTCCACGAGATCGTCGCGCTCCTGGAGCTGCAGGGCGAGGATCCGATGGTGCCCGCGCCCTTCGCCGATGCGGCCCGCTCCCTCGCCGCGCACGAGTCACGGTCGCTGACCGAACTGCTCAAGCGCGACCGGCGCCGATTCGCACCCGAAGTCCTCGAAGTGCTCGAGGATCTCCACTGGAGCGGCGAGTCGACCTTCCTCGACCAGCTGCGCGAATCCACACCGGAAGGACTCTTCGAGATGCTCCGCGTGCCGGGCCTCGGTCCCTCGCGCATCCGCCGGATCCACGAGGGACTCGGGATCGACACGATGCAGGAATTGGAGGAGGCGGCGCGCGACGGACGGCTCGCCTCCCTGCCGAGGTTCGGTGCGCTGACCGCCGAGCAGGTGCTGCGCGGCATCGCGTGGCTCAAGGAGAGCGGTGCGCAGGTGCTCCTGCCGCACGGGCGGGCCGAGGCGGAGCGGCTCATCGCTGCGATCCGGCGCCAGCCCGGCGTGGTGCGAGCCGAGATCGCGGGCGCCATCCGGCGGCATTGTGAGACGGTGCGCGAAGTCGAGATCGTCGCCGCCTGCGCGAAGGAACCGGCTTCGGTGGCTGCGGCGATCGCGCGTGCCCCCGGCGTCCGTGATTCGGTGGGGAGCGGCTCGGGTGAGGTCGCCATCCGCTACGACGACGGGATGCGCCTCCTCCTCCACTGTGTCCCCGCCGAAGCGTTCGTGCTCACCTGGTGGCGCGCGACGGGAAGCGAAGCGCACATCGCCGAGGTCACGGCGCGCGCGGCGTTGCGCGGCGTTGCGCGGCGTTGCGATCGACACGCTGCATCCGATCGACGAGCCGGCGCTCTACGCCGCGATCGGGCTCCCCTGGCTCCCGCCCGAGCTCCGCGAAGGTCTCGGCGAGTCGGTCGCATTCGGCGACCATACGAGGCCGCGCCTGATCGAACTCGGCGACATCCGCGGCGTTCTCCACTGCCATTCGCAGTACTCGGATGGAGGCGCGAGTATCGCCGAGCTCGCCGCCGATGCTCGCCGTCGCGGCTGGAGCTACCTCGGGGTCTCCGACCACTCGCAGTCGGCGTTCTACGCGGGGGGACTCACGGCCGAGTCGCTCTCGCGACAACACGAGGAGATCGACGCGATCAACGCGAGCTTCTCCGACTTCCGCGTGCTGAAGGGCGTCGAGGCGGACATCCTCCCCTGCGGCCGGATCGACTATCCGGTCGAGGTGCTCGACCGCTTCGACTACGTGATCGCCTCGGTGCATTCGCGCTTCGGGATGAACGAGGCACAGATGACCGAACGCGTGCTGAAGGCGCTCGACGACCCGCATCTCGCGATCCTCGGGCACCCGACCGGCCGGCTCCTCCTGACCCGCGAGCCGTATGCGATCGACATGGAGGCGGTGATGGCGAAGGCGGGTTCCCTCGGCATCGCGATCGAACTCAACGCCGACCCGCACCGACTCGACCTCGACTGGCAGCGGGCGCGCGGGGCCCGGCGCCACGGCGCGCGGATCGAGATCGGCCCCGACGCGCATTCGGTGGATGGACTCGAGAACATGGCGCTCGGGATCGGGATGGCACGCAAGGCCTGGCTCGGCGCCGAGGACGTGATCAACACGCGAAGCGCCGACGAGCTCGTGGCCTTCGCCACCCGTCGACGGATACCGTTCGCCGGCGTGTGAGCGCGACCGCGCCGGCGCGCGCGCGCACGCGCGCACGCACCATCCAACGACGACTGGCCCGCGCCTACCCCGACGCGCACTGCGAACTCGACCACCGGACCCCCTTCGAGCTTGCCGTCGCCACGGTGCTCTCGGCGCAGTGCACCGACAAGCGCGTGAACCTCGTGACGCCGGAGCTCTTCCGGCGATGGCCCGACGCGGCGGCACTCGCGAAGGCGAAGCGCAGTGAGCTCGAGAAGGTGATCCGCAGCACCGGGTTCTTCCGCAACAAGACCAGGAGCGTGCTCGGCATGGCCAACG
>JANNKK010000076.1:0-1816 GCA_031396245.1 Gemmatimonadaceae bacterium
CCCCAAACCGCTGGTGCGAACGCAGCGTACGTAGGGCCCGACCTTGGTCGCGGCCTCGGCCGGGAGACAAATCGGCCGTGAGCAAGCTCAGGCCCTACATTCGAACAAGCGGCTTGAGGCCAAGCCGCTCCACCTCGGGCCGCGGTTCCGCCCCACCACGATTGCCAATCGCCAGCACCCCGGCCACGGTCGCACCCATGTCTCGACTCAGCCCGCTCCTCTTCGCGCTGCTCTCACTGCTGATTCTTTCGCGCCCGCTCCACGCGCAGGACAACGTCACCTATCGCAGTCCGAGCGCCGCCCTCGCCGCGATCGTCGACGCACCGCTCACTCCAATCGTCAGCCTGAGTCCCGACAAGAAACTCCTCCTTCTGCTCGAGCGCCCGGCGCTCCCACTCGTTGCCGAACTCGCCGAGCCTGAACTGAGGCTCGCCGGCGTTCGAATCAACCCCGCGACCAACGGCCCGAGCCGGGAAACCTACTACACCGGCATCGTCGTCAAAGTCCTCGCCGACGGCGCCGAAAAGCGCATCTCGGGATTCCCGGCCGCTGCGCGGCTCACCACGATCGCCTGGTCGCGCGATAGCCGTCACGTGCTGTCCACCGTGACCAACGAGACCGGCTTGCAGCTCTGGGTTGTCGAGGTCGCGGCCGGCACGGCCCGACGCCTCACCGATCGAGCGCTCAACGGCATCGTCGATGCCCCGGCGTGGCTCGACGATACCACGGTGGTCGCGTCGTTGATTCCGCCCGGCCGCGGCAAGGCACCCGCTGCACCGACCGTGCCGAACGGGCCCGTCGTGCAGGAGAACCTCAGCGGCAAACGGCCCGCGCGCACCTACGCGGACATGCTCGCGAGTCCCCACGACGAGGCGGTGTTCGACCACTACGCGACCGCCGACCTCGCCCTCATTTCACTTGGCGGCAGGGTAACGCCGCTCGGCCTGCGCGGAATCATCGGCAATGCCGCGCCGTCTCCGGACGGTCGATACTTGCTCGTTACCACGTGGAGCCGGCCGTATTCGTATCTGGTCCCCGTCACGCGCTTCCCGACGAAAATCACCGTGCACGATCGCGCGGGCAGACTTGTCCACCCGGTCGCCGACCTGCCGCTCGCCGAGAACATCCCGATCCCCACGGGGTCAGTCCGCACCGGGCCGCGCAGCGTGGCATGGCGCGCCGATGCGCCCGCGACGTTAGGCTGGTTGCAGGCGCTCGACGGCGGCGATGCCGGCCGCGAAGCGCCCTTGCGCGACGAGTGGTTCACCCAGGCCGCGCCGTTCGCCCGCCCGCCCGTGTCACATCACAAATTTGCGCTGCGCGTAAGTGACATCACATGGGGCGATGATCGCCACGCCCTCGTGACGGAATCCTGGCGAAAAACCCGCAAGCTTCGCACCTGGCTCGTCGCGCCTGGCCAGCCGGACGCCCGTCCTGAGCCGGTCGAACGCACCGCGCCAACGCTGCTCTTCGATCGCTCATCGGAGGATCGCTACGGCGACCCCGGCACGCCGGTGCTCACGCGCAATTCGCTCGGTCGCTACACGCTCTTGATGAGCGCGGACCGCTCGAAGATTTACCTCGACGGACTCGGGGCCTCGCCGGAGGGCGACCGGCCGTTCCTCGACGAGTTTGATCTCACCACCAGAAAGGCCCGCCGGCTCTGGCGCTCGACGCCCCCGCACTACGAGTCGTTCGTCGCATTCCTCGACGACTCGCTCGCCCGGGCTCTCACCCAGCGCGAGGCGGTGACCGAGCCGGCCAACTATTTTGTCCGGGTGATCGGTGAGGCCGACGACTCCCGGGCGCTGACGCC
>JANNKK010000005.1:0-4391 GCA_031396245.1 Gemmatimonadaceae bacterium
GCGGAAGCGATGACCCACGGGCGTTTGCTCGCGCCCGACGATCCCCGGTGGGACGATGTGTCAACCGTCATCACGTGGACGGCGGTCGGCGTCTTCCTCCAGGGCTTCTACCTGCTCACCTCCATCGGCCTCAACATCACCAAGCGCACGCAGTACTATCCCGTCGCGACCATCACCGCCGCGGCCGCCAACATCACGCTGAACTTCCTGCTGATCCCGCGCTATGGAATCGTCGGGGCGGCATGGGCGAACGGCGCCGCCTATGCCGTGCAGGCTGGGCTCGGCTACACCTTCTCGCAGCGCGTCTACCCTGTCGCGTACGAATGGGGACGGATCGTGCGCGTGTGCCTGGCCGCCCTCGTCGCGTTTGGCGTGGCGCGCCTGCTGCCGTCGATCCGCTTCGCGGTCGATCCGCGCTCGACGCTCGCGCCGGTGCCCGACCTCCTCGTCCGCGGCGTGACCGTCATCGTCATCTTCCTGGGGCTGCTGGCGGTCACGGGCTTCTTCCATGCGGAGGAACTGCGCCGCCTGCGTGCAATCCGGCGCCGGAGCGGACCGGTCGCGGCGACCAGCCGCGCGCCGGACAGCACCGAAATGGCGGGGGAGATCGTCGCCACCGACATCGGGGTGCCGGAATGAGTCGCACTCGCCCCGGCCGGGGAGTGTGGCTCGGGATCTTCGTCGTCGCGCTCGGCGTGAGGCTGATCGGCCTGCGCTACGGGCTGCCGGCCGTCTACAACCCCGACGAAGTCGCCATCATGTCGCGCGCCCTGGCGTTCGCGAAGTGGGATTTCAACCCGCACAACTTCCTGTATCCGTCCTTCTACTTCTACGCGCTCTTCGCCTGGGAAGGACTCACGGCGCTGCTGGCCGTCGTCACGCGCTCGGTGGCGTCGTTCGGGGCGTTCCAGCGGGAGTTCTTCCTCGATCCCACCCGGGTGTTCGTGGCGGGCCGCCTGCTGACGGCGCTGCTGGGCGCGGGAACGGCCGTCGCGACGGGCGTCCTCGGCTCGCGCGCGTGGTCGCCGCTCGCGGGGCTTGTCGCCGCGCTGCTCGTTGCCGTCGCGCCGCTGCACGTGCTCAACTCGCACTACGTGAAGCACGACGTCCCGGTGACGTTCCTGATCGTGCTGGCGTACCTCGCGTACGAGCGGCTGTGGGAGGAAGCCCGTAACTTCCGCCTTCCTTCGCCTGAGCCAGCCCAGGCGAGTCGAAGGCAGGCGCAAGGATCGCTCGTCGCCGCGGCGGCGATCACCGGCGTCGCGTTCTCGACGCACTACTACGCCATCTTCCTCGCGATTCCGCTCGCGTGGTCGGCGGCGCGCGGGGCGCGGAACCGCGCGGATGCGGTACGGCGGGTCGCGATCGCCGCGGTGGTCAGCGGCGCCGTGTTCTTCCTGATGTCCCCCTTCATCCTCGTCGAGCCCGCCACGGCGCTGCGCGACATCGCCGCGAACCGCGAAATCGTGGTGGATCGCGCCGTGGAGACCCTCGGCTACCTCGCGAGCGCGGCGCGCTATGGAAGGCTGCTGCTGTTCGACACGGCCGGCGTCCCCGCCGCCCTGCTCGCCGCCGCCGGGCTGCTCGTCGCGCTCAGGAAAGAGCCGACGCGCGCGCTCTGGCTTCTCGCGTTCGCGGTTCCGTTCCTGCTGTTCATCGCCGGCACCTTCCCCGCGAGCCGGTATCTCGTGCCGGTCGTCCCCTTCCTGGCCCTCTTCGCCGCCATCGCGGTCGCGCAGCTGTGGCGGACCTGGCGCCTTGCCGCTCAACTGCTCGTTGCGGCCGCGTGTGCCGTCGCGGGAGTGGAGAGCGTGCGGACGGGCGCGTTCATCCGCGAGACCGATACGCGGACGCTCGCGCTCGAGTACTTCCACGCGCGGATTCCGTCAGGCGCCACCGTGTTGACTCAGCCGTATTCTGTGCCGCTCGAACCGACCGCCGGGGCTCTCCACGAGGCGGTCACCCGGTCGGGGCGCGAGATGCCGATAAAGACGAGCCTGCAAATTGCGCGGACGCCCTACCCCGCGCCGGCGTATCGGCTGATCTATCTCGGCCGAGGCCTGGACGCCGACAAGCTCTATCTGCCCCTCGACGAGCTGGGCGCCGATCCAATCGCGGCGCTCAGGCGGGAACACGTGGCGTTCATCGTCTTGAAACGATACAATGACGAGGCCCCGGCAACGATGGCGCTCCTGATGGCCCTGGCCGGAAAGGGCCGGCGAATTGCCGTGTTTTCACCGTATTCACACGCCGCCGGCGCCGACCGAACGTCCGGGGCCGAGCCTTTCCTGCACAACAGCGATGCCCGGATCACGGGGGCGCTCGAGCGTCCCGGTCCGGTCGTGGAGATCTGGCAGATAGATGGTCCTGGTTCGTAAACTGCGCGAGCGCCTGAAGACGACCGCCCGATCGCTGCCGATCGCCCGGCACGCGTGGGCGCGCTATCGCCGGCACCGCTACGAGGCACGGATCCAGCACTTCCTCGACGAAGGCACCGGGCGCGCCGATCGGCTGCCCATGGGCGCCGTCTACGAGGCGACGATGCGGTGCAACCTGCACTGCGAGTTCTGTTACGTCGGCGACCTCCTCAACCTCGAGGGGGAGTGGCGGCAGGAGCTCACGATCGACGCGCTCTCCAGCGCGTTCCCCGCGCAGAAGGACTTCCAGATCAGCCTGACCGGCGGCGAGATCTTCATGCGCAAGGACATCATGTCCGTGCTCGATCTCTTCCGCGAGAAGGGCTACGCGGCCGGCTACCTGACCACCAACGGCACGATCATCACGGACGAGCGCGCCGAAGCGCTGGCGGACCTTGCCGCGAAGGGCTTCCTGAAACACATCAGCGTCTCGGTGGACGGTCCGAAGGACCTGCACGACGCGGCGCGCGGGCTGAAGGGCACATTCGAGCGGACGACCGAAGGACTCCGTCGCCTGCAGAGCGCTGCCAGGCGCAAGGGGGCCCCGCTGCGCGTGAGCATCAACACGACCGTCGCGCGCGAAAGCCTCGAGGCGCTCGACCAGATGGTGGAGGTGGCCGAGCAGCTCGGCGTGGATGCGATCGGGCTGAACCACCTCATGTTCAGCACGCCGGAGGAAGTGGCCGAGACGGTGAAGATGATCGGCGCGACCGACCCGTCCGTCATCGCGACGTTCGTCACGCAGGATCCCGGGCTCGACGTCGCGCAGGTCCGAAGGAAGGTCGCCGCGCTCGCGCAGAAGTGCAAGGAGCGCAACATCCTGTTCGACTTCCGGCCGAAGGTGCACACGCAGCTGATGGACAGCTACTACACGCCGGGCACGAAGCTGGCAGGGCGCTGCCTCTATCCGTTCCTGCACGCGCGCGTCTCGTTCTCGGGGAAAGTCTTCTTCTGCCCGTTCATCCGCGTCGAGGTCGGTGACCTCACCGAATCGACGCTGGAACAGGTCTGGAACGGGGAGCGCTACGTGGACATGCGGCGGCGGCTGCTCGAACACGGGATCTTCCCCGTGTGCCGGCGGTGCTGCAAGGTGGAGCTGTCGCCGGTGCCCGCCGTCGCGACCGCCGACATCCCGCGGCGCCGCGCGATTCCGGTCACGGTCGTGCACACGTGATCGGCCGGAAGACGCTCCTCGTCAATCCGCCGCTCGTGAACGGCGTCGCCTTCACGCGGCAGGGGCGCTGCCAGGAGCGCGAAGAGGTCCTGGGCACGACCAAGCCGCCCTACACGCTGGCGCTCCTCGCGTCGCTGCTGCGTGACGCGGGCTGCGAGGTCCGCCTGGTCGATCTCACCGCCGAGCGGCGCACGGTCGAGAATCTGATCGGACGGCTCGATCGCGAAGGCTTCACGCCGACGCTCATCCTCTTCCCCAGCACCACGCCCACGCTCGACGTGGACGTCGTCGAGCTCTCGAAGGTCAAGGAACATTTCCGCGCGCCGATGTTCTGCTTCGGGCCGCACGCCTCGACGACGCCGCGCGCCTCGATGGAGCGCGCGCCGGACGTGGACGGCATGTTCGTCGGCGAGCCGGAAGACGCGGCGCTCCAGCTCGCGTGCCTCGAGAGTCTCGAGCAGCTGGCGACGATTCCGAGCCTGACGTGGCGCCGCCCCTCGACGGCGCCCGGGGCAGGCCCCTCGACCTCGCTCGGGGCAGGCGGGGAGGCGATCGTTCCGCACACCGCGCAGGGGCAGTACAGCGGCTTCGCGCAGATGCCGTATCCCGCATGGGACCTCGTGCCGATGTCGTCCTATTCGCTCCCGCTCGTCAACCGCCCCTACGTGATCGTCGAGACCAGCCGCGGCTGCCCGTATTCGTGCGACTTCTGCGTCGCGCCGATCCACCAGGGACACAAGTTCCGCGAGCGGAGCCCGAAGGCGCTCGTCGACGAGATCGAGCGCAGCTACCGCGACTTC
>JANNKK010000110.1:0-11513 GCA_031396245.1 Gemmatimonadaceae bacterium
GAACGCAGCTCGGCGGTGAGGCGCGCGATCGCCTCGCGTCGGGCAGCGGGGACGGCAAGCAGATCCTTCACGTCAGACGCTGTAGTTGGGGGCTTCGCGCGTGATCGTGACGTCGTGCGGGTGCGATTCGCGGAGACCCGCCGCCGTGATGCGCACGAACTCGGACTCGGTGCGGAGCGCGGCGATCGTCGCGCAGCCGGCGTACCCCATCCCGCTCCGAAGTCCGCCGACCATCTGGTAAAGCACGTCGGCCACCGGACCCTTGTACGGCACGCGTCCCTCGATCCCCTCGGGGACGAACTTCTTCGCCGACATCTCGCCGTCCTGGAAGTAGCGGTCGGCGCTGCCATCCTGCATCGCCGACATCGAGCCCATCCCGCGGATCATCTTGAAACGACGTCCTTCCATCAGGAGGGATTCCCCCGGGCTCTCTTCGGTGCCGGCGAGCATCGAGCCCATCATCACGGTCGCCGCACCGGCGGCGATGGCCTTCACGATGTCGCCCGAGTACTTGACGCCCCCGTCGGCGATGACCGGGACGTCGCCCGCGCCGGCGACGGCGTCGAGGATGGCGGTGAGCTGGGGCACGCCGATCCCGGTGACGACGCGGGTCGTGCAGATCGACCCCGGGCCGACGCCGACCTTGATGCCGTCGACGCCGCGCTCCACCAGCGCCCGCGCTGCGGCTTCGGTCGCGATGTTCCCGGCGACCAGCTGCACGTCGGGATAGGTCTCGCGGACCTTCGCGGTGGCGTCGAGCACACCCTGGGAGTGGCCGTGGGCGGTGTCGACGATCAGGGCGTCGACGCCGGCGTCGATCAGCGCATTGGCGCGGGCGATGAAGTCCCCACCGGCACCGATCGCCGCAGCGACCATCAGCCGGCCGTGCTGGTCCTTCGCGGCGTTCGGATACTGCCGACGCTTGTGGATGTCCTTGACGGTGATGAGGCCGATCAGCTTCCCCGCCTCGTCGACCACCGGGAGTTTCTCGATCCGGTGCTTCCCGAGGATCCGCTCGGCCTCGTCAAGCGTCGTGCCGGCGGGGGCGGTGATGAGCCCGTCCTTCGTCATCGCCTCACTCAGCGGGCGGTCGAGCTGGCGTTCGAACTGCAGGTCCCGATTGGTGATGATCCCGACGAGCGTTCCGCCGTTCGCCACCACCGGCACGCCACTGATGTGGAAGCGGGCCATCAGCGCGACAGCCTCACGCAGCGTCGCCGTGGGCTGCAACGTGATCGGGTTCCGGATCATCCCGCTCTCGGAGCGTTTCACGCGGTCGACCTCGGCAGCTTGGCGGTCGATCGACATGTTCTTGTGCAGGACGCCGATCCCGCCGGCGCGGGCCATCGCGATGGCCATCTCGGACTCGGTGACGGTGTCCATCGCCGCCGAGACCAGAGGCACCTGCAGTGTGATCCCGCGGGTGAAGCGGGTGGCGGTTCCGACGTCCTTCGGATGGACGAGCGAATGCCGCGGGACGAGCAGAACGTCGTCGAAGGTCAGCGCGGCGTCGGTGCGGATGCGCGTTGGCGAGGGGCCCATCTTTGAAGCTACTCGCGACGGCGGCCTAACTGAAGTCGGCGACTATGGCCCCGACGGCGGACGGTCGGACGGCGGAGGCGCGGCGGGCGCGGAAGCCGCGGGCGGCGCACCGGCGGGTGGATCCTTCGGCTTGCCGCTGCCGGCGAGCTCGGAGGCGACCGACTTCCCGGCCGCCGCGACGTTGCTGAGCACGCCCATCGCCTTGCCGAGGAATCCCATCGCCTCGGCCACCGTCGTCGCCGAGAGGTTGCCGGCGCGGAGCGTGTCCTCCATCCCCTCGGCGAAGCGCTGGAAGACGTTCGGGCCGGGCGCCTTCCGCTCAGCGTACTTGGACTCGAGGAACTCGATGTAGTCGAGCACCTGGTATTGGCGATCCTGGGGCAGCGTCTCTAGCCGGCGAAGGATGCGGTCCTTGAGCAGTTCGTGCATCGAAGGATCAGGTGCGGTCATGGGAATCCCCAGCGGAAGCGCTCTCCGCGGGCGTCGATGTGGAGGAAGGGTGTGTGGCCAGGCGCCGGACGGTAAAGGCCCAGCCCGCCGACGAGATCGGGGAACTGCGCCTCGACGCGGCCGACGATCGCCGCGAGCGCCAGCGCATCCTTGATGTCGACCCGCCGATCACCGTTCAAGTCATCCATCATCGCGTCGCCGTTGACATCGACGATGATGTCGGCGGCATCGCCGTACTGGTGGCGGCTGTCGGCGGCCTGCCCGCTGTTGCGTCCGCGGGCATTGTACTGCGGCGTGCGGAAGCCGGAGAGCACCTTGAGACCCTCGACCGGATGTCCGGAGAGCCGGAGTTCGGAGACGATGAGCTCGAGCTTGTCGACGAGGCGCTCGTCGAGCACGAGGAACTTCGGCCAGATGTTGCGCTGGTCCTTCGTGAGGAACTGCCCGAGCGAGAAGTGGGTCGACACCCGGACGGCCTGGTCGGCCTCGTTGACCTGGATGAAGCCGTCCGGAACGCGATAGGCCACGGAACGCGGCGCCCGGGATTCTCCCGGCCAGCGGCCCACCCGATAGAGACCGACCCGACCATCGGACTGACGCGCGGTGAAGGGGAGGAGCGCGGCGAAGTGGAAGGACTCCGTGGTGGCGGGATCGCGCACCGCGAGGAGTGCCGGCCGGGTGAGAGCACCGGCGCCGAAAAGGGCGGTGAAAAGGGTGTCGTCGACGCCTGGACTCTCCGCGGGGTGCACGGAACGGAAGCGGAGGCGACCACTCAGCCCGCGCAGCGAGTCCGGGATCTGGAGGGTCGGCTCGTCGGGGAGGCGGCCAGCGGTCCGGGCTTCACCACCCGCAGCGCCGACGAGCGAGGCGGCCCCGAGGATGAGCAGGGCCAGAGCGGCGCGATGCAGGGAGGTCGGGTTTCGGGCCATCGCCTGGGGTAAGAGTTCGGCAACGCTATCTAGAGGACGCGGGAGTGGTGCAATCGGATTCGTTCTTCTGGTATCAGCGCCCTGCAGTTCCATCAGTTATTGAATTCATTTTCACTGACCGATTGTTCAGTTTGCTTACACGCACTTAACCATAGCAACCAAGTGGATCCTCAGAGGAATGCGTAAGCCATTATTAGACAATCGTTTAACGCTAGCGCTGACCTGTCGGACAGAATACGTTAGCGCCTCACGATCGTGAGCAGATCGAGCACCGGAGCGCCGGTGGGTTCGGAGCGCGCCGACCGCACGCGGCCCGTGATCAGGACCTTCGCCATCGGCTGGAGTGCCCGCGCCTGCGTCATCAGCGAGGGGGGCACAGCCAGATAGAGCACGGCATTCTCGCTCGCCGGCCCCATCGCGAGGAGGTAGGGCTCGTCGGGACGGAGATCTCGACGAAGAGGGTCAGCGGTCTGAAGGCCGACCACCTGGACCTCCCAGCGAACCATCCTCCCGCGGTAGGCGGCCGGGTCGAGCCGGAGATCCGCCGCAGTCACCTCGGTGCGGTAGCTACTGTCGGTTGGCACGAGGAGACTCTCCGGGAGCCACGCGTCAACGCGAACGCGGACCCAGCCGCGGTCGCGGCCGAGTGGCTCGACGACCGTCCCGGAATCGACGCGTCCGAGCGCAGTTGAGCCCGGCGCGGCGAAGATAGTCGCTCCCCGGATCGCCCGCAGCGACCCATCGCGGCCCGCGGGTCTCGGAGTTGGGGTCGGGGCCTCCTCGGCGCTGCCCTCGATGGCCTTCGGCGGTGCTCTCGGCGCGGCGGGGCGAGGGGTCGCGGCGGCGGGACGATCGGCCGGCGCCGCGGAGAGCGCCGAACTGAGGACCCAAGCCTCGCGCTGCACGCGCGCCCAGTTGCCCCGACGCTCAAGCATCCGCACGCCGGCCCCCGCCTCGAACACGCCGAGGATCCGACCGTTGAGCGAGGGATCGGCCCGGAGGCGCAGGGTCCCATTGCCACCGATGCTCTCCGGGAAGGACTCGCGTCTGCCGGCCAGTCGGGATCCGTCGACCCAAGCTTCGATCGTCACCGCCGTGAACCCACCGCGCACCGACCCCGTCGTCCAGATGGTGCCGGCACGCAGCGTCGCGACCACGCTCCCATCCGGCGTTGCTCGCACTTCCGCATCGCGCACGACACGCGACTGCGCCGCCAGTGGACTCACCACGAGCACGAGAGCGAGGGAACGAAGCAGGTGCATCGCTGGTAGGGGGGCGGGAGCCGGATGTAGATTGCGCGGGCGCGCGCGTCTCACTGAAGCGCCGCCCCTCACCGAAGGTATACCCCACACTCGACCGGGCCAAGATGGCATCGCAGGTGGATCGTCCCGTGGTCCTAGTCGTGCTCGACGGATGGGGGCATCGCGAAGCGAAGGAAGGGAACGCGATCGCGATGGCTCACACGCCGACGTGGGATCGGCTCTGGTCACGCGCCCCGCGAACGCTCCTCAACGCCAGCGGCCTCGCGGTCGGACTTCCCGAGGGACAGATGGGGAACAGCGAGGTCGGACACCTGAACCTCGGCGCCGGTCGCGTCGTCCAGCAGGACTTGGTGCGGATCGGCGAGAGCGTTCGGAGCGGCGCGTTCCACTCGATCCCCGCGCTGCGCGATGCCTGCGCGCGCGTCCGCGCGAATGGCGGGACGCTCCACCTGATCGGACTCGTCGGGAACGGCGGCGTGCACGCGCACGACAACCACCTGCTCGCGCTCGTCGACCTCGCGGCGCGAGAGCGCGTGGGGCGAGTGGCGCTCCATCTCCTGCTCGACGGACGCGATACGCTGCCAACCTCGGCGCTCGCGTTCGTCCGTGGGATCCTCGCGCGGGTCGGGGACCGCGCGATGGTCGCGAGCATCGGCGGCCGGTACTTCGGGATGGACCGCGACAAGCGCTGGCCGCGCACCCAGCGCTTCTACGACGCCGCGGTGCGCGGCACCGGGAGCTCGACGACCGATCCCCTCGCGTTCATCCAGTCGAACTACGACCGTGGCGTCACCGACGAGTTCCAGGAGCCCGCGGTCGTCACGCGCAGCGGTGCGCCGGTGGCCCCGATGCGCGACGGCGACTCGGTGATCACCTGGAACTTCCGCTCGGACCGGATGCGACAGATCGTGCGGGCGATGGCGCTCGACGGCTTCGATGCATTTGAAGTGAAGGACCGCCCGCGGCTCCACGTCGCGACGATGACGCAGTACGACCAGACCTTCGGCCTGCCGGTGGCGTTCGAGCCCTTCTCGATGGCGCGGATCGTCGCCGAAGTGTTGGAGACGGCGGGAATGACCACCCTGCGCACCGCCGAGACGGAGAAGTACCCGCACGTGACGTACTTCTTCAATGGCGGGAACGAGGTGCCCTACCGCGGCGAGGAGCGACAGCTCGTACCGAGCCAGACGGTCGCGACCTACGATCTGATGCCGGAGATGAGTGCGCCGGGTATCACCGAGGTGCTGGTCAAGGCGATCGAAGCGAAGTCCCACGAGTTCACGCTCTGCAACTACGCCAACGGTGACATGGTGGGCCACAGCGGCAACCTCGCGGCGACGATCGCCGCCTGCGAATGCGTCGACCAGCAGCTCACGCGGGTCGTCGCGGCGGCAGAGCGCGCCGGCGCGCGACTGCTCGTGACTGCCGACCATGGCAACTGCGAAATGATGATCGACCCCGAAACGGGTGGCCCCCACACCGCCCACACGACCAACCCGGTGCCCCTCGTGCTGGTGGACGAGCGGGCCTCCTTGCCCCTCCGCGCCGGTGGCGCGCTCTGCGATGTCGGCCCCACGATCCTCTCGATGCTCGGCGTCGCAACGCCGGCCGAGATGACGGGCCGTGACCTGCGATCCCCTGGAGACCTTGCGTGATCCGTCGTTCCCTTTCGCTCCTCGCCCTCTCGCTGGTCTCACTGCCCGCCGCGGCGCAGGTGGGGCACCTTCCCGAGCAGAGCCCATTCGAGGACCTGCGCGGCAAGCAGGCCCTCACATTCGCGACCGGCTTCCTGGCCACCGGTGGTGATCCCGCCGGTGTCGGACCGCGCTCCGGCGCCGTCGTCTCGATTCGCTACGAGGTCTTCATCTCCGGGCCGCTCTGGCTCCAGACGCGGCTGACCTACGCGCCGCGACTCGAACGCACCTTCAAGGATCCCCTCTTCACCGGGACCGAGAACTTCGACGGGACCTCGCGCCGACCGCTCGCGATCGGTGAGTTCGGCTTCGGACTCAACCTGACCGGCAACAAGGCGTGGAACGGGATCGTCCCCCAGTTCCATTCGGCGATGGGATTCGTGAGCGGAGGAACGAACAAGTTCGACGTCGGTGGCTACCGATTCGGAACGAAGTTCGGCGTGAACTACGGGCTCAGCGTGCGCGTCGTGACGGGGTCGGAATGGGAGTGGCACGGCGACCTCACACATCAGTTCTGGGAGTACCAGTACCCCGACTCGTACCGCAACGTGGACAGCGCGGACCCCACGCCGCTCCTCGATCCCGAGATGCAGAGCAAGTGGAAGGGGAATCTCCAGGTGTCGATCGGCGTCAGCCGTTTCTTCTTCCGCTGAGGCCCGGTGCGCACCACGCTCACCCGGCGCGTGACCTTCTCGGCTGCGCATCGCTACCGGAGGCCGGAGTGGGACGAGGCCCGGAATCTCGCGGTCTTCGGCGCCTGTGCGCACCCGAACTGGCACGGCCACACCTACCAGTGCGACGTGACGGTCGGCGGTGAGGTCGATCCCATCACCGGATTCTGCGCCGACTTGGGCGCGCTCGACCGCGCACTCGAGGAGCGGGTACATCGTCCGCTCGACCATCGCAACCTCGTGCTCGACGTGCCGGCCTTCGCGGAAGGGAAGTTGATCCCGACGGCGGAGAACCTCGCGGCGTGGATCGCCCGTGAGGTGCAAGCCGCGCTCGGCGGGTCGACGCGTGTGATCCGGGTGCGCGTCTCCGAGGAGCCGGGGCTCTGGGCCGAAGTGGAGCCGGGATGAGCACCGAGCTGGACGCGGTGGACGAAGTCCCCGTCTGGCTCGAGGTGAACGGGGAACCAGCGGTCACGTGGATGTGCACGCCCGACCAACTCGACGCGCTCGTCGTCGGATGGTGCTATGGCGAGGGGTACATCGACGCCCGGAGCGACCTGCTCTCGATGCGCCCGTGCGCGAAGGAGCCGGGGTTCTGGGTGACGGTGCCGGAGGACCGCTACCGGACGGTTGAGGGACAGGAGCGTCGGCGCGTGCTCGCGTCGGGGTGCGGCGCAGTGACCACGATCCTCGGCTCGCTCAGCAACGTGCCGCGACGGGCGACGCGACCGGCGGTGCCCGACCTCGCGCAGACGCGGGTGCTGTTCAAGGAGCTCTTCGCGCGGGGTGAGCGGTACAAGAGCACCGGCGGGATCCACGCCGCCGCGCTCACCGACGGCACGACGCTCCTCGTGCACGCCGAGGACATCGGACGGCATAATGCGGTCGACAAGGTGATGGGACTGCGTCTCCTCGCCGGCGAGCGCCCCGACGACCTCATTCTCCTCGTCACGGGCCGGATCTCGGGGGAGCTCGCCTACAAGGCGGCTCGGGCGCGGATCTCGGTGGTGGCGACGCCCTCGGTGCCGAGCACGATGGCCGTGGGGATCGCGGAAGCGGCAGGGCTGGTGCTCGTGGGTCGGGCAGTGTCGGGGACGCCGCAGGTCTGGGGCGCGTGAGCTGCACCGGCGTGATCCTCGCCGGCGGGGGGGCGACGCGCTACGGCGGGCGGGCGAAGGGGCTCGAGCGCGTGGCCGGCGTGCGGATCGTTGACCGCGTCGCCGCGGCGCTCCGCGCCGCGACCGATGACCTGCTCCTGATCGCCAACAGTGCCGACGCCGCGCAGTGGATTCCGGGCGTGCGCGTGGCAAGCGACCTCCGCCGTGGGGAAGGTGCCCTTGGCGGACTTCACGCTGCGCTCGCGCACGCCGGGACCGACGTGATCATCGTCGCGTGGGATATGCCCTTCGTGCCGTCCGCCCTCCTCAGTGCGCTCCGCGCGCGCGGAGATGCAGGCGACGTGGACGCGGTGCTGCCGGAGAGCGAGGGCTCGGGCCGCGGGGTCGAACCGCTCTGTGCCTGGTATTCGAGCCGCTGCCTTCCGGCGATCGCCGCATCGCTCGACCGCGGTGACCGGCGCGTCGTGGCATTCCACCCCGACGTCCGCACGGTTCGCCTTAGCCACGCCGAGGTCGCCGCCTTCGGCGATCCCTCGCACCTCTTCGGCAACGTGAACAGTCCAGAGGACCTCGAGGCGCTCTCAGCGCCGGAGCGTGTGCGTGGGTGAGCCTCGTGGGTGAACTGCGTGGGTGAGCCGCGCGCGACGCCCGCGCTCCTCTCGGTGGTCGGCCGCAAGCACGCCGGGAAGACGACGCTCGTCGTGCGCCTCACCCAGGAGCTCGCGCGGCGCGGCCATCGCGTCATGACGCTCAAGCACGGGTCGCACACCTTCAACCTCGACCCGGCGGCGACCGACACCTATCGGCACTATCACGAAGGGAACGCCGAGCGCGTCGCGATGGCCTCACCCGACAAGTTCGCGCTCGTGATGCGATGGGAGCAGGAACTCGGACCGGAGGAGATCGCGTCGCGGTACCTTGCGGAGGCCGACCTCGTGCTCTGCGAGGGGTTCAAGGGGTCGTCGCTCGACCGGATCGAGGTGTTCCGGCGTGAGGTGCACTCGACGCCCCTCTGGGAGCCGGGAATCGAGCGCGAGGCGTGCTGGCGCGCGTTCGTCGGCGACGCGCCAGTCGCGGGATTCGACGGACCGCAGTTCTCGTTCGAGTCGCCGGGTTGGCTCGAGAAGCTCGCGGATTGGATCGAAGCGGGATACCTCGACAAGGCTAAGCGATGAACAGGGCACGAACCTTCTTCTCACTCATGGTGGCTCTCGCGGCCGCGGGATGTGCCGCGGCGATCTCGACGAGCGTCGCGCAGCCCTCGCCGGCGCCGCTGACCCTGCCGCCGATCGCCCCGCTGAGCGCCTCGCGCCGGATCACCAGTTCGCCGGCGTTCGTCGCCTTCGCCGATTCACTGCTCGGCGACCCGATGTTCCGCTCGGCGAACTGGGGCGCGCTGGTGGTGGACCCGCTCAGCGGCGACACGATCTACTCACGCAACGCCGGGAAGCTCTTCATGCCGGCGTCGAATCAGAAACTCCTCACTGGCGCCGTCGCGCTGGCGCTGCTCGGGCCGGAGTTCCGGTGGGAGACGCGCGTTCTCGGGGCGACGTACCCGATCGACGGGATCCTCACCGGCGACCTCGCGATCGTCGGCTCCGGGGACCCGAGCTTCAGCGACTCCCTCGCCGGCGGCGATGCGATGGCACCCTTCCGCGCCTTCGCCGACTCGATCGCGGCGCGGGGGATCACCGACATCACCGGCCGGCTCATCCGTGGGAGCGACACCTTCCCCGACTCCACACTCGGCTTCGGCTGGGCGTGGGACGACCTCGACTTCGGCTATTCGGCGCCGATCGACGAACTGGTCTTCAACGAGGGGTTCGCGAGGATCACCCTGATCGGATCGGCACATCCGGGGGGCCAGGTCGCGATCTCGACGTCGCCGGCCCGAAGCGTGCCACGCCTTGGCACGATCGACGTCACAACGTCGATCCACTGCTGCGCGATCCGTTCGCGGGTGGAGTGGTTCGGCGACGTGCGCGGGAAGCGTCCGATCGTGCATCTCCGAGGGACGGTGCGCCCGAACGACACGCTGACGGTGCAGGTCGCGCTGCGGAATCCCGCTGGGGCCTGGCTCGATGCCTTCGCCGAGGCCTTGGCCGAGCGCGGGATCCGGGTGCGCGGAGGAACGGAGGCCGATCTCCTCGTGGACACGACGGGGATGGTCGAACTCGCACGGCGGGTCTCGCCGCCGCTCTCGGCGGTGCTTGCGCGGTTCGAGAAGCCATCGCAGAACCAGATCGGCGAGATCCTCTTCAAGACGCTCGGCCTCACGCAGACCGGATCGGGGACGGCGGACAGCGGACGGCGGGTCGTCGAGCGACAGCTCGTGGCGTGGCACGCCGACAGCGCCGGCTTCGCTGTGCGCGACGGGAGTGGCCTCTCGCGGCACGACTACGTGAGCCCGGAGACCATCGTGCGCGTGTTGGACGCGATGCGCCGCCACGAGCACTTCCCGGTGTTCTACCACGCGCTGCCGGTCGGCGGTGTGGATGGCACCATCTCCGAACGCATGCGCGGCACCGCCGGCGAGGGGAACGTGCGCGCGAAGACCGGCACGCTGGACAAGGCGCGGTCGCTCTCCGGCTACGTCACGACCGCCGATGGCCGGCTCCTCCTCTTCTCGCTCCTGGCGAACAACCACGTCGTGTCCAGCCGCGAGGTCGAGCGGGTGCAGGATGCGATCGTCGCCTGGCTCGCCGAGTCGCGGGCGCCCTGATGCTCTCGGTCCCCGAGGCCGTCGCGCGGATCCTCGCGGGGGTCGATCCGCTCGAGCCCGAGTCGGTACAACTCAGAGAGACACTTGGGCGCGTGCTCGCGGAGGAGGTGATCTCGCCGGTCACGCTGCCGCACCGCACCAACTCGGCGATGGATGGGTACGCTGTGCGTGGGGAGGATGTACGCGGTGCGAGCGAGTCGACTCCGATCGAGCTGCCGGTGATCGAGAGTGTCGCGGCGGGCGCGTTCCCGTCCCGGCCGCTCGCGAAGAACACCGCGACGAGGATCATGACCGGCGCGCCGCTGCCCGACGGTGCCGACACGGTGATCCGGGTCGAGGACACCGATGCGGGCCTCGAGCGCGTGCGAATCCTGAAGGACCGCGACGCGGGGAAGAACATCCGGCTCCGCGGTGAGGACCTCGTCGAGGGTGGGGTCGCGCTGCCGCGAGGGATCCCGGTGGGCGCGGCGCAGATCGGTATCCTCGCCTCGGTGGGGCGAGCGACGGTCCGCGTGCATCGTCGGCCGCGTGTCGCGATCCTTGGCTCGGGGGACGAACTCGTCGACCTCGACCAGTTCGACCAAGTGCGCGCGGGCCGTCGCATCGTGAGCTCGAACTCGTATACGCTCGATGCGCTCGTCCGCGCGGCTGGTGGCGTACCGATGGGCTTCGGCCATTGCGCAGACACGCTCGAGGCGATGCGCTCGCTGCTCGAGAACGCGGTCGCCACGAAGCCGGACCTGCTCCTCACGTCGGCCGGCGTCTCGGTGGGGGAGTTCGACCACACGCGCGCCGCGCTCGAGGCGATGGGCGCGGTGATGGACTTCTGGAAGGTGCGGATGCGGCCCGGCGCCCCGCTCGGATTCGGTCGCGTAGCGGGGATCCCGTGGATCGGGCTGCCGGGGAATCCCGTCTCGGCGATGGTGACCTTCGAGCTCTTCGCGCGCCCGGTGGTCCGACGGATGCTGGGGCACACGCGACTGCATCGCCGCGCCGTGAGCGTCACGCTCGAGGAGTCGGTCACGATTGGCGCGCGACTCACGCACTTCTATCGGGCGATCGTCACGCCGCACGGGGACGGCACCCTCACGGCACGGCTCACCGGGCCGCAGGGCTCGGGGATCC
>JANNKK010000112.1:0-12005 GCA_031396245.1 Gemmatimonadaceae bacterium
CGTGTCTCCTTCGTGTGCTTCGTGGCCGCCGTGGCCGTTGCCTTTGTCGTTAGGACACGGACTCCGCAATGACGACGCCGCGCTTCTTGAGCTCGGCCACGTACTGCGCCCCCGGCATGCACTCGTCCGGCGTGTGAACGCCGGGCGGCGACACGAGACCCGCCGCCTGCAGCTGCCCCGTGATCGAGAGCGAGTACCCGGTGGTCCGCATCATCGCGCTGATCCCGTGCGCGGCGTCGAGCCGGTCCACCAGCTCGAAGGTGTGGGTCTGCGGCTTCCCCCCCTTCTGGCCCTTCACCACCACCCGGAGCGCCACGAGGTCGGGGCTCTCCTTCTTGGTGAGCCGCGGCTGCATCTGCGCGATCGCGACATCGCGCGGCACCACCTTCGTCCCCTTGACGTCGATCGCCTCGTTCTCCAACAATCCGAGGTCCCGGATGGCCTCCATGATCTTCGCGTGCCCCGGGTAGCGAAGGGTCTTGTACTCCATCGTCGGGATCTTCCCCTCGTACCGATGCGCCATCGTCGAGAGGCCGCCGGCCGTGTGGAATGCCTCGAGCTCGCCGACCGGCGCCGCGAACTGTACCGGCTCGATCTCCGAGAGCGCCTTCACCTGCACCCGCTTCCCGCCCCGCACCACCCAGGAGAGCGTCGTGTAGTAGTCGAGCACGCCTTCGATCGAGTAGACGATCTGGTACTTGAGCGGCCCCTCGGGATGCTGCGGCAGTCCGCCGACATAGATGCGGACCGATTCCGTGGTCTCGAGCCGGTCGATCCCGAGCTGGGCGAGGATGTTCACCATCCCCGGAGCTAGCCCGCAGTCTGGGATCACGGTCACCCCCTTCGCCGCCGCCCGAGCATTCAGCTGCTTTTGCAACTGCACGATCTCGGTGTTCCCCCCGAGGTCGCAGAAGTGCGCCCCAGCCGAGATCGCTGCCTCGGTCATCGGGAGGTTGAAGTAGTAAGGGATCGCGCACATCACCCCCTTCACACCGGTCATCGCCCGCTGCACCGCTGCCGGGTCCTTCACGTCAAGCTGGACCGGAGTCAGCTTCCCGCCCCCCAGATAGGGCTGGAGGAAGGCCGGCAGCTTGTCGACGGCGCGGTCGGCGAGATGGACTTCGGTGATCGCCGGGTTCTGCAGCAGATCATATGCACAGGCGGACCCTTGCAGGCCGGCGCCAAGGACGAGTAACCGCATCACGAACTCCGATCGGGGGTGGCAAATTGCGGACAGCCCCGGAATTTACCCGGTACCGACCCCGGAATTCACCCCACGATGCAGAAACCCTGGCGTTCCCATCTGATCGAGACCAACCGGCGCATCACGACGCTGCTGAAGCGCGTGCGCACCGTCGCCGTCCTCGGCATCAAGACGGCCGATGGGTACCCGCCGGCCTACTACGTGCCGGAATACGCCCAGCGCGCCGGGCTCCGGATCATCCCCGTGCCGATCTACTTCCCGGAGCTCACCGAGATGCTCGGCGAGCGGGTTTACCGCTCAATGGCCGCGATCGGCAATCGCGTGGATCTCGTCAGCGTCTTTCGGCGCGCCGAGCGCATCCCGGAACACTTGGATGATCTCCTCGAGGCGCGGCCGCGGGCCGTCTGGTTCCAACTGGGGATCCGGAACAACCGCGCCGCCGGTCGGCTCGCCCGCGCGGGGATCGACGTGGTGCAGGACCGCTGTCTGATGGTCGAGCTGCAGCAGCGCGGCCGCTAGCCGATCCGGCGGGCGAAGTAGGCGGCGACGCCGGCGACCGTGAGGCGCGCCTCGCGCACATAGGGCACCGCCACCGGCCAGGCGTGGGGCAGGTCGTTCCACACTTCGCACTCCACGGCGATCCCCGCCTCGCGCGCCTTCTCGACCACTCGCAGCGAATCGTCGAGGAGGATCTCGGTGTCGGCCACGTGCACGAGGAGCGACGGAAGTCCCTTGAAGCTCCCATAGAAGGGGGAGACATAGGGATGCTCGAGGGGGGCCGAGCCAGCGTAACGCCGCGCCGCCTCGACGCAGAGATCGGCCGGGAGCATCGCGTCGGCGTCGGCGTTCTCGCGCATCGAATCGCCGGTGCCCGCGAGGTCGGTCCAGGGGGAGAAGAGCGCCGCCGCGCCGGGCAGAGGATCCCCCGCATCGCGGAGTGCCATCATCGCCGCGAGCGCCAATCCTCCGCCGGCCGAATCGCCGGCGATCCCCAGCGCGTGGGGATCGATCCCCTGCGCCCGCAGCGCGCGCAGCGCCGCAACTACGTCGTCGAGCGCCGCCGGGAAGGGGTGTTCGGGGGCGAGCCGATAGTCGAGCGCGAGGACCCGCGCGCGCGACCGCACCGCCAGGTGCGCTGTGAGCGCGCGATGCGTGCGCGGCGAGCAGGCGAAGTAGCCGCCGCCGTGCAGATACAGGATCGTGCGCCGCGGTGCGACATCGGCGGGGATGAGCCACTCACCAGGCAAGAGTGGTTCGGTCGATCGCTCGACCCGGAGTCCGCGGGGCAGGAAGCTCGGTAAGTTCGTGCCGATCTCCATCCGCTTCCGCGCCTTCGCCACATCGAGCGGCCTGCCGATGAAGGGATTCTTCATCATCGTTCGTGTGATGACCGAGAAGAGTCGCGCGCTCGGGCTCGGCATCAGCGCTCCACCACCAACGCACCCTCCGCGGCGTCGAACCACCAGCGTGCCCCGCGCAGCAGGGCGCGCGCGGACTGACGCTGGATCGGGATCGGTGCGACGCCTGGTCGGGGGACCAGCGAGAGACCCGGAAAGGTCAGCACGATGGGAACGTACGTCACCGACCCGCTCCGGCGCACCCCCGCCTCCCCGACGCTCATCGTCCCGGCGCGTTCGTCGAAGGCGAATCCCAAGCGCCAGAGCACATCGAGGCCGCACCGTACGTCGTTGGGGCCGAGGGTGGTGTCGACCACCACCTGAGGACGGCGGAGGGGGATGCCGCCGACGGCGGACGGCGGCTCACCCGCGCTTCGCACGACCAATCCTGTGACAGAAGGATCGAGCGTCGCCGCGAATGTCCGACCGTCGCGGCCCGTCATCGCGAACCGTCCGATCGTCCGTCCATCCTCGACGAACTCGAAGGGCACCGTCACGGGCTTCGGGAGCTCGGCGTCGGTGCGGTAGGGCGTCATCTGCGCGATCGCGGCGGCGACGATCCCCGGGTCCGCACCGAAGCGTTGCGCCTCCTCGTAGAGCACCTGCGCGACCCGGAACCGGCCGCGTGAGGCGAGATACCGGCCGAGCGCGCCGCGCGGCGCCGGTTGACGCGGCTTCGCCGCGACGGCAGCGTAGAGCGCATCCTCGGCGGCCCGCAAGCGACCGCGGGCGAGCAGGGAGTCGGCGCGGGAGCTTCGCGACGCGTCGAGGGGAACAGGAGCGCCAGCGGCGCGGGACTGTCCCTCGAGGGACGACGCGCCGCCCACGAGGAGCAGGAGCGCCGCGGCGCGGGCTCTCACGGCGTGCGGATGGTCGCCAGGAGTTCGACGAGCGGGTCGTACCGCACCGCTCGCGGCGCGCGCGCGATCTTCTCGCGCAGACGCACCTCCACCCGCTGCTGGGCTGGCACCTCGACCTGCACGAGCCGCTTCACGCCGTCGGGATCCTCGAGTTCGACCCCGAGGGTGAAGCGATACCCCCGGGAGGTCGTGCCCTGGAGCACGAGGAAGGTGAGGGTCTCAGTCGCCGGATCGTGACGCCAACTCACTTCGAGCTTGGGGAATCCCGGGCGCCGCAACCACTGGTCGAAGAACCAGCCGAGGTCGCGCTTCGCCGCGCGCTCCATCGCGATCCGCAGGTCGGAGGTGAGGGCGTTGCGATGTGCGCCCGCGGCGTAGTAGCCGCGGACGCCAGCGAAGAAGGCGCTGTCCCCCACCTCGCGGCGCAACATATGGAGGATGAAACCCCCCTTCTGATAACTGTTCGCGTTGAGCAGCTGCATCAACTCCGCCTGCGCGGTGTCGAGCACCGGCCTCGCGCTGACCACCGCCGCGCTCGTCACCGTCCGTCGCAGCTCCTCCCGCTCGGCGCGGAAGGCGCTGTCGCCGAAAGCGTACTCGGTGTAGAGCGCGGCGAAGTAGGTCGCGAACCCCTCGGAGAGCCAGAGGTGTCCCCACTCGCGTTCGGTCACCGCATCGCCGAACCACTGGTGCGCTGTCTCGTGTGCGATGAGTCCGACGCCGACGCCCTCCGGCGACCGGAAGAGCGCGTCGGCGTAGAAGATCGCGCCGGCGTTCTCCATTCCGCCGAAGCGGGTCGAGCTCTGGAGGTGCGCGAGCCGCTCATACGGGAATGGCGCGACGATGCGTTCGAAGAAGCGCACGATGTCGTCGGCCCGCGCGAAGTTCCCCGGCATCGCCCGCGCCTGCTCCGGCGCGGTGAAGACCGACTGCGGCACCGAGGTGGTCGCGAGCTTCGTCTCCACCAGCGGCGCGGCGGCGATCACCATCAGGTAGGTGGGGATCGGCGACTTGCTGCTCACCGCGACGACCCGGCGACCCGCCGGCGCGTGGACCTCGAACTCGACCAGCGCCTTGTCCGAGGGATGGTCGATCGTGGCGAGCCAATGACGCGCGCGGTCGGGCCAGTTGTCGCCGAAGGCCCGCCACCGCCGCGCACTGTCGACGCCGATCACGAGCCCATCGGCGGGCGCGCCGGCGTAGCGCAGCGTCACGCAGACCGAGTCGCTCGAGGGTGGCATCCCCTCCATCGCCGCGGCGCCTCCCTCGCCCGGGAGGGTGATGGCGACCCGGCGGCCATCGTGGGTGAATGGCGCCTCGGTCGCCTGCGCGCCGCAGCCGGTCGACGCCGCGAGCACCTGCATCGGTGCCAACAGGTCGAGCTGGAGGGCCCGCACCGTCGCCAGTCGCATTGCTTCGATCCGTGCCACGACCTCGATCCGCTTCCCGGTGTCGGGAAGAGTGACCTCGAAGCGGTAGCGCTTCACATCCACGCCGGCCTGCTGGGCGTGGAGGGTCGTCGCGGCGAGGAACGTGAGGGCCGCGAGCGCGAGGCGCGCGGCCCGCGTCAGCGGCTCGCTTCCCGGAACGCCATCGCGAACTCCGGCGCCGTCTGGTACCGGTCCTCGGGAGCGCGGGCCATCCCCTTCAACAGGACCTTGTCCACCGCCTCGGGGAGCTCGGGGCGCCGGGTGCGCGCCGGGATCGGGTCCGATCGCAGGCGCGCGATCATCATCTCCTGCTGATTCTTCCCCTCGAACGGCAGCTTGCCCGTCAGCATCTCGTACGTCATCAGCGCCAGCGAGTAGATGTCGGTGCGCGAATCGAGGGTCTTCCCGCGCAGCTGCTCGGGGCTCATGAACTCCGGCGTGCCGAGGATGATCCCCGTCGCCGTGAGTTTCTGCAGTTCCCCGCCCGCCTTCCGTTCCTTCGCGAGCCCGAAATCCATGACGACCGCATACTCGATCCCATCAGCCCGCTTGCAGATCATGATGTTCTCGGGCTTCAGGTCCCGATGGATGATGGTCAGCTTGTGCGCGATGTGCAGTCCGTCGGCGATCTCGCTGATGAACTTCGTCGCGTCAGCGAGTGAGGTCTTCCCGACTCGATAGTTCCGGTCGGAGAGGATCTCCCCCTCGACGTAGGGCATCACGACGTAGACGAGCCCTTCCTCGGTCTCTCCCATCCGCACGATGTGGCAGACGTTCGGATGTGCGAGGCGGATGCCGAGCGCCGCCTCGCGGCGGAGGCGCGCCATCGCGTTCTCGTCCTTCGAGAGCGCCGGTGAGAGGATCTTGATCGCGTAGCGCTCCTGCGTCGCGACGTCGTGCGCGAGGTACACGTATGACATCCCGCCCTCACCGACCTTGCGGACGATGTGATAGCGCCGGTCCAGGACCTTGCCGGCCATGTTCGCGTGGTGTGAGGCGCCGCCACCAGCGGCGGGCCCATCCTTTCCGCGGGCGGACGTCGGGCGCGCAGCAGCCGGCGGCGGCGCAGGTGGCGTCGGCTTCGCCGTCGGTGCCGGCGCCGCGGCAGGTGCGGCAGGGGCAGCGCCCGCCAACTGCGTGAGCTTCGAACCGTCGCGCGTGCAGAACCGCGCCCCATCGGGATAGAGGGTGCCGCAGGTCGGGCAGCGCATGCTCACGCGGGCGACCCTCCATCCCCGAGCAGGGCGCGGAGACCGTCGTACTCCATGTTCCCGCCGCTCAGGATGCAGACCGTCTTCCCCTTCGCCTTCACCAGACCGGCGTGCAGCGCGGCGACGGTGATCGCCCCGCTGGGTTCGGCGACGAGCTTCATCCGGTCGAGCAGCAGGCGCATCGCCGAAGGGAGGAGGGAATCGGGAACGGTCACCACCTCATCAAGGAACGCGCCGAGATGGTGGAAGTTCCGCGTCCCGATCCGCACTGCGAGGAGCCCATCGGCCAGGCCGTCGGCGTTGGAGGCGATCGTCACCGGCTCGCCAGCCGCGCGGGCCTTCGAATACTTGGGTGATCCCTCGGGCTCCACACCGATCACGCGGGCCTTGGGGACCAGGAGTTTGATCGCGGCGGAGACTCCTGAACTGAGTCCCCCGCCCCCGATCGGGACGATGACCGTGCCCACATCGGGAAGGTCCTCCGCGATCTCGAGCCCCAGCGTTCCCTGTCCGGCAATGATCGTGTTGTCGTCAAAGGGCGGCACCATCGTCAGCCCCTCGGCCCGCTGGATCTCCGTCGCCTTCGCCATCCGCTCGGCGGTGGTCACGCCCTCGTAGAAGCAGCGCGCGCCCAAGCGCACGGCGCCGTCCTTCTTCGCCCGCGGCACCGTGGTCGGCATCACGATCGTCGATGGTACGCCGTAGAGCTTGGCCGCGAGAGCGACCGCCTGGCCGTGGTTCCCCGAGCTCGCCGTGATCACCCCGCGACCGCGCGCTTCAGGAGTGAGCTTGGAGAGGAAGGTGTAGGCCCCGCGGAACTTGAATGCGCCGCCCCGCTGCAACATCTCCGGCTTCACGAAGACCGGCACGCCGACCCGTTCGGAGAGCAGCTCGGCAGCGAGGAGGGGCGTCCGCACCGCGACCCCCTTGATCGCCCGGGCGGCCGCGCGCAGGTCGTCGAGCGTGACGAGGACCGTCTCGGTCGCTGGCTGCGAGGCCGTCGCACTCATCGGGCGAGGTGTTGGCGCTCAGCGCGCCGCAGGCCAGCGCTGCACCGACTCCCCGCGCGCCTGCAGGTCCATATCCACGAGCGAGACCGCGAGCGAGCGCTCCCCATCGGGCCGCCCGCCGACGGTGAAGCGGACCGTCAGGGTGAGCGGCGAGCGCAGCACGTCGAAGCGGCGCGCGGTGGCACGCGGGAGCTTCCAGAGGTCGCTCGCGTCATAGGTCATCCCCGCGTCGGGCATGCACCAGAACACGGGCCGCGTGAAGCAGGCGACCGTGAGTTGGCTCCGCCCTTCGCGCCCGACCGGGAGCCGGATCGGGTCGACGGTGAACATCAGGATCTCGGCGTCGGCGTCGTAGCGCACGGCGCGCACCGGGAGCTCAACGACGAAGGAGCGCTTGGTCGAGCGGAAGTACTCCTGCTCGCGGCGCTGGTAGGCGGCGAAGGCCTCGGCTCGCCGCGCCTCGAACTCCTGCGAGCTCTCGTACGGGTCGCGCACGACTTCCGGTGGCGGCGAGTCCATCACCCGCACCGCGTCGCGTGCGAGACCGACGAGCACGTCGCTGAACTGCGCCGGCGTCATCGACTCGACTGCCGGAGCCAGCGACACCGTCTCATTCGCGTCGCGGGTGATCATCCGCACGCCGAACTGGGGGTCGGCGCTGCGAACCGGGGCGGCGACCGAGGGCGTCGTTCGCGGAACCGTTGCCGCAGGAACGCGCCGCAGAGGCGTCGTCGCTGCCGGCGCCCGCTTGGTCGGCGTGGTCGTCGCCTTCTGGGGCGCAGGGGACTTGGTCGGAGCGCTCACCGGCGCGGTCTTGGTCGGCGTCGCGACCGGCGGGTTCGCCGAGGCCACCCGCGCGGCGGCCGTCCCCGGCTCGGCGTCGGTACAGAAGGGCTGCGCCGTCGGTGCATCCACCGCGTCGGCGGCCGAGACGATCACGAAGCACTTCACCGGCGAAAGGGTCGCGTGCGAGGCGTTCGCCGCCCAGGCGTTCGTCGACGCGAACGCGATGTTGATCTCCGCGCCGCTGGTCGGCGAGAAACTCAGGTCGCGCAGGTCGGAGGCGTAGAGCTTTGTCCGCTCGTGATGCGTGCGCTGGAGCTGCGACAAGCGAGTCAGGTCGCGTCGCACGGACTCGGCGACGCGCGCCTTCTCACCGGTGAGTGCGGGTCGCTGGGCGTGCAGGACTGTTGAACCGACCGCGAACGCCGCCGTGGCGGCAAGGAACGCGACAGTCGGGGCGAAACGAACGGTCAAAGCGGGTCTCCGAGGACCGGGGCGCGAACGGTCGTAATCTGCTGTCCCGACATTGCTTGCGCAACGCGGGAGACGGCGGACGGCAGACGGCGGACGGCGGTTACTACGGCCGCATTCTCATCGTGGCACAGGGGGCCGTGGCGGCGGGATTCGGGGGGCCATAATGCGATTCGATCAGCCGCGCCGTGGTCCCATCGAGGACGAGGGTGTAGAGGCCATCGTACTCGTGGTCGCAGAGGTCGGCGCGCGTCGGGCCGCCGAGGGCGGCGATGTAGGCCATGATCGTGTTCGAATGCCCCACCACGAGGATCGTCTTCCCGGGGTGCTTACGCACCATCTCTGCCACCGCCGCCGCGTGCACCGGCACCGGACCCAGCGGGATGATCTCAGGCGTCAGACGGAGCTTCTCGGCGGTCGGACGGGCGGTCTCTCGGGTGCGGGTGGTCGGCGTGTGCATCACCACGTCGATCCTGGCGTCGGCAAGCGCGATCGCGAGGGACTGCGCGCGGACCACTCCAACGTCGGTGAGGGGCGGATCATTCGTGGGCTGGGCCGCCTTGTCGGCGTGGCGCACGATGATCACGACCGTCGGTGCCGAGGGCGTCTGCGCCCCTACGGGCGCGAGGGCGAAAGCGAGCGACGCGAGTAGGCAGAAGCTTCGCAGTGAGCGTGGCATCAGGCGAGTTGGGAGCGGAAGGTGAAGAAGATGGCGCCGAAGATGCAGAGCGCCGCGTAGATGAAATCGCGGTTGAGCGGAGCCTTCATATACACCACCGCGAACGGGATGAAGACCCCGATCGCGATGACCTCCTGCAGCATCTTGAGCTGGCCCAACGACATCGTCGTGTAGCCGATGCGATTGGCCGGCACTTGTAGAAGGTACTCGAAGAGCGCGATCCCCCAGCTGGCGAGCGCGGCGATGTACCAGGCGCGGGTGTTGAGGTTCTTCAGGTGCCCGTACCAGGCGAACGTCATGAAGAGATTCGACGCGACGAGGAGCAGCGTCGTGCGCAGGATGATCGGCATCCGGCGGAGCTTAGGCCCGCCGTCGTCTCCCCGCCAGCAGTGCCGGCAGCACCAGCATCGCCCCGATCGTCCCAGCGACCGTGCCTCCCGCGGTGGCGAGCGCGATCGAGCCGAAGAGGGTATCCGAGCCCGTCCCCACCGCGAGAGGGATCAGGGACGCCATCGTCGTCAGCGTCACCATCATGATCATCCCCGAGCGGTCGAGCGCCGCGCGATAGACCCGCCCCGCGTTCAGCCGATTCCCCGGCGCCTTGCGCCGCCGTTCCAGGGCGTCGTCGACGAGGAGGATGCTCTGGTTCACGGCGAGCCCGACCACGAGGATGACGCCGACCGCCGCTTCGCGCGTGAAGGAGGCTCCGGCCATCCAGAAGGCCGCCATCACTCCGGCGAGCGCGATCGGGAGCGAGAGGAAGACCATCCACGAGCCCCAGACCGAGTCGAAGACCATCGCGACGGAGAGGATCACCAGCACCACGCCGATCGCGAAGACGAGCCAGAGCCCCTTCTGGCTCGTGTCCTGCAACCGGAAGAAGTCGTTCGCATCCATCACCGAGTAGCCCGGCGGCACGCTGACGCTCTTCATGAAAGCGGTGTGCGTGCGGTTCGCGAGCCGCTGTGGGCCGCGGAACTCATAGCCGACGATCCGCAGGTACTGCTGGTCCTCGCGGGTGATCGTGTTGAGCACTTCGCGCTCGCCCACATCGGAGAGGTCGCCGACGCGGACGGCGTTCCCCGCCGCGGTCGGGATGAGCGCCTCGCGCAGTTCGTCGAGCGACCGGTCGCGCGCTCCCTTCGCCTTCACCGAGACCGGGATCTCCTCGCCGGCGATCTCGATCCGTTGGCCGCCGACCGAGCCGCGCACCTCACGCTGCACCGCGCTCGTGAACTGCTGAGCGGTCACGCCGTAGCGGGCCAACGCGTCGCGGTCGGGTTCCAACGTCACCGCGAAGGCGCGGTCCCCGCCGAAGAAGCTCGCGCTCATCACCGTCGCGTTCCGCACCCGCGCGATCTTCTCGAGCCGCCCACGGATGTCCTCGGCCAGTGCCGCCACCGCCGCGTAGGAGAAGCCCATCACTCGGATGCGGAAGGTGCTCGACGAGCTCATCCCGCCGCCCGAACTGAAGGCCTGGCCCTGCCCCGCCACGTAGATGCTCGCCCCGCCGATGAAGACAGCGCGCGAAGTGAGTTCCTCCTGCAGCTGGAGCGGCATCGCCGAGTTGTCGTAGGCGCGCTTGAAGAGCACCTGCATCCCCGCCGCCGAGGGGCCGCGACTGTTGGAGATGACCTCTTCGACGCCTTCGCGTCCGACGACGATCCGCTCCATCTCACGGATCGCGGCGTCGAGACTCGCCGGGTCGGAACCGCGCGGGAAGGAGATGCTCACCTGGAGCGTCGTGCGCTGCCCGCCGAAGTTCCCGAAGGAGAAGCGCGGCACCTTCTTCACGAATCCCCAGGTGAGTCCGCCGAGGACGAGCACCGTCAGCGTGATCGTCGCCCATCGCCACCGCAGCGTCTTCCGCACCATCCACGCATAGAGGCGCTGGGCACGCGGCCAGTGCGATTCCTCGAGTCCGTGCCCCGACGCCAGCGCGGGGATCATCACCACGGCTGAGAGGATCGAGCAGAGGAGCGCGAGGGTGAACGCGGCGGCGAAGGGGAAGAAGGCGGCGCGCGCATTCCCCTGCAGGTAGAGGAAGGGGAAGAGCACTACCGCGGTGGTGAGCGTCGAGCCCAAGACCGCCGGCACCATCCGTGCGGCGACGTCGGCGCGCCCCATCGGTGTGTCGGGCGCGGTGCGCAGTCGCTCGACGATCACGAGCCCGTTCTGCACCAGCACCCCGATCCCCATCCCCAATCCCGCGAGGGTGAGCAGGTTCGCCGGGATGTCGAGGAGGAAGAGCCCGAGCGCCGTCCCCGCGATCGCGATCGCCGCGCTCCCCATCACGAGCGCCACCGCGCGCCAGTTCCGCAGCGACACGATGAGCACGAGCATCACCGCCGCGAAGGCGATGGCGCCGCGGCGCACGAGGTCGGTCAGTTGCGTGTTGAGTTCGACCGAGTCATCGGAGGTGATCCGGTAGCGGATCCCCGGCGGGAGGTTCGGCGCGAGTTCACGGAGCGCGACCCGCACCGCGGCGGCCGTCTTGATCGCGTCGGAGCTCGACTCACGGATCACCGTGAAGGAGAGGGCCGTGTTCCCGTTCACGCGGAAGAACTGCCCGCGCGTGTCCTCCTCGAGGCGGATCTCGGCCAGGTCGCCGAGCCGGAAGACCTGGTTCCCCTTGCCGCGGATCGGGAGGTCGGCGAGTTCCTCGATCGCGTTCGGCTGGTCGCGCAACACGCCCTCGCGTTTCGAGGCGCCGAGCCGCTCGGTGCCGAGCGCGGCGACGACGCGCGCCGAACCGATCGCGTCGGTGAGCAACGTGGGGCTGATCCCCAGTTGTCGCAGCAACCGGGCGTCGTAAGAGACGCTCGCGCCGGGATCCACCCCGCCGCCGACCGCGACTCCCGAGACACCGGGGACCGCACTGATCCGTGGTGTCAGCTGGTCGTCCGCGATGCGCTTCAGTGCGCCCGGCGTGTACGGCCCCGACAGGAGCACGCGGAGCA
>JANNKK010000113.1:0-3476 GCA_031396245.1 Gemmatimonadaceae bacterium
CCTCGGTGACCCAGCGGCGACTCGTCGAGGCGGGGTTGCTCGGCCGGAAGACGAAGCGGGGCTACTACGACTACCGGGATGGCGCCGCGACGCCGGAACCGACGCGCGACGAGACGTTGGGTCGCGTGATCGTCGACCGGATCGTCGCGATGCTCATCAACGAGGCGGTCGATGCGCTCCACCTGCGGATCGCCACCGCCACCGACATCGAGACGGCGATGATGAAGGGGACGAACTACCCCCGCGGCCTCCTCGAGTGGTGCACCCAGCTCGGCGCCGGCTCGGTGCTCGCGACGCTCGAGGCACTGCAGGGCGAGTATGGCGAGGACCGCTATCGCCCGAGCCCATTGCTGCGTCGCATCGCGCGCGGCGGGAGGTTCATCGCGTGAGTGGAACGAGTGACGCCGATGCGCTCGCCCGCGCCGTCGTCGAACGGATGCTCTCCCGCGACCTCTACTCGCAGTGGCTCGGCGTCGAACTGGTCGAGGTCGCCGCCCAACGGGCGGTCATCCGGATGACGGTGCGCGAGGAGATGGTGAACGGCTTCGGCGTCGCGCACGGCGGGATCGTCTTCGGACTCGCCGACAGCGCTCACGCCTTCGCCACCAACTCCGACAGCGAGATCAGCGTGGCGATCGACTGTACGATCGGCTATCCGGCCGCGATCCGTACCGGCGATGTCCTCACCGCGACCGCGGTCGAGCAGAGCACCACGAATCACCTCGGATTCACCGAGGTGACGGTGAAGAACCAGTTCGGCACCCTGGTCGCTCATTTCCGTGGCACCGCCTACCGAACCCACAAACCCCTCCCCGCGTGACCGACGCGTTCATCGTCGATGGGATCCGCTCGCCGGTCGGCAATCTCGGGGGTGCGCTCGCCTCGGTCCGCGCTGACGACCTTGGCGCCCACGCGATCCGCGCCCTGCTGGCGCGCCACCCCGAACTCGACCGCTCAGCGATCGTCGATGTCGTGATGGGCTGCGCCAATCAGGCCGGTGAGGACAACCGCAACGTCGCGCGGATGTCGCTCCTGCTCGCCGGACTCCCCGTCACCGTGCCGGGAGAGACGATCAACCGTCTCTGCGCGTCGGGGCTGAGTGCGGTGGCCGGCGCGGCGCGGGCGATCAAGGTCGGCGAAGGGGACCTCTATGTCGCCGGTGGCGTGGAGTCGATGACGCGCGCGCCGTATGTGCTCTCGAAGGGCAACTCGGCCTTCGCCCGCGACATGCAGCTCTTCGACACGAGTCTCGGCTGGCGCTTCGTGAACCCGGCGATGAAGGCGGCGCACGGCACCGACTCGATGGGCGAGACGGCGGAGAACGTCGCCGCCGAGTACAAGGTCTCGCGCACCGACCAGGACGCCTTCGCCCTGCGGTCGCAGCAGCGTGCGACCGCGTCGCGGAACAGCGGACGGCTCGCGTTGGAGATCGCGGCGGTGGACATCCCCCAGAAGAAGGGGGCCGCGCTACGGGTCGATCAGGACGAGTTCATCCGGCCCGATTCGTCGCTCGAGCTTCTCGCCAAGCTGAAGCCGGCGTTTCGCACTGACGGAATGGGGTCGGTGACCGCAGGGAACAGCTCCGGGCTCAACGACGGTGCGGCGGCGCTGCTGCTGGCGTCGGCGAAGGGCGTGAAGGACCATAGGCTCACGCCGGTGGCGCGCGTCGTCGCGTCGGCGGCGGCGGGCGTGCCGCCGCGCACGATGGGGATGGGGCCGGTGCCGGCGACACGGCGCGTGCTCGCCCTCGCCGGACTCACGCTCGACCAGATGGACGTGATCGAGCTCAACGAGGCCTTCGCGGCACAGGCCCTCGCCTGTCTTCGGGAACTCGGCGTCGCCGACGACGACCCCCGCGTGAATCCGAACGGCGGAGCGATCGCACTCGGGCATCCCCTCGGGATGAGCGGCGCGCGACTCGCGCTCACCGCGCTGCGCGAACTCGAGGCGCGCAAGAAGCGCTATGCCCTCTGCACGATGTGCATCGGCGTCGGGCAGGGCTTCGCGCTCGTGCTCGAGCGGATCTGACGCGACTCCCCGCAGCGGGAACGGCCGGTCACAGCATCGCGGGAACTCGACCGTGCGCGGAGTAGGGTAGGGACGATGAAGCGCTCACTCCCTGCCACCATCTTCCTCGCCGCCGCCGTGACCGCCGCCTCGACGCTCGGTGCCCAGGACGATCCTGCCACCCGCAGCCAGGTCGCGCGCACCGCGCTCCGACGCGCAGCTGCCGCCGACCGCGTTGGTCTCGCCGACTCCGCGTGGGCCGACCTCAAACGTGCCCACGCCGCGTGGCCGGAGCAGCCGGCCTACACCGAGACCTTCGCGCGATGGGCGGCGCGGCGCGGTGACCTCGATGCGCTGGAGCGCGCACTTACGTTGCTCGCGGCGCAGGGTACCGGTGCCGCCACCCTTCGCGACTCCACCGTGCGCTCGCGCGCCGCGTCATCGTCGGCGATCACGCGTCGCCTCGCGGATCTCGAAGCGGCGCTCGCGCCGATCGGGCGTGGGACGGACCTGACGGTCACCGCCGACACCGCCTTCTGGCCCGAGGGACTCGACATCGACCCACGGGACGGCACGATCTACGTCACCGGGATCCTCGCGCGGGACCTCCTGGCGATCCCCCGCGCTGGCGCCGCGCGTCGCGTGCTCGCGCAGTCGAGCCTGCCGCCGGCGGCGATGATGGGCGTCGTGGTGGACACGACACGCGACCTGCTCTGGGTGACGACGATGGGTCATCCCGCGATGCTGGGCTACACCGCCGCCGATTCCGCTGCGAGTGAACTGCTCCAGCTCCGACGTCGCGACGGCGTGATCCTCCGACGGTGGCGCTTGGGCGACGGGACCGGCGCTCCGGGCGAGATAAGCCTGGCCCCCGATGGCGAGGTCGTGGTCTCCGACGCCGAGCAGGGGCGGCTCTACCGCCTGCGGGTCGGGCGCGACACGCTCGAACGGGTCGAGAGTACGCTCCTGCGATCGCCGCAGGGCATCGCCTTCTCGGCCGACGGCCGCACGGCGTGGATCGCCGACTGGTCCCACGGACTCCTCCGCTGGGACCGCGCGACCGGAGTGATCACGCACGTCCCGGTCGAGGGGGAGGCGACACTCGTCGGCATCGACGGACTGCGGCGGCACGGCGACCGGCTGCTCGGAGTGCAGAACGGCATCGCTCCGGCGCGGCTCGTCGAGATCGCACTCTCCACCGACGGCACGCGGGCGACGGCGGTCCGCATCCTCGACCGTCCCGCGGCCTTCCCGGGCGAGCCGACGGTCGGCGCGGTGAGTGGCGCGGAGTTCGTCTATGTCGTGTCCAGCCAGTGGCCATTCTGGGTCGACGGCGGACGGCGGACGGCGGACGGCGCGCTGCCACCGCTCGTACTACGGCGGGTTCGGCTCGCTCCGTAAAGGGAACTACGAGGCGGTGCCGAGTCGGGCGGCGACGGCCTCGCGTCGGGTCCGGGTCACGCGGAGCT
>JANNKK010000006.1:0-4295 GCA_031396245.1 Gemmatimonadaceae bacterium
GTGATCGGCGATTCGTCGAGCCCGCGCCGGATGATCGACTCGAACTCGGTGCGGTTGTAGGCGATGCCGCCACCCGATCCGCCAAGCGTGAACGCGGGGCGGATGATCGCCGGGAAACCCGTCCACTCGACGATGGCGAGCGCCTCTTCCATCGTCGTGGCGATCCGGCCCTCGGGGCACTTGAGCCCGATCCGCTCCATCGCCTCGCCGAAGAGCTTGCGGTCCTCGGCGACCGAGATCGCCCGGGCGTTCGCGCCGATGAGTTCGACCCCGTACTTGGCGAGCACACCATTCTCGTGCAGGGCCATCGCGACGTTCAGCGCTGTCTGTCCTCCCATCGTCGGCAGCAGGGCGTCCGGCTTCTCCCGCTCGATGATCAGCTCGACGAACTCCGGCGTCACCGGTTCGATGTACGTCCGATCGGCGACCTCGGGATCGGTCATGATCGTCGCCGGATTGGAGTTCACGAGGATGACCTCGTACCCCTCCTCGCGCAGCGCCTTCGCCGCCTGCGTGCCGGAGTAGTCGAACTCGGCTCCCTGTCCGATGACGATCGGGCCGGAACCGATGAGCAGGATGCGATGGATGTCGTTACGCCGCGGCATTCAGCAGGTCGTCGATGATGTCGGCCCGCGATCGGGTGGGGTGCCACCCGGTGTCGGCGGTGAGCTTGCGGTTGTCCCCGATCAGGACGGGCACCTCGCCGGCGCGCTGCAGCGCGGGGTCCACGGTGACGGGGTTCGTGAGTCCGGCGCGCGCGACGACCTCGCCGGCGATCGTGCCGACCGAGGCCCCCTCGCCGCTGCAGACGTTGTAGACCTCGCCGGCGCGACCTCGATCCATCAGCACAATATAGGCGGCCACGACGTCCTCCACGTGCAGGAAATCGCGCACCGTCTCGGTGTTGCCGATCGCGATCGGCGCGCTCGGCGTCTCGCGGGCGGCCCGAACGCGTTCGACGAGCGCCGGCATCAGGAACGACTTGCCCTGGCCACGCCCCGAGTGGTTGAACGAACGGGTCGCAAGGATGCGGGAACCGTCGGCTCGAGCCGCCGCGAGCGAGAAGTTCTCCTGCGCGCACTTGGTGGCCGCGTAGAAGGTGCGCGGCCGAAGCTCATCGGTCTCCGCCAGCGGCATCGCCGACGCCTCGTGCCGCCCATACTGCTCGGCGCTGCCGATCACGAGGATCGACGGGTCGAGCGTCCCGGCCGCCCGATGTTGCCGGACGGCATCGACGAGCCGCACCGCCGCCGTGACGTTCGACTCGAGCGCTCGCATCGGATCCTCGCCCGCCGCGGGAACGAACGCGATCGCGGCGAGGTGGAAGATCGCGTCGGGGCGTTCGCGCTCCAGGAGCCCGAAGACCGTTCGCCGATCGACCCCGGGACGGAGGTCCATCGAGCGCCAGTACATCTGCATCAACTCACCGGGGGACATCACCCCGGGCTCGGGGGCGAAACCGACGGTCGTCCCGGTGACGCTCCAGCCCTGACGCAACAGCGCGCGACAGAGCCACTGCCCTACGAACCCGCCGGCCCCGGTGACGAGCGCCTTCGGCACGTCAGGCGGGCGCCGGAGTCGCGTGGGCGTGCCGCGCGAGGTCGGCGTCCACCATCATCCGCACCAACGCGCGGAAGCGCACCGTCGGCTCCCAGCCGAGCTCGGACTTCACCTTGCGCGCGTCGGCGACCAGGAGCTCGACTTCCGCCGGGCGCTCGAACTTCTTGTCCGTCACGACGTGGGCCCGCCAGTCGAGGTCGACGTAACTGAACGCCTCCTCGCAGAGCTGGCGCACCGTCCACGTCTCGCCGGTGCCGATCACGTAGTCGACGGGACTGTCGGGCTGGAGCATGCGCCACATCGCATCGACGTAGTCGCCGGCGTATCCCCAGTCGCGCCGCGCCTCGAGGTTCCCGAGCCGCACCTCCGTCGCCTGGCCGAGCTTGATGCGCGCCACGGCGTCGGTGACCTTGCGCGTCACGAACTCGAGACCGCGACGCGGCGATTCGTGGTTGAAGAGGATGCCGCTCACCGCCCAGAGCCCGAAGGACTCGCGGTAGTTCACGGTGATCCAGTGCCCGTATACCTTGGCAACGCCGTAGGGCGACCGTGGGTAGAAGGGCGTGCCCTCCGCCTGCGGCGTGGCCTGCACCATCCCGAACATCTCCGACGAGGAGGCCTGGTAGAAGCGGGCCTTCGGCACCACGCGCCGCATCGCCTCGAGCATCCGAGTCACGCCGAGCGCGGTGAACTCCCCGGTGAGCACCGGCTGGGTCCACGAGGTCGCGACGAAGGATTGGGCCGCGAGGTTGTAGATCTCATCGGGCTGGACCTCGGCGAGTGCATCGACGAGAGAGGTCTGGTCGAGGAGGTCGGCCGAGACGAGCTCGATCCGGTCGACGAGGTGCGCGATCCGGTCGTAGGGCGTGGTCGAGGAGCGCCGCACGATCCCCACGACCCGATACCCCTTCGCGAGCAGGACCTCGGCGAGGTAGGAGCCGTCCTGGCCGGTGATGCCGGTGATCAGCGCGGACTTCAAAGGGCAGTGGGAAGGAGGAAGGTGGAAGGAGAAACGTCACTGCCGTCCGCCGTCTGCCGTCCGCCGCTAAACAAAACGGGGAAAACGCCAGAGACGCTCTCCCCGCCGAGTTCGCCGAGTTGAGGCGTCCTTAGACCGCGGCTGCGGTCCCGCGCGGCGCGCGCTGGATCTTGCCGGCGTTCAGGCAGCGGGTGCAGACCTTGATCTTCGTGATCTTTCCTTCAATCACGATCCGGGCGACCTGGAGATTGGGCTTCCAAGTGCGGCGGGTCGCATTGTTGGCGTGCGAACGGTTGTTGCCGAACGCCACGCCCTTGTCGCAGACGTAGCAGCGATTGCGCTGGATGGCCACGGGTCAGCCCTCGATGATTTCGATCCGCGCCATCTCCGCCCCGTCACCCTTGCGGTGGCCAGTCTTGAGGATGCGCGTGTACCCACCGGCCCGCTTCGCGTTCTTCGGACCGACTTCCTGGAAGAGCTTGTCGGCCAGTTCCCGCTTCTGGACGTGCCGTCCCGCCAGCCGGCGCGCGTGCAACGTGCCGGTGCGGGCCTTGGTGATCAGCTTCTCGACGAAGGGCCGCAGCTCCTTCGCCTTGGCCTCGGTCGTCTCGATCGCGCCACGCTCGATGAGCGCGGACGCGAGGCTCCGGAGCAGCGCGAGGCGCTGTTCGGAGGTGCGCCGGAGGCTCCGGCCTGCCTTGCGGTGACGCATCGGTCCTACTCCTCCTCGTCGTCGGGCGCGTTCGCGGCGGCGCGGCTCGGCGGCGTGCCCCAATCGGCGACGCGCACACCGTCCGTCGACTCCTCGAACTTCATCCCGAAGTTCAGTCCTTCCTTCTCGAGGAGGTCGGCGATCTCCTGGAGGGACTTCTTGCCGAAATTCTTGACCTGCAGGATCTGCGTCTCCGTCTGGCGAACGTCGCGGAATTCCGGCTCCAGCCGCTCGAGCGCGGCTACGGGCACACGCTGGGCAATGCGATGCGTCGCATGCTGCTCTCGTCGCTGCGCGGCTCCGCGGTCTGGGGCTTCCGCATCGACGGCGTGTTGCATGAGCACCAGACCATCCAAGGCGTCGTCGAGGACGTCCACCAGATCATCGGCAACCTCAAGACGCTGACGCTCGCGCTCGACGACGACGTCGAGGACGCGATCCTGCGCCTCAAGGTCCGCAAGTCCGGCGCGGTCACCGCCGCCCAGCTCGACTCGCACGGCGGCGTCACGATCGTGAACCCGTCGCACCACCTCTTCACGATGCAGGATGAGCGCGACCTCTCGGTCGAACTCTACGTGAACAAGGGCCGCGGCTACCTCGAGGCCGACCAGCACCCGACCGACCGGTCGCTGCCGGTGGACCTCGTCCGCATCGACTCGATCTACTCGCCGGTCAAGCGCGTGAACTTCGCCGTCGCCGAGACGCGCGTCGGCCAGCGCACCGACTATGATCGCCTCGCCCTCACGGTCGAGACCAACGGGACCGTGACCCCCGAGGAGGCCGTCAGCTACGCCGCGGCGATGGTGGCGACGTGTTCTGCCAACGGGGCCCGGCCGATTCTCTTGATCTGGCCCTTGCGCGAACGGAAGTCGGATGTCGATCTGCTGACCGAGCATTTCAATTGCAGCCTGGCCGAGCGACACGGCATTTCGAGCCGTTCTTTCGGTGCCGACGTGATGTCGCTGCTGCGCGCCTATTCGTGGCCCGGCAACGTCCGCGAATTGCGCAATGTGGTCGAAAGCCTGCTGCTGACCTCCAATGAAA
>JANNKK010000189.1:0-5895 GCA_031396245.1 Gemmatimonadaceae bacterium
CACGTGCCGAAGGTGATCGAGGCGGTGGCTGACATCCCCCGTACGATCAGTGGCAAGATCTCGGAGATCGCGGTGCGGGACGTCGTGCACGGACGCAGCGTCAAGAACACGGATGCGCTGGCGAATCCGGAGGCGCTTCGGCTCTTTCAGGACCTTCCGGCGCTGCGGATGTAGACGGCGGACGGCGGACGGCGCTCGCTACCGTGTGCGTCGACCGATAGTTTCCCCGTCGCGATGCGAGATCCCACCGAGATCCTGGCCGAGTCGCTCGGCGAGCGCTACCGGGTTCGGCGAGAACTCGGTCGTGGCGGCATGGCGACCGTCTATCTCGCCCATGACGTGCGGCACGACCGCGAGATCGCGCTCAAGGTCCTCCGGCCTGATCTCGCCATCGGCGCCGAACGATTCCTTCGCGAGATCAAAGTCGCGGCGGGTCTCCGGCATCCGAACATCCTCCCGCTCCACGACTCGGGTGCGGCTGGCGAGTATCTCTGGTACGTGATGCCCTACGTCCCCGGGCTGTCGCTTCAGGACCGGCTCGCGCAGGACCGGGTCTTGAGCCCGCGCGACGCAATGGTGATCGGTGCAGAGGTCGCGGAAGCGCTGGATCACGCGCACCGCCACGGCGTGATCCATCGGGACATCAAGCCAGGCAACATCCTCCTCGAGGACGGCCACGCTGTGGTGACCGATTTCGGGATCGCGCGGGCGGTGAGCCAAGCTGGGGATGACCGCATCACGCACGCGGGGATCGTCGTCGGCACTCCCGCCTACATGAGCCCCGAGCAGGTCACGGGTGAAGCGCAGATCGATGGCCGCAGTGACGTCTACTCGCTCGGCTGCGTGCTGTTCGAGATGCTCTCCGGGAGCACGCCGTTCCGCGGATCCAACTCGATGGCGGTGATGTCGGCACGACTCACGCAGCCCGTCCCTCGACTTCGGGACGTCGCGCCGAATGTCGCTCACGAGATCGCGGAGGTCGTCACGCACGCGATCGCGGTGGACCCAGCGGACCGGTACGCGACCGCGGGCGCGTTCGCGGAGGCGCTTCGCGCGCTGGCATCGTCGCCACGGACGGCGAGTCATCCGACGGTGAGCGGACCGGCCCCGGCGTCGATCGCGGTGCTCCCCTTCGCGAACATGAGTTCCGACAAGGACAACGAGTACTTCGCCGACGGGATCACCGAGGAGATCATCAATGTCCTGGCGAAACTCGACGGGCTGCGCGTCGCCTCGCGCACTTCGTCCTTCGCCTTCAAGGGACAGGATACCGACATCCGCCGGATCGGCGACCAGCTCAACGTCGCCACGGTGCTCGAGGGGAGTGTGCGGAAGGCGGCCAATCGCCTTCGCGTGACAGCGCAGCTGATCAACGTGCGTGATGGCTATCATCTCTGGTCAGAGCGCTACGACCGCGAACTGGATGATGTCTTCGCGATCCAGGATGAGATCGCGCAGGCGATCGTCTCGAACCTCGAAGTCAAACTGGGGCGCGGGTCCGATCCGCGGCTCGTGAAGGCGCCGACGGCGAATCTCGAGGCGTACAACCTCTTTCTGGAGGGACGCTATCACTGGAACCGGCGCGGAGCATCGCTGGTGCACGCCGACCGCTGTTTCTCGAAGGCCGCAGACCTCGACCCGCGTTTCGCACTCGCGCACGCCGGGATCGCCGACTCCTACAACCTGCTCGGCTGGTACCGGTTGATCCCACCCCGGGAGGCGTTTCCCAAGGCGAAGAGCGCTGCCGCGACGGCCCTCTTGATCGACCCCGCGCTCCCCGAGGCTCACTCGTCGATGGCCTTCGCGCTGATGACGTATGACTGGGACTGGTCCGGCGCCGAACGGGAGTTCCAACGGGCCCTGCAACTCAATCCGAACTTCCCGACCGGCCACCACTGGTACGCCGAGTTGCTGATGTCGCAGGGTCGCACACGGGACGCAGTGGCCGAGGCGCGCAAGGCTCAGGAACTCGATCCACTGGGCCTCATCATCAACACGGTGCGTGGCATGGCGCACTACTTTGACCGGGACTTCGCCGCAGCCATCACCGAATGCCGGCGAACCCTTGCGATGGACCAATCCTTCACGCCGGTGATGGTGTGGCTGGGCCTCTCGCACATCGCGACGGGAGAGTACGCGGAGGCGGTGCGGGTCTTCGAAGAGGAGAGCCGAATCTCCGGTGCGTCCTCCGGCACCGACGGCTTCCGCGGCATCGCGCTTGCGCGCGCGGGCCGCTCCGGGGAGGCGGAGGAGGTGCTGCGCGAGCTGAGGGAACGAGCGAAGCACCAATACGTGTCGGCGTTCGATCTGTCGCTCCTCGAGCACGCGCTGGGTCGCGACGACGCCGGCCTGGAGGAGATGTCCCACGCCCTGCGGGAGCGCGCGGTCTGGCTCGTCTGGGCGGCGATGGACCCGATCGTCGACCCGATGCGGGCCGATCCCCGTTTCGCCGCGCTGCTCGCGCGGGTAAAGCCGAGCGAGTGAGCGGCCTCGCGTTCCCGGTCAGCGCGGCGGAGGTCCGGGCGGCGCGGACGTGCATCGCGCCCTTCCTCCAGCGGACGCCACTGCGGTCGTACCCCACGCTCGATGAGTGCGTGGGACACGGGATCCGGGTCCTCGTCAAGCACGAGAATCACCTGCCGACCAACTCCTTCAAGGTGCGGAACGGACTGGCTGCGGTGACGGCGTTGAGCGCCGAGGAGCGCCGCCGCGGCGTCATCTGCGGATCGCGCGGGAATCACGGGCAAGGGGTCGCCTTCGGGGCGTCGCGGCTCGGCGTGGCAGCCACGGTGGTGGTCCCGCGCGGGAACAACCCTGAGAAGAACGCGGCGATGCGCGGATTCGGGGCACGTGTCCTCGAGGCAGGCGAGACGTATGACGACGCGGTGGCCGAGGCCGAGCGGTTGGCGGGAGCAGACGGGCTGACGGTGATCCACTCCACGAACAACCGGCACGTCATCGAAGGGGCAGGAACCATCACGCTCGAGGTGCTCGAAGAGGCGCCACGCCTCGACGCGATGGTGATAGCGATCGGCGGCGGCTCGCAGGCAGTAGGCGCGATGGTGGTCCTCGCGGCCGAACGGCCCGGCGTGGCGGTCCTCGGGGTCCAGGCGGCTGGAGCGCCGGCCGTGTACGAGAGTTGGAAAGCCAAGGCGCCCGTCGGGCCGATCGCTCCGGTGACCATCGCGGATGGCATCGCGACGGCGAACAGCTACGCGCTGACACTGCCCGCGCTCTGCGCCGGCCTGCAGGGATTCCTGACCGTGGATGAGCCGTCGATCATCGCCGCAACGCGCCTGCTCATCAGGACCACGCACAACCTCGTCGAACCCTCCGGCGCCGTTGGGCTGGCTGGACTCCTGCGGGTCGCGGATTCCCTCGAGGGAAAGACCGTCTGCGTGATCCTCTCCGGTGGCAACGCCGACGAAGCGACGCTTCGACTCCTCTTCGCCTAGCACCTGCGCCTCCTCCGCCAATAGAGGTCAGCGCGGTATATTCTCCCTCGGACCCCGCGAGGAGAGAGGGATGAGCACCGCCACCAAGCCCGTCGCCGAGAAGGCCCACGACACCTTTCCGATCAACGGAACCGACTACATCGAATTCTGGGTCGGCAACGCCAAGCAGTCCTCGCACTACTACCGCAGTGCCTTCGGCTATGAGCTGAAGGCCTACCGCGGCCCGGAGACCGGCACCCGCGACCGCGCGAGCTACCTGCTCGAGCAGGGGAAGATCCGCCTTGTCTTCTCCACGCCGATGGGGCCCGAAGGGGAGATGGCCGCGCACATCCACAAGCACGGCGACGGCGTGCGCGACATGGCGTTCTGGGTGGACGATGCCCGCGACGCCTACAAGAAGGCGATGGAGCGCGGCGCCGTCTCCGTGCAGGAACCGACCGTGATGAAGGACGAGCAGGGCGAGGTCATCATCGCCGGCATCCGCACTTACGGTGATACGATCCACTCGATCGTGGAGCGGCGGAACTACAAGGGACTCTTCCTTCCCGGCTTCCAGCCGGTGAACAGTCCCTTCAAGCCGCAGAGCGCCGGCCTCAAATACGTCGACCACTGCGTCGGAAACGTCGAACTCGGCAAGATGAACCACTGGGTCGAGTTCTACTCACGCGTGATGGGGTTCTTCAACCTCCTCTCCTTCGACGACAAGACGATCTCGACCGAATACTCGGCGTTGATGTCGAAGGTGATGAGCAACGGGAATGGTCGGATCAAGTTCCCGATCAACGAGCCGGCGGCGGGCAAGAAGAAGTCGCAGATCGAGGAATATCTTGATTTCTACCGCGGCCCCGGCGTGCAGCACATCGCCGTCGCCACCGACGACATCATCGCCACCGTGCGGCTCCTCAAGTCGCGCGGGGTCGAGTTCCTGTCGATTCCCAAGTCCTACTTCGACACGGTGCTGCAGCGCGTCGGCAAGATCGACGAGGACATCGCGCCACTGGCCGAGCTCGGGATCCTCGTGGACCGTGATGAGGAGGGGTACCTGCTGCATATCTTCACGAAGCCGGTGGAGGATCGGCCGACGCTCTTCTTCGAGATCATCCAGCGAAAGGGGGCGAAGTGCTTCGGTGCAGGGAACTTCAAGGCGCTGTTCGAGAGCATCGAACGTGAGCAGGCGCTTCGGGGCAATCTGTGATGGCTGCGAGACGGCTGACGGCGGACGGCGGACGGCAACCTGCCACGGCGGCGGCGCGTGCCAAGCCAAGGAAGGCGAAGTCGGCCGAGCTCAAGACCCAGGTCAATGACGCGAGCGTGGACCGATTCCTGAAAAGCATCCCCGACGAGGTGCAGCGGGCCGACACGATCGCGGTCGCTGACATGCTGCGCAGCGCGACGAAGCAGGAGCCCAAGATGTGGGGGACTTCCATCGTCGGCTTCGGGACGTACCACTACCGCGGGAAGTCGGGACGAGAGGGGGAGTGGTTCGTCTCGGGTGTCTCACCGCGCAAAGGAACGCTCACCCTCTACGTGCTCGGTGGGTGGGACCACGACGCCGCGCTTCTTGCCGAGGTCGGTAAGCACTCGCTCGGGAAGGGATGCCTCTACCTGAGGAGTCTCGCCGGGATCGATCGCAGCGCCCTGAAGCGCCTCATTGTCGCTTCGCTCAAGCGCGCGAAGAAGATCGAGCCGTTGGCAGTCCACGACCAGGGGAACGCCTGATGCCGATGTATCACACGCTGGGGAAGATCCCTCGCAAGCGCCACATCATCTTCCGCCGGCCTGATGGCGGGCTCTATTCCGAGCAGCTCGTCGGTATCGAGGGATTCCACGGTCCGGCGGCGCTGATGTACCACATTCATCCGCCGACGATGGTGAGATCGGTGCGGCGCCTCCGCGAGACCAAGCTCGAGATGGATCCCGATCGCACGCTCAAGCACCGGCACTTCCGCACAGCGCAGATCGCGCGCGGCGGGAGTCCCACGCTGGACCGGACGCCGATCCTGTTCAACGACGACATCGCGATGCACTACGTCGCGCCCGACAAGCAGGACGAGCACTTCTATCGGAACGCGCAGGCCGATGAGGTGGTGTACGTGGCCGAAGGGGAAGGGAAGCTCGAGACGCAGTACGGGAACCTCCCGATCATCCCCGGCGACTATCTCGTGATCCATCGCGGGATCCTTCATCGGTACAAGTTCACGAAGCCGGCCAAGCTGCTCGTGATGGAGAGCCGGGGCTACGTGCGGCCGCCTTCGCGGTATCTCAACCAGTACGGGCAGGTGCTCGAAGGGGCGCCGTACAGCGAGCGCGACTTCCGCGTGCCGCGCGACCTCAAGACCTACGACGAGAAGGGGGACTTCCCCCTCATCGTGAAGCAGTACGATGGATTGAACGAGATCGTACTCGACCATCATCCACTGGATGTCGTCGGGTGGGACGG
>JANNKK010000008.1:0-3634 GCA_031396245.1 Gemmatimonadaceae bacterium
CTCTGTGTCCTCTGTGCTCTCTGTGGTGAATGCAGTTGCCGTTCCCTCGACGCTAGATTCGGGAACCGATGCTCCTCGTCATCGACAACTACGACTCCTTCACCTACAACCTCGTCCAGTACTTGGGGGAGTTGGGGGAGCAGCCGCACGTCGTCCGGAATGACACGCTGAGTGTCGACGATGCGGCTGAGCTCAAGCCGAAGGCAATCGTGATCAGCCCAGGGCCTGGCACTCCCGACGCCGCCGGAATCTCGGTTCCCTTGATCAGGCGACTCGGCCCCGCCACTCCGATCCTCGGCGTCTGCCTCGGGCACCAGGCGATCGGGGAGGCCTATGGGGGCCGCGTGATCCGCGCTCCGCGCGGCGTGATGCACGGCAAGACCTCCCATATCCGCCACGACCGCAAGCGGTTGTTCGAGGGCGTCTCGAATCCACTTGAGGTGATGCGGTACCATTCCCTCGTAATCGAACATGACTCGATTCCACCCGAACTCGAGGTCACCGCCACCGCAGTGGACGACGCGACCGAGATCCACGCGGTCCAACACAGGACCCACCCGGTGTACGGGGTCCAGTTCCATCCGGAGTCGATCGGGACACCGGAAGGGAAGCGGATCCTCTCCAACTTCCTCACCGTTGTCCGGACGCGTCGATGACGCGACTCTTCGTTTTCGCACTAGTTGGCGTTCTAGCAGCCTGCGCCGGCGACGCAGAGTCGGACGCCTTCGATCCGACCCCGTGGGTGACGACCGTCGACAGCACGGGCGACACCACGATCATCCGCATCACCGGTGAGGTGCCACCGACCCACGTCCGCTCGCTGGTGGCCGAGCTCCGCGTCGGCGCCGAGGAGGGGGACGAGACGGTGACCTTCGGCGAAGTCGGCACAGTGCTTGGCACGCCGGGCGGCGACTGCTCGTGCACGACGCGCAAGCCGTGGCGGTCCGGCTGTTCGATTCGACCGGCGCCTTCGTGCGCTCGGTCGGACGAAAGGGTGGCGGACCCGGCGAGTACGACCATCTCAATGGCCTCGTGGCCCTCGCCGATGATCGACTTCTCCTCTGGGACGCGAGTGGCGCGCGGCTGAACTTCTACACTCCTGCGGGGGACTTCCTCGAGACGGTGCGGATGCCGGTCACCGGGTCCTACGGCCAAGGCATGCTGCACGCGGACACGGCGGGCACCGTCTTCGCGGACGCGATCATCTTTCGCGACCCCGCCGACCGAGCGAAGACGAGGCGCGGGCTCATCCGCATGTCGCTGTCGGGCGAGGTGCACGATTCGACCCAGTTCATCGAGTGGCGTGAGCCGGCACCGACGCTCAGGGCACAGTCGAAGGATGGCGGCAGCAACATCACGTACGGCCTGCCGTATTCCCCGCAGAACTCGAATCGCATCGCCCCGAACGGCTCGCTCGTCTCGGGTCCCGGTGATCCCTACGTCTTCTACATCCTCCCGCGCGCCGGAGGGCGGCCGCGCAAGGTCGTCCGGGAGTTCGTCCCCGTTCCCGTCTCACCGACGGAAGCCACCGAACGCCGGCAGCAGGTGGAGGAGGCGATGCTGCGCGTCGATCCCACCTGGAGTTGGAGTGGGCCGACCGTCCCGTCACACAAGCCGGCCTACCGGTCGTTCGAGGTCGGCCGCGACGGTCGAATCTGGGTGCTGATCTCCCAGCCCGCCGAGGTCATCCCCACCGCCGAGCTCGCGCCGGTGCGCGAGGGGGCGCCACCCACCGTCCGCTTCACCACCCGCGAACCCCTCGTCTACGACGTCTTCTCGCCAGACGGGGAGCTGCTCGGCCGAGTGGCCCTGCCGTCCCTAACGAGACTCTCCACGATGCGCGGGCCCTACGTCTGGGGCGTGCAGCGGGACTCCCTCGACGTCGAGTACGCGGTCCGGTTCCGCATCAACCCGCCCCTCCCGCCGCCCGGCTGAGGGTCCAGAAGCCGCCTTCTGGGCGCGATTTTCGGCCGGCCGAGCACCGATTTGTGATTCCCTCTTGTTCGCGTCGGGGCCGTCTATAGATTGCCTTGGCGTGGATTTTGCGTCCTCGCGCCCCCTCCCGGTGAGCCGTCCTTGAGCGTTCTCGCCGTGATCCCCGCTCGACTCGGGGCGACGCGCCTCCCCCGAAAGCCCCTCAGACTCCTCGGCGGCAAGCCCCTCGTGGTCCGCGTCCTGGAGCGTGTTCGCTCCCTTGGACTCGCTGATTCCATCGTCGTCGCCACCGAGACCGAGGAGGTCGCGCAGGTGGTCCGCGACGCCGGTGGGGAAGTGATGCTCACCTCGGAAGCGCACCCCTCCGGCACCGACCGCGTTGCCGAGGTCGCCGATGATCCCCGGTACGAGTCCCACGACATCATCGTGAACGTCCAGGGCGACGAACCGTTCATGCGCGGCGATGCGATGGCGGGGGCGATCGCGATGGTCCGGGATCACGGCTTCCCATTGGGAACCGCCGCCGGCCACCGCGATCCCGCGGTCCTCTACGATCCCAACTGCGTGAAGGTCGTCCGCGCCGATGACGGTCGCGCCCTCTACTTCTCGCGCGCCGCGATCCCCTTCCTCCGCGACGACGCCGACAAGGTCACGCGCGACGCGATGATCTTCCAACACATGGGCATCTACGCCTGCCGCCGTGACGCCCTGCAGAAGTGGGTCTCGCTCCCGCCGCACCCGCTCGAACAGGTCGAGAAGCTCGAACAACTGCGCGCCCTCGCCGGTGGGCTGGCGATGGGCGTCGCGATCGTGGACGCCCCGTCGTGGGGCGAAGTGAATACCGAGGACGACCTCATCCGCGCCAACGCCCACTGGTCGGCTACCGCCGACAGGACCGCCTGATGACGCCCACCACCCCGCATTCCTCCCCGAAGTTCATCTTCATCACCGGCGGCGTCGTCTCGTCGCTGGGGAAGGGGATCGCCGCCGCCTCGCTCGGCCGGCTCCTCGTCGAACGCGGCCTCCGCGTCACGATGATGAAGCTCGACCCGTACCTCAACGTGGATCCGGGGACGATGTCCCCCTTCCAGCACGGCGAGGTCTACGTCACCGACGACGGCGCCGAGACCGACCTGGACCTCGGGCACTACGAACGCTTCATCGACCGGCCGCTCACGCAGGCGAACAACATCACCACCGGCCGCATCTACTCGAACGTCATCACGAAGGAACGGCGCGGCGAGTACCTCGGCTCCACCGTGCAGGTCATCCCGCACATCACCGACGAGATCAAGAGCGCGCTCCGCCGCGTGGCGCCAGAGAACGACATCGTGATCGTCGAGGTCGGTGGCACGGTCGGCGACATCGAGTCCCTCCCGTTCCTTGAGGCGATCCGCCAGTTCCGCCACGACATCGGACGCGAGAGCACGGTCTTCATCCACCTCACGCTCGTGCCGTACATCGCCGCCGCCGGCGAGGTGAAGACGAAGCCGACGCAGCACTCGGTCCGCGACCTGATGGAGATCGGTATCCAGCCCGACATCCTCATCTGTCGCACCGAGCGCCCGTTGGCCGAGGACGTGAAGCGCAAGATCGCCCTCTTCTGCAACGTCGAGTTCAGCTCGGTCATCGAGAGCCGCGACGTCTCGACGATCTACCAGATCCCCCTCGCCTTCCACGACCAGGGGTTCGATGAGCT
>JANNKK010000224.1:0-3828 GCA_031396245.1 Gemmatimonadaceae bacterium
ACGACCAGCGCGGTCTCGACGAAGACGAAGACGATCGTCCCCCAGAAGAGGAGCTTGTCCCAGAGCTCGTCGGTCGCGGTGTTGAGGTCGGTGTTGCGGATGAACGTGGAGTTCGGATACTCCGTTCCGCCACACGCGGAGAGCGCCACGAGGCACGCTGCAACGAGGAGCGCGGGTGCTGCCTGGCGCAGGCGCAGCATCGACATCGGTCGGAAGGCTGGGGGAAGGGGAAGCTCGGTGAGGCGCTCCCCGACGCTTGCACCGGAGCGTACAAGCGACGGGAAATTACGCGTGCCCCGAGGGAGGGGCAAGGCGAAAAGGGCGGCTCTTTCGTCGCGTCCGCGTCGGTCCGGCGCGACTCAGCTAGGTGAGCCCTCGACCGGAACGGCGTGCTGCTCCTTGACCTTGTTCGCCGTGATCTCCAGCGCCTGCCGGATCTGCGCGACGTACTCCCGCATGGCCCGGACCTTGAGTTGATCCCCGCCGCCCCGCCCAGTCGCGAGGATCAGCGCCGACACCTGATCCGCGATCATCCCGAACTGGCCCTTGAGCTGGCCTTGGAGGGGGACCGCGACCCGCTTGACCTGCTGCGGCAACACCCCCGCCGCGCGCTGGTTCTTCACCTCGATCGCGGTGCGCTCGACCAAGCCGTGGAGCTTCTGCACGGTCAGCAGGGCCTCTTCGATGGTCTTCATCTTCTGGGCGCCAGCGCCGTCCAACTTCGTGCCAGCCATATCAACTCCAGATGGGAGATGGGAGATGTGAGAGGTGAGGCAACGACACCTCCTCTCCCATCTGCCGTTCACTGCCGTCCGCCAACCGCCAACCGCCGTCAGCCTCTTCCCGCCATCTTCTTCGGGTCCAAGAGATCCTCGACCTGCTGCCTCGTGAGCAGCTTCTGCTCGAGGATCAGCTCCATCACCCCGCGCCCCGAGTCCAGCGCCTCCTTCGCCAGCTTCGTGCAGGCCTCATACCCCAGTTCGGGGACAAGGGCCGTCACGATCCCGATCGACCGCTCGACGAACATCCGCATCTGGGCGGGGTTCGCCTCGATCCCGACGATGCACTTCTCGCGCAGCACGGCGCAGGCATTGCGCAGTGCGCTGATGTTGCGCAGCAGGCGGAAGGCGATGATCGGCTCGAAGACGTTGAGCTGCAGCTGCCCCGCCTCGGCCGCCATCGTCACCGTGACGTCGCCGCCGATCACGTCGAAGCAGACCTGATTCACCGCCTCGGGGATCACCGGGTTCACCTTCCCCGGCATGATGCTCGACCCTGGCTGCATCGCCGGGAGGCTGATCTCGCCGAACCCCGCGCGCGGGCCGCTGGAGAGGAGCCGCAGGTCGTTGCAGACCTTCGAGAGCTTCACCGCGCAGCGCTTCAGCACACCGGAGATCTGCACGAAGGCCCCGGTGTCGCTCGTCGCCTCGACCAGGTCGGGGGCGGTGATGAGTTGGAGTCCCGTCACCGCGCTCAGCTCGGCTCGCACCTTCTCGGCGTAGCCGCCCGGCGCGGTGATGCCGGTGCCGATCGCCGTCGCGCCCATGTTGATCTCGCGCATCAGCGCCTTCGCTTCCTCGAGCCGGTCCACATCCTCGGCGATCGTGTGGCCGAAGGCGTTGAACTCCTGGCCCAGGGTCATCGGCACCGCGTCCTGCAACTGCGTGCGGCCCATCTTGATGTGCGGAGCGAACTCCGTGCCCTTCGCGAGGAGCGCGGCGACCAAGAGGCGCATCTGCGCCTGCAGGCCGCCGATCGCGTGGTGCAACGCGAGGCGGATCGCGGTCGGATAGACGTCGTTGGTGCTCTGCGCGAGGTTCACGTGCTCGGTGGGGTGCACCCGCTCGTAGTTCCCGCGCAGCTCGCCCAGCAGCTCGAGCGCCCGGTTCGCGATGACCTCGTTGGCGTTCATGTTCGTCGACGTTCCCGCGCCCCCCTGGATCATGTCGACGCGGAAGTGCTCATGGTGCCGGCCGCCGATGATCTCGTGACAGGCGGCGACGATAGCGTCGTGGACGTCCTTGGGGAGGTCGCCGAGTTCGAGATTGGCGTTCGCCGCCGCTTCCTTCACCTGCGCGTGGGCGATGATGAGCTCGGGGAAATCGCGGAGCGTCACGCCGGTGATCGGGAAGTTCTCGATCGCCCGAAGCGTCTGGATGCCGTAGAGCGCCGCATCGGGTACGTCGCGTTCGCCGAGGAGGTCGTGCTCCTTGCGCGTGGCACCGGAGAAGCCGAGGAGACGGCCCTGGCCGGTGAGCGATGCGTCGGCGGCGCGGAGGCGATCGCGGATCGCGCGCGCGGCGCGGGAGATGAGTGCGGCGTGGAGGGCCGGCTTGTCCTTGAGGAGCTGGTCGAGGGTGTCGCGGCCGAAGCGGAGGGTGACGGTCCTCTGCAGGGCACGGCCGTCGGTCGCGTGGGTCGGTTCGTCGAGGAGGACGCTCTCGCCGAGGATCTCGCCGGGGCCCAGCGTCGCGATGCGGATGCGGTCGGTGCCGTGGGGGGATTCGATCGCAAGAGTGCCTTCGAGGATCACCCAGAAGGCCTGGCGTTTCTCGCCGGCTTTGAAGACGAGGTCGTTGGCGGCGTATTCCTTCGATTCGCCGGCGCGGCTCAGGTGCCAGAGCAGCTCGTTCGGCACGCCGTCGAAGAAGGGGATGCGGGAGAGGTCGTGGGCGGGCATGGTCCGTGAAAGCTACTGCTCGACTGCTTTCACCACAGAGGCACAGAGGGCCACAGAGAGCTGCAACTGCAAATCCTGGGGGAACTGCGACTCAGCGAGGGGCGGGGGGCGCCGCAGCTGAGGCGTCACTGAGTGGCAGTTCCCCCCGTTCCTGCCGTGGCGGTTCCCTGCAGCCCCTGTATCCCTGTGGTGAGCGGCAGGTGCAGTTCTCTGCTGTTCTCTGTGCCTCTGTGGTGGAAGCAGTTGCAGTTCCCTCGGGACTCGGAGAGAAGTAGGTTCGCCGGAGCCACGAACCCGGAAAGCCGAATGCCCTCCCGCAGAGACTTCCTGTCCGCATCCGCCGCTGCGGCCGCCGCCTCGTTCATCGCTGATCGCGCAGAGGCGCAGAGCTCGGCGCGCCCTCCCGCGTCCCTGCAGGCGCGTGGGAAAACTGTCGTCATCGGTTCGGCGAACGGCATCCGGGGCGTCCGCGTCGCCTACGACCAGATCAATCGCGGTCTGGACACGCTCGACGCGATCATCGCCGGCGTGAACATCACCGAGCTCGACCCCGACGATCAGTCGGTCGGCTACGGCGGCCTGCCGAACGCCGACGGCGTCGTGCAACTCGATGCGAGCTGCATGCACGGCCCGACCAAGCGCGCCGGCGCGGTGGGTGCGATCGAGGACATCGCCACCCCGAGTCTCGTCGCGAAGGCGGTGATGGACCACACCGACCACGTGATGCTCGTCGGCGAGGGAGCGCGCCGGTTCGCGGTCGAGATGGGGTTCAAGCCGATGAACCTTCTCACCGAGCGCACGCGGCAGGACTGGCTGCGCTGGAAGGCGAGATTGAATCCCAATGACGCCTGGCTCGACCGCGAAGGCGACGTCGCGCTCAAGTTCACCACCGGTACGATCAACATGAGCGCGGTGAACGCCGCCGGGGACTTGAGCTCGGTGACGAGCACCAGCGGGATGGCGTGGAAGATCCCCGGCCGCGTGGGCGACTCGCCGATCGTCGGCGCCGGTCAGTACTGCGACAACACCGTCGGTGCCGCCGGCTCGACCGGCCGCGGCGAAGCGAACATCAAGGCGTGCGGCGCCTTCCTGACGGTGGAGTTCATGCGGCAGGGACTCTCACCGGCGCAGGCGGTGATGAAGACGCT
>JANNKK010000225.1:0-2311 GCA_031396245.1 Gemmatimonadaceae bacterium
ACCAGAGGTAGGAGCTGAAGCCGCTGCCGGCGTCGAGTACGAACGGTGTACCGGGACACGCGGATGGGGGCGCGGCGATGGAGGCCAGGGGAAGCGGCTCGACCGTGACGATCGTCGGGGAGGAGGATGAAGCGCTGCAGCTGCCGTTCGACACCGTCACGTTGAAGTTGCCTGAGGAAGCGACGATGATCGACTGCGTGCTGGCGCCGTTGGACCAGAGCCACGACGTACCGTTGCCCGCGGTCAAAGTGACGCTGCCTCCCTGGCAGAAGGTCGTAGGACCACCGGCCGTGATCGTTGGGGACGGCGTGTTCTGAACGGTGACGGTCGTGGGAGCCGATGTAGCGCTGCAACCATTTGCATCGGTGACCGTGACGCTGTAGTTGCCCGAGGCTGTGGCGGTGATGGACTGCGTGGTGGCGCCGCCAGGGGTCCACAACCAGGAGGAGCCGGCGCTGGCGGTGAGCGCGACGCCGCCACCTGCACAGAAAGTGGTGGAACTCCCCGCAGTAATCGTGGCCACGGGGGGCGCAGCCTCGGCGATCGCCATCGGGGCCGAGGAGCAGGAGCAGCCGATGGAGTCGGTGACCGTGACGCTGTAGCTGCCCCCGCTCGTGACCACCAGCGTGACGGATGTTGCCCCACTGAGAGGGGCCGCGCCGCTGAACCACTGGTAGGCATACGGTGCGATGCCGCCGGATGCCCCTGCGGACAGCGTGACGCTGCCGCCTGTACAGAAACTGGTCGCAGTGGCGCTGATGCTTGCGGTCGGTGGAGCACAGGCAGCGACGACGGCGCTGGTGGAGTACTCCGAAGTTCCGTCACCAATGACGGGAGTCGCGGCGCCGCACGCGGTCGCGAAGCTGGTCGCCGTGGCGACGATGCTCTGACCTGCCACGATGGATCCGGCAGGGACGATGACCTGAACGCCAGACAACGCATTGCCGTTGAAACAGGCCGTGTCGAGATGGGGGCCGGATGCTTCAAAAAGCTCCACGACGATCGAGCCCGCCGCTGTCGAGGAGCTGTCGACATCGAGAGTGACTCTGAGGTTCCCTGACGCGAGAACCGCGCTCGTGATCAGCGGAGTGTTCTGCAGATTATTGGGACCCGTGTCACCATCCCCCGTGTCGTTGGCCGTGGGCTCGGGAACGCTCAGGAGATCGATGGCGCCGCCACCGTTCGAGTAGATGGTGTTGATGGAGAACTCGTGACCTGTACCGCCGCTCACGTAGATCCCGTCGCTGGTGCTGAACGCGATCGTGTTCGCGGTCACCTCGGCGTCCGTGACGTTGCCGATGGCGATGCCGACGCCGTTGGGCATGGCCCCGCTGCCGTCAGGAGTCGTGCCGATCCGGTTGTTGGCGATGACGGTAGACGAAGCTCCCGGGAGGAGCTTGATCCCATTGGTCGCATTCGAGGAGATGACGTTGCCGTCCGATGGCGAGGCTCCGCCGACGATGTTGTTCGCGCTGTCCGCGGTGATCCCGTCGCCGTTGGGCGAACCTGTCTGCGAGCTCGTCACGCCGATGTAGCTGGCTTTGACCTGATGACCGCCGGAGCCGGTGAGATGGAGTCCGGTGGAACTGAAGCCGGTGACGGCGAGCCCGCGGATGGTCCCTGCCGAGCCTCCCATCGAAACACCGATGCCGCAGGCGCAGAGCGAGCCATTGAGCTCGATGAGCGGAACGCCGGCATAACCGGGTTGGGTCGTGCCGTCGATGATCACGGGCACGGTGAGGGGTGGGAGAGCAGTGATCGGCTGGATCGGCTGAACGGAAGAGAGATTGAACGCGATCGTGCAGGGAGACGTGCAAAGGCCGGTGTTCGCGTCGTCGAGTGCCCGGCGTAAGGATCCCGGTCCGCTATCGGAGACGGTGGTGACGGTGAGGGTGGCGGGAGGATTCACGACCTCGATCGTGGCGCTGCCGCTATTGTTTCCCGGGATGGGATCGGAGGTCGCGCTGATGACACCAGCGGTGTTGACCAGCGCGGGGTTGCCCGTCGCAGGCGCGGTTACGTTGATCGTGATCGGGTTGGCTGTTCCGGCAGCCAGCGTGGCCATCGTGCACGTGACGGTCGGCGGCGTTGCGCCGTTGTTCGAACAACTCCAGCCTGTGCCGGCGGCGCCAGTCAGAGTGACGCCACTCGGCAACGTATCCGTCATGACGACGGAAGTGGCACTGCTGGGGCCCGAGTTGCTCACGACGATGGTGTAGGTGTAAGGGTCACCGGTGGCCATGCGGGTAGGCGTGGCCGTCTTCGTCAATGAGAGGTCGCCGTTTGCTGTGTAGGTGAAGGCGCTGGTCGC